>JACQGN010000192.1 GCA_016199545.1 Betaproteobacteria bacterium | reverse complement strand
CTGCGGACGCCGGGTGTGGCGCTACACGAGGCTACAGCGATGCGCAACCTTGGCTGCCGCGCAGCGGCTTACTTGAACCCCCGATTCGTGACCGACGCGATGCGCGTGGCACAACCGGACCGTTAAGGTCGCGTGCAGCGGGCATGGCCCGAGCATGAAACCGTGGATCACGCTCATCACGATCGGCGTCGATGACCTGGAGCGCGCGCTCCGCTTCTATCCGCAGCCATTGTCAAGCCGGCGCACGACACCTTCTGGGGAGGTTACGCGGGTTACTTTCAGGACCCTGACCAGCATTTGTGGGAAGTCGCGTGGAATCCCCATTGGGTCGCGCCAGAGTGAAGCCTGGCCAGACCATGCAGGGCACGCGCTACTGCTGCCGAGGCCGCTGCTCACTCAGCGTGTTGCGGCGGCGGGTTTTCCGTGCGCGATTCCGTGGTCGGGCATGAAAACGATCAGGCAGTTCGCGACGATCACCGTGCCCGCGAGGAAATAGAACGCGGTGAAGATGTCGTAGGTGTCGGCGATAAGTCCGAAGATGGTGGGCGAGATCGCCGCGCCGATTCCCTGCAGCGTGAAGACTAGCCCGATGCCGGTCGCGGCGAGATGCTTCGGCGTTTCCTCGATGGTCCACGCCTGGATCACTGCGCGTGTCGCATACAGGAAAAATCCCAGGATCGCCACCATGAATATGAACGCCGGCGTCCGGCCCGCAAGCGCCATCGCGACGATGAGGATCGCTGTCATGCCGAAGCTCGCCATCACCACCTTCTTGCGGCCCATCCTGTCCGAGAGGTAGCCGCCGATCGGTGTCGCGATGAATCCCGCAATCTGCAACAGCGTCATGGCGAGGCCCACGGCCCACGGCGAGTAGCCGAGTTCGAAGGCCAAGTACGCGGGCAGGAAGGTAAGGAGCCCGATCTGGGTCATGATGCGGAACCCCGAGCTGATTGAGATCAGCATGAGTCCGCGGTTACGCAGCAGGCCCAGGGTGCCGCGCAGATACTCGCCGGGGGTCTTCCTTTCAGCCGGGGCATGCGTGCCGCCGGTGTTGTAGGACACGGCAAATGCGCCCAGCATGAGCAGGATCATCACGGCCATCACGGCGCCGGGGATGATGTTGACAATCACGGCGGTGCGCCAGCTCATGTAGGTGAGGAGCAGCCCGATGAACAGCGGCGCGATCGCTTCGCCGAGATTCCCGCCCATGCCGTGCAGCGCGAGGATGAAGCCTTTGCGATCCGGATAGCGGTTGGCGAGCGCCGGAATCGCCGAGGGATGCCACAGGTTGTTGCCGATGCCGACGAGCGCCACGCACGCGAGCAGCATCCAGTAGTTGTGCGTGAGCGCCATCAGCGCGTACGGCACGCCAACCCAGAAGAGCGAAATCGCCATGAGATAGCCCTTCTTGCCGATCGCGTCGACCAGCATCCCGCCGGGCATGTTGGTCATCGCGCCCGCGAGGTGCTGCACCGTCATGATGAAGCCGATCTCGGTGTAGGAGAGGCCCAGTTCCTTGCCGAGGATCGGCAGCAGGATGAAGAAGGTCGCGGGATACCAGTGCGTGAAGCAATGCCCGCCTGAGAGCAGCCAGACGTCCTTCAGCGAAAGCAGTCGGGCTGCGGATTTGAGTGCGGCGTTCACGTTCGGGCCGAAAATCGGGTGAGGCTGATGATAACATTGCACGGCCGCTTGTATCTCGCGGGGTTTTTGACTATCGTGCGGGAAGCGCATTACACGGTGGGCGGGAAATCGCATGGCTGAACCTGCCGGCAAGGGCGGCGCGCAACGCGCCAGTGAAGTCGATCAACTGCGCAAGGACCTGGCGCAAGCGCGCGCCCGGATCGAAAAGCTCGCGGCGCAGCTCGCCGAGCAGGAAGTCCTGTCGCGACGCGTGGAGCAGGCACGTGCCGCCTGGACGCAGACGCTCGACTCGCTGACGCAGCCGATCTTCATGCACGACGAGAAGGGCTGCATCGTGCGCGCCAACCGCGCCTATGCCGAGCGGGCCGGCGTCCCGGTCACCAACCTGACGGGCAAGGTGTACTGGAAACTGTTCCCGGCGCGCGAAGCCGCGTTCCCGGTCGAGGCAGCGGAGACCGGCGATACCGAGTTCGAACTCCCGCTTCCGCCCGACGAGGTGTTTCTCGTGCGCTCGGTGGGCGCGTCCGCGGGCCTTCCGCCTGCCTGGCGGCTCTATATCTTCCAGGACATCACCGAATTGAAGCAGGCCGAGGCGGCGGCCCGCGCGTCCGCGCAGATCGCGGGCGCCATCGTCGAGTCCTCGCGCGCTTTGATCGTGGCGGTGGACCGCGACCGGCGCGTCGTGGAATTCAACCCCGCAGCGGAGCGCGCCTTCGGTTATCGCCGCGACGAGGTGCTCGGCAAGCACGTCAACATGCTGTACGCGGATCCCGTGGCCGGGGACGCGGTGCGCCGCGCCGTGCTCGAACGCGACGGCGCGGTGGTCGAGGTCGTGAACCGCACGAAATCCGGGGAACTGTTCACGAGCCTGCTGGCGGCGGCGATGCTGCGCGACGCGGAAGGCAAGGTGCTCGGGGTCGCCGGCGCCTCGGTGGACGTGACCGAGCGCAAGGCGGCGGAGGCAAAGGTCGGAACGGCGCTCGCCGAGCTGGAACTGACGATCGAGAATGCGCCAGCGGGGTTCGCCGTCGTGAAGGATCGCGTCATCGAGCGCGTCAATCGCCGGTTTGCCGAAATGCTGGGCTACGACAAGCGCGAACTCATCGGCAGGAGCACGGAGCTGATCTATCCGGGCCGGACCGAATACGAGAAACTCGGCAGCGACGCCTACCCCGAGCTTGCCTCCGGGCGCATCTACCAAACTACGCTTCAGCTCAAGCGCAAGGACGGGTCCCTGTTCTGGGCGCACCTTGCCGGCAGGGCGGCGGGCGAGCAGAAGGAGGGAGGAAAATCAATCTGGGTGGCTGACGACATCACCGCGCGCCAGACGCTGGATGAGGACGTCCGGCGCCGCGAGGCCTATTTCCGCGGCGTGGTGGAGAACAGCGGCGACGTCATCGCCGTCGTCAACGCCGAGGGCACCGTCAAGTACGAAAGCCCGGCCATCGAGCGGGTGCTGGGCTACCGCGATGCCGAGCGGATCGGGCGCTCGAGTTTCGAGCTGGTGCATCCCGAGGACCTGGCGGAACTCGAGGGCGCGTACCGGCGCATCTTGCGCGGCGAAGCGCAGCGGGTGACGGTCGAATTCCGCTTGCGCCACCGCGACGGGAGCTGGCGGATCGTCGAGGCGACGGCGAGCGGGGTGTTCGACAGCGAGGGCGAGAAGATCGGCATCGCCAACCTGCGCGACGTGACCGAGCGCCGGCAGGCCGAGCGTCGCGTTCGGAAGAGCATGGAGGATGCGATCGCGGCGATCGCGGCCGCAGCCGAGACGCGCGACCCCTACACCGCGGGCCACCAGCGCGACGTCGCGGGGCTCGCGGTGGCGATCGCGGGCGAACTGGGGCTTGAGGCGGAGCGGATGTGCGGCCTGCAGCTTGCCGCGCTCGTGCACGATATCGGCAACATCCAGGTGCCGGGCGAGATCCTGGCGAAGCCGGGCAAGCTCAATGCGCTGGAATACGCTTTCGTCCGCTCCCACGCGCAGGCCGGCCACGACATTCTCAAGGGTATCGATTTTCCCTGGCCGGTGGCGGAGATCGTGCTGCAGCACCAGGAACTGCTCGACGGTTCGGGCTACCCGCGCGGGCTGAAGGGCGACCAGATCCTGCTCGAAGCGCGCATCCTCTCCGTGGCAAACGTGGTCGCGGCGATGAGCGCGCCGCGCGCCTACCGGCCGGCCGCGGGCAGCGATGCGGCGCTTGCCGAGATCACGGCGGGCCGCGGCGCGAAGTTCGATGCGCAGGCGGTCGATGCCTGCGTCAGGTTGTTTCGCGAGCGCGGCTATTCGTTCCAGAAGCGGTAGCCCGCCTTGGCCGCCGCCCGTTCCGCCGGTAACATCGCGGTTTTTGCGCGTGCGCCGCACGTGCGATCGGGAGAGCGGGAGGAAATGCGAACAGACCTGGAGCGGTTTTTCAACCCGCGTGCGATCGCGATCGTCGGCGCCTCCCGGGACCTCATCACCATCAGCGGCCAGCCGCTGAAACACCTCACTGCGCACGGATACGGGGGGCGGCTCTACCCGGTCAATCCGCGCTACCCGGAAATCCTGGGCGTCAAGTGTTACCCGGCGCTCGCCGATCTGCCCGAGGCGCCGGACCTCGCCCTGATCCTGGTCAACGCCGCGCGCGTTCCCGAGGTGCTCCGCCAGTGCGGCGCGAAGGGCGTGCGCTACGCGATCATCTTCAGCTCCGGGTTCTCCGAGGTGGGCGGCGGCGGCGTCGTGATGCAGCGGGAGTTGATCGCCATCGCGCGCGAATACGGCATCGGCGTCGTCGGCCCCAATTGCCAGGGCATGATCAACGCCGCCGACCGCGTCTATGCCGGCTTCGGTTCGGTGTTCAATGCGGATTACGAGCCGGGCGCGGTGAGCATGGTGTCGCAGAGCGGCGGTTTCGGTTTCTCGGTGATGAACCTCTCCTCGCTCGACGGCGGCCTGCCGTTCCGCCAGATGGTGACCACCGGAAATGAAATCGGCGTGTCCGCGCTCGATTTCATTAATTACTATATACAGGATCCAAATACCGAGATCATCGCGGGCTACATTGAGGGTTTGAAGGATGCGCGCCGGCTGCTCGACATCGGCGATGCCGCGCTCGCCGCGGGCAAGCCGATACTCATGTGGAAAGTCGGCAATACGGAACACGGGCAAAAAGCGGCTGCCTCGCACACCGCAAACCTCGGCGGTGCGATGGCGCTCTACCGGGCGGTGTTCCGTGAAAAGGGGATCATCCAGGTCGAGGATATCCAGGACCTCGCCGACTACGGGCGCGCCTTCCGCTGCGGGAAGCTGCCGCGGGGCAACCGCCTCGCCATCATCACCATCTCCGGTGGCGCCGGCATCCTCATGACCGACGAGGTGATCGGGCGCGGCATGCGCATGGCGGAGCTGGCGCCGCAGACGCTCGACCGGCTGCGCGGGATCGTGCCGAGCTTCGGCTCGCTGCTCAACCCAGTGGACGTGACGGCGGCGATCTTCAACGATCTCACCCTCGTCAATCGCACGCTGCAGGCGATCGTTGAGGACCCCGGCGTCGATTGCGTCGCGCTCATCAACGCCTCGCTGCAGGGCGAACTCGCGGAGCGGATCGCGCGCGAGATCGTGGCGGGGGTGGCGCGCACCGACAAGCCGGTGTTCCTCACGTGGAGCGCGCGCGACGCGGTCGCGCCGGAAGCCTATGCGCTGCTCGACGCCGCGCGCATCCCCCATTACAAGTCGCCGGTGCGCTGCGGGCGGGCGCTCGCGGCGCTGTCATGGTATTCGGAGGCGAAACGTCGGCGGGATGGTCGGAGCGGGGAAACCGCGCCCGTCCTGAGCAGCGCCATCGCACGGAAGACACTCGCGGGAAAAACCGCCGACGTTACCGAGCACAGCGCAAAGCGAATTCTTGCCGAGTACGACATCCCGGTAACGCGGGAGGAGCTTGCGACGACAAAGGAGGAGGCTTGCGCGATCGCGAGGCGCATGGGATACCCGGTGGCGCTGAAGGTGCAGTCTCCGGATATCCCGCATAAGACAGAGGCACGCGCGGTGCGGCTCAACCTCGCGTCCGAGGCGGAGATTGCCGCGGCGTACGATGAGGTTCTAGTGAACGCACGGGCGTACAATAAGGACGCAAGAATCGAGGGCGTGCTGGTGCAGGAGATGGCAACGGGCGGCACGGAAGCGATCCTCGGCGTGACCAACGACGATCAATTCGGTCCGGCGGTGATGTTCGGGCTGGGTGGTATCTTCACCGAGGTATTGAAGGACGCGGCGTTTCGGCTGGCCCCGGTCACCCCCGCGATCGCGCGCGACATGGTGGGCGAGATCAAGGGTTACGCGCTGCTCACGGGTGCCCGCGGCCGCCCGCCTGCGGATGTTGATGCGCTGGTGGATGCGATCGTGAAGCTTTCGGCGCTCGCGGCGGATCTCAAGGATCACGTGGCCGAGCTCGACATCAATCCGCTCATCGTGATGCCGGAGGGCAAAGGCGTGAAGGCCGTCGATGCGCTGATCAAGCCGCGGTCAAATACAGGGATAGCCGCAGATGAACGCGGGAAAACTCGTGAGCGGTGAGCAGTGAGCAGTGAGCGGTGAGCGGTGAGCAGTGAGCGGTGAGCAGTGAGCGGTGAGCGGTGAGCAGTGAGCGGTGAGCAGTGAGCGGTGAGCGAGAAAAACCATCGTGCCGCACTTTATTCTGCTTACCGCTCACCGTTTACCGCTTACCATATTGGCGTGCATCCGCGGTTAACGATGTTCCGGGAATCTTGATATAGGGGCCACCATGGAGCTTTCTGCCGAGGTTCGGATGCTGTGCGACGAAGTGCGGCGCTTCGTTCGCGAAGAGGTCGATCCGCGCTCGCGCTGGATCGAGGAGAACGACGAGGTTCCCGAAGATCTCCTGCAGAAGGCGCGCGAGCTGGGGCTCTTTGGCATCACCGTCCCCGCGGAGTACGGCGGCAGCGGTCTCGACCTTGCCGGCAAGTGCGCGATCGAGGAGGAGCTGGGGCGAACCAATTACGGGTTCGCCACCGTGATCGCCAACCACACCGGCATCAGCACCCGGGGCATCGTCGCGCTCGGCAACGAGCAGCAGAAGAAGAAGTATCTGACGCGGATGGCGACCGGGGAGTGGATCGGCAGCTTCGCGCTGACCGAGCCGCAGGCGGGCTCCGATCCGGCCGCGATGCGAACGACAGCGGTGAAAAAGGGTGACCGCTATCTGCTCAATGGCGAGAAGATCTACATCACCAATGCCGGCCTCGCGCACGTGTTTACGGTGATGGCAATCACCGACCGGTCGAAGGGCGTCAAGGGCATCTCCGCGTTCATCGTCGAGCGTGGGTTTCCGGGCTTCAGCGTCGGGAAAAACGAACTCAAGATGGGCATGCACGGCTGCAGCACGGCGCCGCTTGCGTTCAGCGATTGCGAGGTGCCAGCCGAGAACCTGCTGGGGCAGGAAGGCATGGGCTACGTGCAGGCGTTGAAGACCCTGACCGCAGGGCGCGTGACGGTGGCTTCCCGCTGCTGCGGGATGATGGACAAGTTGATCGAGCAGTGTGTCGATTACATGAAGGTGCGCACCCAGGGCGGGAAAAAACTCGCCGAGTACCAGGGCCTGCAGTGGATGCTCGCCGACATGGCGGTGAGCCGCGATGCCGCGCGGCTGCTCACGCGGCGGGCGCTCGACACGCTCATGCGCGAGGAACGCGGCACGATGGAAGCGTCGGTCGCGAAGCTCTACGCGACCGAAGCGCTCGGCCGGGTGGTGGACGCCGCCGTGCAGATCCACGGCGGCATGGGCTACATGCGAGACGCGGGAATCGAGACCACGTTCCGCGATGCGCGCATCGTGCGCATCTACGAGGGCACCTCCGAGATCCAGCGCAACATCATCGCCGGGCAGTTGCTAAAAGACGATTGAGGGGCGTGAGCAGTGAACGGTGAACGGACAGGGAAAGAAAAGGTCTGCTCACCGCTCACCGCTCACCGCTCACCGCTCACCGCTCACTGCTCACTGCTCACTTTTTTCTGGAGGGTTCGTGGCAACGATCAAGGACTTGTTTGACCTGGGTGGGCGGGTCAGTGTGGTCACCGGCGGGGCGACGGGGATCGGCCTGCAGATGGCGACGGCGCTCGCCGAGGCGGGTTCGAATATCGTCATCTGCTCGCGCAAGCTGGAAAACTGCGAACAGGCGGCGCAGGGGATCGAAAAGATCGGAGTCAAGGCGCTCGCCGTCGGCTGCGACGTGACCAAACCCGATCAGGTCGAAACCATGAAGGAAGCGACGCTGAAGAAATTCGGGCGCGTCGACGTGCTCGTCAACAACGCAGGCCGGGCGTGGGCAGCGCCACCGGAGGAGATGCCGCTCGAACGCTGGCAGCAGGTGTTCGATCTCAATGCCACGGGGCCGTTCCTGTGCGCGCAGTCGGTCGGGCGCGAGATGATCAAGGTGAAGCGCGGCAAGATCATCAACATCGCCTCGGTCGCCGGCTTGGTCGGGCGCAATCCCCGGAACTACAATTCCGTTGCCTACAGTGCGAGCAAGGGTGCGCTGGTGAACTTCACGCGCGATCTGGCGGTGAAGTGGGCGCAGCACAATATTCAGGTGAACTGCATCTGCCCGGGATTTTTCGTGACGCCGCTCAATGAGAAGCTCTACCAGAGCAACAAGGAGAGCATCCACCGGGACATCCCGCTCGGGCGCACCGGCGGACCGGATGACCTGAAGGGCGTAGCCGTCCTCCTTGCCTCCGATGCGTCGAACTTCATAACCGGCGCCATCATTCCCGTGGATGGCGGTGCGTTTGCGTGGTAACACTTGCCCCTTCAGGGTGCGCGGTGAACCGCCGCGCGAAGCGCTTCCACCGCTTCCGGATTCATGAGCGAACCGGTATCACCTGGTGCGTTACCGGTCAATACCGCGCGCACGAGCCGCCGCATGATTTTCTCGTTACGCGTCTTCGGCAGCTCCGGCACGAGCAGCACCCGCCTGGGACGGTACGGGGGACCGAAGCGTTCGGCGATGCGCTCGGCAAGCGTTGAGCGCAGTCGATCCTCATCATTTGCATCCATTGCCGGCACGCAAACGCATACCAGCGCGGAGCCGGTGATGGGATCGGGAACCCCGACCGCCGCGGCCTCCGCCACCATGCCCGATGCGAGCAATACCGTTTCGATCTCAGAGGGGCCGGTGCGTTTTCCGGCGATCTTGATCGTGTCGTCGGAGCGGCCCAGCATGTACCACAATCCGTCCTCATCGCGCCGCGCAAGATCGCCCTGCACCCGCACGCCGGGAATCTGGCGCCAGTAACTTTCGAGATAGCCCGCCAGATCGCGCCACAGCCCGCGGGTGAGACCGATCGAGGGCTTCCGCAGCACCAGCTCACCGACTTCCCCCGGCGCACACGGGCGCCCCTCAAGATCGACGACATCCGCGCCGGAACCCGGAACCGCGCTGCCGAACGCACTCGGTTTCAGCGGCCGGTGGAAGGATCCGATGAGAATCGCACCGCCGCATTCGGTGCCCCTCGCCTTGCCCGTCGTGCCCGAGGTGTACATCAGCATCACCGGCGCTTCCGCGGGCATCGCCTCGGTGGGTGAATCCGGCGGTTGCGCGCGTATGAGTTCCGCCCACCACAGGTCGCATCCCGGGCGCATCGGGGCATCGCCGCCCCCGCGCTCGAGGACGACGACGTGGCGCAGCGCCGCGGCCTCCGCGGCGGCGTGGTCCAATGTTTCCTTCATGGCGATGCGCTTGCCGCGCCGCCACGCGAAATCCACGGTGATGACGGCTTTCGCTTCGCCGTCGTTGAGACGGTCGGCGATCGGTTGCGGACCGAATCCCGAGAAGAGCGGCATCGCGATGGCGCCAATCTTCGCGATCGCGAGAAAGGCCGCGCAGGTCTCAGGGAGCATCGGCATGTAGAGCGCAATCACGTCGCCGCCCCCGAGCCCCAGCGAACGCAGGCCGGCCGAGAGTCGCGAGGTTGCGGCGTCGAGTTCCGCGTAGTTCCAGCGCCGCAATTCGCCACGCTCGCCCTCCCAGATCACCGCCGGGCGTGACCACGTTGGCGTGCCGCGATGGCGGTCGAGGCAGTTGAGAACGAGGTTGGTCTCGCCTCCCACGCACCAGCGCGGCGACTCGATGCCCGCACTCGTGTCGAGGATCCGCTCGTAGGGCCGGTAAAAGCGCACCCCGAAAAATCGCAGCACCGCACCCCACAGCCATTCCGGACCGGCATCGGCACGCGCGAGCAGCGCTTGGTAATCCGGAAGCCCGTGTTCCCGGAGGAAGGCGGTGATTGTGGTATGGCTTAACAGCTCGGGCGTGGGCTCCCAGACAAACCGGTCATGCCGCATCGCGATTCCGTCAGGCGACACACCGGGTCTCACTGTCATGGCAATAACTTATGGCAAACTGAGCCGGATGGTGGCCCAACAAGCACTGTCATTCCCGAGAAGTCGGGAATCCATAGGATGGTTCACGCAAGATGATGCGCCGTATGGGTTCCCGCCTGCTCGGGAACAACACATTTTCTGGGAAAGATACATTTTCTGTGCCCGCGATCGTTCGCGCACTCCCGCAGTGCCATCGAGCTCTTACTGCGTGTGCTCAAGGCCGGCGGCCTTGATCACCTTGGACCACTTCGCGATCGTAACCCTTGCCTCCGGTCGCCGACGGCGCCGTCGCCGCAAGGACGATGACGCCGACGTCGGCATCGCCGAGTTTGCGGCTCTCGTTCTCGAGTTCCTCGACGCAACGCAGCATGGTGTCCGCATCGATGTGTGTGAAGCCCAAGCGGCCCGTGTGCAGCGAAACGGTTCGCGGCAGCACTTCCGTAAACTCCGGTTCCTGCGTCGTGTTGGACGACGGCGTCAGCAAACCGACACGATGAGTTTTCCTGACGAACGGCATATTTCTCCCGGAATTCAGCGAAGCCGATTTCGACGCATACGGCATGATCCAAGGGCGCCGGAACTCGCCATAAAGTATCACCACGCCTCTGAAAGTTTCTCGACTACGTCATTACGTGCCAGCACGCGGGAGCATAACTCCCAACGGTTTTTTTCGGGGTCAATGGTTTCCTGGTAACGCACCTCGAAAAGGTCACAGGCCTGAGCCCCTGAGCCGTCTCATCTCTGCACACTCGTCAGTGCAGCTTGCAGCGTCGCGGACAATCGCGTTCCCGCACGCGCGTGGAAGCGCTTGACCTTTCCGATTTTGCCTTTGATATGCGCCAGCGGAACGTCACTTACCGTCCCGTTGCCAGCGTTGAGAGTATTCGACGCCCTGTGTACCAAGCAACGAACGGTTTGCCGCTCGCGAACGGGCAGCGCGGGATGCGCGTTGACCACGAGGTTGTTGACCAGCATTGCCTCGTTCCGCTCGAAGATGGCGTGCTTCCGGTACTTCGGCGAAAAGCCGTCCCGTTTGATGAACGAATAGACGGCTGAAATCACTTCGCTCTTCTGTCCCCGCGTGAGCGGTTTCGACGAGGACACCGTGATGTCATCGGCGAGCCTCGAGTATCTCAAGCCCTTTGAGGCCAGATGCCGGACCAGCTCGTACTCAGTGCGCCAGAACACAAGATTCGCCAGATAGCTGCTGGTCTTGGCGCCTTGCGGCAAAAAACTTCGCAGCGTAGTCAGCCGCGTTAGACAATCAGCCACTCCTGCCGGAAAACGGAAGAAGTGTTCCCAAATGTCCCGAACTTGGTCAGATGTCGTGGATGGGTAGAAGTCGGCGATATCTTCATTGATCACACACGCCTGGCCGGCATGAATGGCTGCATTGCGCGCATAGTCACGAGGATTCTCCGGATCTCGGATCCCGCCTTGCAGATAGAGCGGGTATCGCACCTTGGATAGGATTCGGGTCTTGATGAGATGCTGCACACTTTTTAGCGCGTGATCCGCGTCATACGTCTTACGCACAGAACCGCCTTTCTTCTTCTGCGGAACCAGCCTGTACATCTGATTGGCCTTTCGAGCCAAGCGACCAAGCTGCTCGCACGAAATCTCAAGCACCTCCGCTAGCGTGTCAAGGTTCCGGATAGGACCGTAGCTATAAAAGGGTTTGCGCGGGTTCGGGTGCATTGAGCAGACTCAACGCGGCAAACGCGAGTTTTTCCTGCAATTCCGGATCGAGGCCGGAGAGCTCTTTCTGGTCAGCGGCGAGAAAAAACAGAATGCCTGAGGGCACACCCAGCGCCACAGCCAGTTTTTGGATCGTGGAAAGTGTAGGGTCCTTTCGCTTGTTTTGCTCCAGCAGCGAAAGGTAGGAAACGGATAGGCCGGCGCGCGCAGCGAGTCCAGCCTGCGTGAGGCCTCGCTGCGTCCGGCACAGGGATATAGCTTTTCCTAGATTCATCAGTCGCAAGATTGGTAATGGTTTGCTGCGTCACTGCGGGCCAAAGAATCGATGGACGATTTCAGCGAGGTTCGTCGCGGCGTTCAGGCACTTGGCCAAAACCTCCAGCCCTCGCGCTCGCAACTCCGCATCGACCATCACGTCTTCGTTCACGTTCTCCAAGCATTGCTCAAGTCGGTAAATTACCTCATCAAGCTCCGCAGTTACGCCGGCATCTAGCTCTTCGTGCATACGTGCGCGGAGCGCTTTTAGCGCATCTACGCACTGCTCTAACAGATGGTGTTGCATTTGCATGCTTTCTCCTTTCCGGGCGACATTGCCCAGCCTCGCAAGCAAGCGCCAGAACGGAGAGAGCCAGACACCACAAACCATCCCAACAAACCAGCCTCCCAATTGCTCATGGCACGCGCCAATGCGAACCCCACTCGACACCATTTGGCGTCGACCGTCGTTCGACGACACGAACCCGAGTACGAGGACGCCGACGACCGGGCCAGATGTCGACCCGCTGTCGCGTTTGCTCCCGCGCTTACGCGGGGGTCCCGCCTTTCGGCAGAACGGACTTACCAAGCCTCTCGCTTCAAGGCCTCGGAGAACCAATCTGTTAAAGAGCGCACCCGAGCGAATCGCTCGGCCACATGCATTATCGGTTAGAACATTGCTGCTAGTCAATAAAAAGTTACTGTAGTGTATGGGAGTGCGCCAAGGAGAGCACGCTCATGCGACAGAAAGTTTTCGCGGTTCATCCTCTTGCCGCTGCCCGCTCCGTTTAATACCCTATATGGTGTTACTTCCTCCGAGTTATGATATTTTAGGTATTTAACGATGGCTTGATGCAATACCAAAAGAAGCATAGAACACTATATTTTATGATCTAGAGGGTATGAAACCAACCCGACTACGCAATCTGCCCGATGAAATTCGGCAAGAAATCAAGCAAGGACGCCAGGCGAAAGGCTGGAGCCAGCTCGAGCTTGGCCGGAAGGTGCGGCTCGCCCAGCGTCATATCTCCGGCATCGAAACCGGCAAGATCGTGCCCCGCTATGACACGCTCCTGGAAATCCTGCGCGTGCTCGATCGGGACCTGGTGCTGGTGCCGCGTGAGCTGTTGCCGGTGGTTCAGGCCACGGTGCGCGACTACCGCGATCGCAAAGCACACGATCGAACGGACGAACGCCCGCTCTACGCCGATAACGACGAAGAAGGCGCGCCGTGACGGCGAATCAACCCGGTGCTCTTGCCGTTCGCCTATATGGGAAGCGCATCGGCGTCATCACGCGCCTTGCTGGCGACCGACATCTGTTTGCCTTCGATGAGGCCTACGTCAACGATGACAACCGCCCCACGCTCAGCCTTTCGTTCAAAAGCCGTTCGGGCGGATTGGTGACGTCCGTTCGGCCTTACAACATCCGCCTGCCGCCGTTTTTCTCCAACCTGCTGCCGGAAGGCCCCCTGCGCGAGTACCTGGCCGCGCGCGCGGGCGTGAAGCCTGAACGGGAATTTTTTCTGCTGGCGACGCTGGGCGCCGACTTGCCCGGCGCGATTACGGTCACCGCCGTTGATGCTGCCGATGATGATGATCATCATGGTGTCGGCGTTGATCGCCGTGATGATGCCCGTGCCGCACCCTTGCGCTTCTCCCTTGCCGGTGTGCAGCTCAAGTTTTCCGCCATCATGGAAGCGAGCGGTGGGCTCACGATCCCGGCTGACGGCATCGGCGGTTCGTGGATCGTGAAACTGCCGGCCGCGCGCTTCGAAGGCGTGCCCGAGAACGAATTCGTCATGATGGAACTCGCGCGCAGCATCGGCATTCCGGTTCCTGAAGTGCGACTGGTGCGCATCAGGGAAATCGACGGCTTGCCGCAGGATGCGGGGAAGATGAAAGGCCACGCCCTGACCGTGGCACGCTTCGACCGCAAGCTCGACGGCGGGCGCGTGCATATGGAGGACTTCGCCCAGGTCTTCGGCGTGTTTCCCGATGACAAATACCAGAAGCGCAGTTACGCCAACATCGCCCAAGTGCTGGCGGCGGAAGCGGGCGCGGACACCGCAAGCGACTTTGTGAGCCGCCTGGTGTTCTCTGTCCTTATCGGTAACGGCGACATGCACTTGAAAAACTGGTCGCTGCTGTACCCGGACGGCCGCAGGCCCGTACTCGCGCCGGCGTACGACTATGTTTCCACCATCGCTTATCTCCCGACGGATCAGTTGGCCCTGGGCTTGGGCGGCAGCAGACGGATCGATATCATTACCCGGGAACAAATCGGCCGCTTTGCGGATACAGCGAGCCTTCCCTTCAGTTCCATGTGGGATGTCGTGGAGGGAACCGTGCACCAGACGCTCGCAGCATGGAAGAAGCTCGCTGCCAAAGAAGCGATGGCAAAAGCCCTGCGTGACGCCACGGAAAAACACATGCAGCACGTGGCCGCCTCCATCAAGTAAGCTCACCATCCACTCTTGTAGTGTCTTACTTTGACCGTAACACCTGACGCGCCCGCTCACGTAAAATTGGGTTTATTATGAATTGTCGGCCGGTTTTGCTTTTTGGCGTAGGTCAGGTTGCCGTAGCGGCGGCGACCTGACGCCTAGCGGATGTTGGGGAACGCTACGCGTACCCCGACCTACGCCCCGATCGAACTCGCCTCCCACAAGCGCCCAGGAGATTCTCACCATGCTGAAGCTTCAGGGTGTCATCGACATCCACACCCATCCCTTCACGGAGGAAACGGTCAAAGGGCAGGGCCTTTCCTACACCGAGGCCCACGACTACTTCGCCAGGAGCCCGAACTCGCCGCATCACGAGAGCTGGTATATACGGCGGGAAACCAAGACGATAGACCAGACTGCGGCCGAGCTGAAAGAGGATGGAATCGTCGATCTTGCGGTCGTCGTCAACATGAACGCCTGCACCACCTGGGCTTCCTGTCTGCCCAACGAGTACATCGGCAAGTACGCGAAGCAGCACGAGGGCTTCTATCTGGGTTATGCCGGCATCGACCCGCACATGGACAGGAAGGGCGCGTTGCGGGAAATCGATCGGTGCGTGAAGGAGTACGGGATCGTGGGGCTCAAGTTCCATCCCGCCTACCAGAACTTTTTCCCGAATGACCGCGAACGCGCGTATCCCCTCTACGAGAAATGCGTGGAGTACGGTCTCCCGGTACTGTTTCACACCGGCACAACGCGCATGACCCGCTGCACCATCCGCACCTGCCGTCCCGAGTTCCTCGACGAGGTGGCGACCGATTTTCCCGATTTGCGCATCATCATGAGCCACTACGGCTGGCCCTGGACCGAGGAGGCGCTCGCCGTCATCACGCGCCACGAGCACGTCTACCTCGACCTTTCCGGTTGGATGCCTACCTACATCTTCGCCCATCAGCCTTGCGTCTTTCATTACATGAATTCTGTCGTGCCCGAGAAGTTCGTCTACGGTTCCGATTTTCCGGCTCTTACCCCGAAGGACTGGATCAATGACTTCTCGCAGTTCGTCGAGAACGGTCTCGAATGGGGCGGCAAGAAGCGCACATTCAAGCAAGAGAACCTCGCCAAGTTCTTCCGCCTGAACGCCATCAAGGCGATGAATCTGGAGAAGCTGCGTCCCGAGCTGGTCAATCGCACTCCATTCAAGGTCATAGCGAAGTGAGCACCGGCGCGAAGCCGATCCTGTCGATGAAGGAAGCGGTCAGGCGCTTCGCGCCCGACGGCCAGGAACTCATCATCGGCGGGTTCGCGTTCAGCGATCCCACGGCGCTCGCACATGAGTTGATCCGCCAGCAACGCAAGGGCCTTTTCATCATGAAGACCTCGGGCGGGGTGCTGGTGGACCAGCTCGTCGGGGCGGGGTGTGTGACGCGCGTGTTGTCCTGCCACGTCTGGAATTCCGTGGGGCCGGTGCCGGCGCACTGCTTTCGCCGGGCATTGGAGCAGGGCAAGCCGCATGCGATCGAAATCGAGGAATTGAGCTACGGCGCGTTCACCACGGCGCTGGCGGCGGGCGCCTGCAATCTGCCCTTTATGCCGACCACGCCGGTGCAGGGCGCCGGGCACTTCACGCAGAGAACCTTCCTCCCGGAAAAGTTTGCCGTCGTAGAGAACCCGTTCGGCGGCGGGCCGGTATGCGTGGTGCCGCCCCTCAAGCCGGCCCTTGGATTTTTCCACGTCCACCGGGCAGACGAGTACGGCAACGCCCAGTTGTTCGGGCCGGCCGGGGAGATGCGCTTCGCCATGGCCGCCTGCAAGAAGCTCGTCGTCATCGCGGAAGAACTCGTCGACACCGAAATCATCCGGCAGCATCCCGAGGCGACTGTCGCTCCCGGTTTCATGGTCGATGCGGTCGTGGTGGAACCGTGGGCCGCCCACCCGACGGATTCCTATGGCTACTATTACCGCGATCTCGCCCATCACGCGCTGTACGGTGAATTGTCGCGCACCGAGGAAGGCTTTCGCCGATACATCGACGAGTGGGTGCTCGCCACCGGCGATCACGCCGGCTTCGTCACGAAGCTCGGCGAGAAACGCCTGGCGGAACTCAAAGTGCGGCACAGGAGGTACTGGTGATGAGCGCCACACGCTTCGAGCGGATGCTGGTGACGGGCGCGCGCTGCATCGCGGACGGCGAAGTGCTGTTCGTCGGTTTCCACTGGCCGATGCTGATGGCGCGCATCGCCCGCCGCCTGCATGCGCCGAACATCGTCATCGTTTACGAGAACGGAATCGTCGAGGACCGCCTGACGCCGACGTTTCCGACTTCTCCCTGCGACCTCGTCGCTGCGGAGGGCGCCACGGTCTGTGCGGGCAGCCTGGACGCGCTCTACATGTGGCTCGGCTCGGGCAGGGTGCAGATGACGGTGCTGGAAGCTCCCATCGTCGACCGCTACGGCAACGTCAATACCACCGCCGTCGGTCCTTATTCGAAGCCCAAAGTTCGTTTGCCCGGTTCCGGCGGCGGAACGGAACTCTCCAGCCTGGGGCGCAACCTGACGCTGGTCAACGCCAGCAGCAGCAAGCGCAGTTATCCCGAGCGTGTCGACTACGTCACGAGTCCGGGTTACCTGGGCGGAGCGGAGGAGCGCGCCCGTCTCGGCTACAAGCCGGGCACCGGTCCCCGCACGCTGGTCAATCCTCTGGGGCTGTGCAAGTTTGACGAGCGGGGCGAGATGTACCTCGCCGCTCTTCACCCGGACATCGCCCCGGAAGAAGCGAAGGCCTCGTTTGGCTGGCCGATCCGCATCGAGGGCGGTTATGAGGTTCTTCCCGCGCCGGCCGCCGACGAGTTGAAAGTTGTGCGCGAAGAACTCGCGCACGCGAAAGAGCGTTACTACCTCCTGCCGGAGGCATGATCGATGTCGAGGGCGCTCGACGGGATTCGGGTACTCGACTTCTCCCGCGTGCTGTCCGGCCCGTACTGCGCGATGGTGCTGGGCGACCTCGGCGCGGACATCATCAAGGTGGAACGCGATGGCACGGGCGATGACCTGCGCGGCTGGGGCCCGCCGTTCATGCCAGACGGGGAGAGCACGTACTTTCTGTCGGTCAACCGCAACAAGCGCAGCGTCGTGCTCGACCTCAAGACGAGTAGCGGGCGCGATCTCGCGCTGCGGCTCGCGCAGGCGTGCGACGTCGTTCTCGAGAACTTCCGGCCCGGGGTGATGGAGTCGCTCGGTCTGGATTTCGAGCGGCTGGGCGCGCTCCACCCGGGTCTCATCTACTGTTCCATCACCGGCTACGGCACGACCGGTCCTCTCGCGGGCCGCGCGGGCTACGACGTGATCACCCAAGGCATGGGGGGGCTCATGAGCGTCACGGGCGAACCCGACGGCGCGCCGATGCGCGTCGGTGTGGCCATCGTGGACCTGGTGACGGGGCTGTACTCGGCGGTGGCGATACTGGGCGCGCTTCAGTCACGCACGCGGTCGGGCAAAGGCCAACGCGTCGATCTTTCTCTCCTGGAGAGCTGTCTCGCGGTCATGCCGAATCTCACCGCCGGCTATCTCATGGCCGGGGAGAAACCGGTGCGGCTCGGCAACGGGCATCCGAACACGGTGCCCTACAATGTGTTTCCGACTCGCGACGGGAATCTGACGCTCGCGGTCGGCAACGACGGCCAGTGGCAGCGCTTGTGCAGGGTCATGGGCCGCCCCGAATTCGCCAATGACCCACGGTATGCGGAAAACCACGCCCGCATCGCGCGCCGCGCCGAAGTCGAGGAACTCGTGAGTGGATGGTTCCGCGAGAAAAGCACGGAGGAGTGGGTCAAATTGCTGGAAGAAGCGGAAGTGCCGTGCGGGCCGATCCATACCATCGACCGTATCCTGTCCGATTCCCAGATCGAGGCGCTGGGTCTGATCAAGACGCTCGCGCATCCCACGAGCGGCGCGCTGCGCATGGTAGGCGCGCCGTTCCATTTTTCGGCGGACGATACGGGGCCCTCGCGTCCACCGCCGCGGCTGGGCGAGCACACCGGCGCCGTGCTGAAGGAGGTGCTGTCTCTCAGCGACGCGGATTTACGGGAACTGCAGCAGAAGGGGGCATTCGGTGCGATGAGCCACGGCGAGACATAGGCATTCCAGTGCATCGGGACAGAGCAGTGGCTCCACTGGTTTAGAGAGAAAAAGTGCCTTCGTTAACTGTTGAACTGCAGTGCACGAGTTGTCCACGGCGGTGTGCGTGCAGCGCTTCCCACGCGCGGGGTCGCGCGCCGCAGTGGGAAACTCGACTCTGGTTGGCATCATGCTCCGGTCTTCGGTAAAGGCAAGTCGGTTTGAGGCGAGATCGCAGAAACTGGGCGCCGGGCGCCTGCGACACCCGTTTCGGGAAAAGTCGGCTTGCCAGGATGCGCCAGGATCAACGCGAACGCTCAGGTCCACATCCAACCCTTGGCACCATTGGCCGCTGACCTATCAACCAGTTCCCGACATCGCCTGAACGTGACCCGCTACGGGACGGGTGGCGCACGCCTGCAACTGCGCGAGCAGCCGGTCGGCATCGAAGTCCTGGCCGAGGAAAACCGCTTTGCAGGAGCGGCGTTCGTCGTTCCATGGGGCGCCCTGATCGAGCACGTTGCGGCTGCCCACCCGGTGAAAGATGACGCGGCGCTTCAAACCGCGAACCGCGACCGTTCCCTTGGCGCGGAATACGCCCTCGGGTAACGACTGAAGGAATGCGTCGAATCGATCGTAGTCGAGTTCGATGTGATCCTCAAACGCGACGCTTACCACGGCGCTGTGTGCCGCGTGGTCGCGCGCATGGTCCGGTCCTTCTGGCGCCCCGGGCCCGTGCGCGTCGATGTCGAGCAGGAGGTCGGCAGGCACGTTGCCGTTGATTGAAGGGAGCACCCGGGCGTTGGGGTTGATGCCGGCGAGTAGGGCTCGAAGCCGGTCGACGTCCTCCGGCGAGACCAGATCGAGCTTGTTCATCACGAGCAGATCGGCCACCCGGATCTGTTCGGCGGCCGTCTGGTCGCGTGCGAGCCACGTCTCCACGTTTGCGCTGTCGACCATCGTGATCACGGCATCGAGCCGGAAGCTTTGCTCGAGTTCGGGGACGAGAAACGTCTGCGCGACGGCAGAGGGTTCGGCCAGTCCCGAGGTCTCAACGATCACGTAGTCGAAATCCCGGCCGCTCGTGAGCAGCGAGCGCGCGGATTGCAGCAGGTCGCCGCGGATCGTGCAGCAGACGCAGCCGCCCGAGAGCTCGAGAACCTCGCCCGTCTGGCCGACGACAAGATCCTTGTCGATGTTGACGTCGCCAAAATCGTTGACCATGACCGCGACGCGCAGGCCGTGATCGCCCTTCAGGACGTGATTGAGGAGCGTGGTCTTGCCGCTGCCCAGGAAGCCGCTCAGTACCGTGACGGGCCGTTTCATCCTAGACAAAGTTGTTACCACAGGATCATTGCGGCGCGGCGGGCGGGAAGCGATACACCGCGAAGACGATTCCTCCTTCCGGGTACTCGAACGGCCCGTGCAGAGTATTGGGGGGAGCGTAATGGAAGTCGCCCTTTTTCAGGACCTTGCCGGCGACATGTTGTTCGCCTTCGAGCACGACGACGCAGTGCGACGTGACATGCTGGTGCGCGGGCTCGACGTAACCCGGTGGAAATTTCACGAGGGCGGCGACCTGTCCCTGCCTGTCGTCGCGCATCAACACCTTGATCCTGAGATTGGGGTGGATCTTGTGCGCGCCGGTGGGCAGTTGAAACAGCGTGACGTTGTCGTCCCACTCGATCTCATCGGAGTTCGTCGCAAGAAACGGCACATCGGACAGCATGAGCGAGTCTCCTTCAGGCTGGCAGCCCGCCGGACTTGATAATCCGTACCGGCTGCCAAGTGCAAAACCGGCAACAAATAAATTGCGCGAGAAGATGAAAGATACGAGAATTTACCATACGACCTTCCAGATGGTTTACGTGCTGAAGGGCTGGATTGACTTCGAGTATGAAGAGAACGGCCTGGTGCGGCTGGTGGAAGGAACGTGCGTATTTCAGCCGCCCTCCATTCGCCACCGCGAACTCGGCCACAGCGACGACCTCGAAATACTGGAGGTCGTCATGCCCGCTGACTTCAAGACCGAAACCATCGACTCGCTGGGTCCCTGAACATGCGTAAGCGTTTCTTGAATGCGGTTCTTGCTTTCGTCGCCGCGGTCATGGGACTGGCGGCCGGAGGGCTTGCCGCGCAGCCTTATCCCAGCAAGATCATCCGCGTCGTCAACCCCGCCCAGCCGGGCGGCAACAACGACATTCTGTTCAGGAGGCAGGTGTTCCGGGGTTTGTCGTGAGCAGCGGCTTCCACTTTGTCGGGCCCGCGGGGATGCGACGGCCCATCGTGGAGAAGCTCAACTCAGCCCTCGTGCAAACGCTGCGCGACCCGGCGATTCGCAAGACGCTCATTGAACGCGGCGCCGTTCCGGTCGGCAGCACGCCGGAAGCCCATGCGGCTTACATCAAGTCCGAGATCGAGAAGTGGCGGCGGGTCGTGAAGGCCGCGGGCATCGAACCCGAATGAGACTGCGAGCGCACGATGGATAAATATCTTGTCAAATGATAAGGGATTATTGGTAAGATCTCGGTGTGACTGAAGTAGTCCACAGCGCAGGGAATCCGGTTCTTTCGGTATCGCAGTTCGCCGCGCGGGAGGGCGTGACGCGGGCGCGCGTGCTGCAACTTCTTGCTGCAGGCCGCATTGCGGGGGCTCGACGAACTGGCCATCAGTGGGTCATACCTGTCGTGGCGAGGATCGTCAGGCGCGCGCCCGGCCGGCCGAAGAAGCCGGCGACCCTGACCGCGGATCCGTTGCTGCGCCGGATGGCCAGGAAGTACGTCTGGTGGCTCTCGCCCGAGGAGGCGCGTGAACGGCGGAACCTGGTGATTTCGCAGGTGATGGAGCTCGGCGATTACGACGACGTGATCCGGCTGGAATCCACGCTCGGCCGCGACGCCCTGGTGGCGGCGCTTCGTGAAGCGGAACCCGGGCGCTTCTCGGCGCGTTCCTGGACCTACTGGCACTACCGCCTCAACCTTGCGCGCCCGAGCGCCGTTCCACCGTTGCCTGAGCGCGTAATGCCGTGATCGCAACGATCACACCGAAGTTCGCGAAGCTTCCGCCGCGGCAAAAGCGGTTGTGGCCGGCGCTTCGGCCAAGCGTCGGACTCGGCTTCGTGCTGTACGGAGGCACCGCGATTTCACTGCAGCTCGGGCACCGCCGGTCCGTTGATTTCGATTTTTTTCACGACCAACCGCTTGACAGGGATCGGATTCGCGCCGCATTCCCGTTCATGGAGCGGGCGACGGTCGTGCAGGATGCCGTGGATACGCTCAGCGTTCTGGCGCCCGCGGCTCCAAGTGCGGGAGGCGGCGGGGTGAAGGTGTCATTCTTCGGTGGCCTCAAATTTGGCCGGGTTGGCGAGCCGTCGCTCACCCGCGATGGCGTGGTCGAAGTCGCGTCCCTCGACGATCTGATGGCGCACAAGCTCAGGGTGATTCTGCTGCGCCCCGAGAAGAAGGACTACGAGGACATTGCCGCCATGATACGAGCGGGTCGGTCGATGGCGCAGGGGCTTGCGGCTGCCCGCGCAATGTTCGGAAAGTCGTTTCAGCCGGCGGCTGCGCTGAAAGCTGCAGTCTATTTCGCGGATGGCGATCTTGGCGCGCTACCGCGCACCGACCGCGAGACGTTGATTGCAGCGGTGAGTGCAGTCGGAGGTCTGCCCTCCGTCAAGATGCGCTCGCGAAACCTCGCAGTTCCTATCAACCCCCGGGATCGAAGCCGGCGCCCTCGATGAGCGCCGCCACCAGCTTGGCGCTATATAGAGCTATCATGAGACTTGTGCCGGCGCGGGTGCGGCGCACCCGCGCGTGATTTCGAGGAGGGAGTTATGGTGTTGCCGCGTATTGCGCTGAGCATGTCTTGTGCGGTCGTGCTGGTATTCGGCGCAGAGCTGGGATTCGGACAGGACAAGTACCCAAACAAGGTCATCCGCTTCGTCACCGCGACGCCGGGAAGCAACCACGATTGGGGCGCGCGTGTGACCGCGCAGGCGCTTACGTCGCGAATCGGCGGGCGGGTGATCGTGGAGAATCGCGGCAGTATTGCCGTCGAGCACGTGGCCAGGGAGGCGCAGCCCGACGGCTACACGGTGCTGTTCTACGGCGCCTATTGCTGGCTGCAACCCCTTCTCGCCAAAGTCAACTGGGACCCGGTCGCCGACCTCGCGCCGATCACTCTGGCGATGACTTCGCCCAACGTGCTGGTCGTGCATCCCTCGCTGCCGGTGAAGTCCGTCAAGGAGCTGATCGCCCTCGCCAAGGCGCGGCCCGGTGACCTCAATTACAGCGCGGGCGGCGGCGGCTCCACGCCGCACGTCGCCGGGGAGCTGTTCAAGTACCTGGCGGGCGTGAACATCGTGCGCGTCCGTTACAAGGGCT
>JACQGN010000191.1 GCA_016199545.1 Betaproteobacteria bacterium | reverse complement strand
GGTTCCTCAATCTGGTCAAGCCGATGGATGCCTTCCTGCTCGTCGTGCGTGCTTTCGACGAGGAAGGCCTGAACGACCCGCGCGCTGACATCGGCACGCTGCTGTCCGAAATGATCCTGGCCGACCTGATGCTGGTCGAGACGCGCCTCGGGCGCGACGACCTCGAGCACAAGAAGGGCAAGCCCGGCATGCCGGGCGACGAGCGCGACGTGCTCGATCGCTGCCGCAAGATCCTCGATAACGGCCGGCGCATCTACGAAGATGCGAGCCTCGCGGCCTGTCCCGAACTGCGGACTTACGCCTTCCTGACGGCGCGTCCCATCCTGGCCGTGGTCAACGTGGGCGAGGACGACATCCCGAAGCCGACGGCCGAGGTCCTGGCGCGCTTGCGCCTGCCCGTAGCCGGCATCCCGACGTTCGCCTGTTGCGCTAAATCCGAGGGCGAGATCCAGGCCATGCCCGAGGCGGATCGGAAGGATTTCCGCGAGATGCTCGGCGTACGCGAGCCGGTCCTCGACATCATGGTCCGGGAGGTCTACCAGGCCCTCGGGCTCGTCAGCTTTCTTACGACCGGCGAGGACGAATGCCGCGCCTGGACCATCCGCCGCGGCGCCACGGCCCCCCGCGCCGCCAGCGCCATCCACGCCGACATCGAGAAGGGCTTCATCCGCGCCGAGGTCATCGCTTACGACGACTTCATGGCACTCGGCAGCGAGGTCGCGGCCAAGAAGGCCGGGAAGTACCGGCTGGAGGGGCGCGAGTACGTGGTGCAGGACGGGGACATCGTGCACTTCCGGTTCAACGTCTAACCTCAGTCGCACTCGCTCACGCCCCCTTGGAAGGGAGTCGTTTTCTGGGGATCTCGCCGACGACTGCAAATGGGCGGTCAGCGCCCGTTGCGCGACGGGCGCAATTCGACCCTAACCGGTGGATCATGAATGTCGCAACCGCACGTTCAACGAGCTCGGCGCGCTGCTGTCGCTGTTCTGGTTCAATCGCATCCTGTAGACGAAGCCACGCGGCCGGAAGCCGTTCATTTGCTCGCCGCGACGCGCCGTGTTCGAGCGGGGACCGTCGTTGCCGCCCTCAACCGTTGTCGGTCGCGGGGAGGAGATAATGAATAGCCGACCCGTGTTGTGCGCTGCTGCCGCCGTTGCCTTCGCCATCGCTGCCGACGGTAGCGCGCAGGGATGGAAGCCGGAAAAGACGCACGTTGAATTTGTGGTTGGCGCGGGCTCGCCACCGGGCAGGACCGCAAACTGAGACACTACCGAATTTCCCTTCCCCTTGAGACATTGCATGATGTCGCTATATACTCGCTCTTCCTGAATCGTGGGGGGATTGAGGCATATGAAGTCTTTGTGAAAGGATTTCATACCGCTGCCGACGGTTGAGGACCCCGACGCGCTTATCCGTGTCCAACTGGGGCAATTCACGAGTTCCAGATCGAGGAGGTATTGTGAAGGAGGGTGGCGTTGTTGATCATTCAAGCGCCAGAACATTGAGTTACGCAAGCGCAATACGGAGGATACATGAATACCAGCAAGAGCTTACTGCCAACAAAGGGAAGACGCCCGCAACGATGCGCGCCATTGACTTGATGAAGGCATAAAGCTGCGGCGTCGACGATGACGCGTGAAAATCAAATCGGCGGAGGAATGGCAATCCTCCGCCGTTTGTTTTCAAGGCCAGCCGTCTGGAACCGTTGATAATCGCGCTCAAGACCCGCTTGGAGCGCTGTTTTCTCCGGGGGAAGCGGGAACAAGCATGAACATAAGACCCGTTATGCGCACGCTGCGAGCGCTTTCGCCGTCGCTCCCAGCGCGCGGGCTCGGCGCGGCGGAATCCCAGGCGGATTGCTTTTCCTTCGATCGTTTGTTTCTCGGCGCCCGGCATGATCTGGCGCCAGCGGACGAACCGGGCCGGTTGATTAGGGCGGCGGGGATTAAGCCCGAGTAATAGACTTTTCTCTCCCAGCGTGTTGCGGAGGTCAATATGAGGTGGAACTCGGCCAAATTCTCAGTGCTGCTCTACGGGATGGCGCGGACGCTTCGGTTCAGGGCGCGGCGGTATCCGGTCTTTGCGCAGCGGCTGGCGGAAAAAAACTTCACCGCGCAGATCAAGACCTTCGACAACACGGTCGGGCGCAGCTTCACCTTCCGGGACGGAAACATCGTCTCCGCGCCCGGCATCCACGCCGCCCCTGACATCTGCATTTCCGTAGCTTCCGCCGGGCTGGGCGCGCGTCTGTTCGTGCCCTGGATGGACCAGCTCGAGCGCATCGAGGCGATGAAGAACTTCGACTTCAAGGCCGACGGGCCCGACGAGCTCGTCGTCTGGTTCACCGAGACGCTGTTGATGATGATATCCGTGACGTGGGAGTACGGCACGAAGATGAACGACGGCACGACGCGCTACGTGACGAACACCAACGGCGGCCCGTTGTTTGTCTACGTCAAGGACGGCAAGGTCGTGCGCTTGACGCCGCTCGAGTTCGATGCAACCGACGCCATGCCCTGGACCATCAAGGCGCGAGGCAAGAGCTTCACGCCGCCGCACCAGACCACCATCGCAACGCACAGCCTGTGTTCCAAGTCCACCCTTTATTCGCCGGATCGGATTCTCTACCCGATGAAGCGAGTGGATTTCGATCCCAATGGCGATCGCAGCCAGAAGAACCGGGGCATTTCCGGTTACGAGCGCGTCACCTGGGATGAGGCGCTCGACCTGGTGGCCGCCGAGATCAAGCGCTGCAAGACGCGCTACGGGCAGGGCGCGATCATGGTGAACCACGGATCGCACCACACCTGGGGCAACCTCGGCTATTACATCAGCGCGGCCTACAAGTTCTTCAACGCGATCGGCCACACCAAGGTCGTCCACAACCCCGACAGTTGGGAAGGCTGGTACTGGGGCGCCATGCATCACTTCGGCTACAGCATGCGCCTCGGGCAGACCGAGACCTACAGCACCGTGGAAGACCTGATGAAGGAGGCGGAACTGGTGGTGTTCTGGGCCGCCGACCCCGAAACGACAAGTGGTTCCTACAGCGCCTACGAAGGCACGATCCGCCGGCAGTGGCTGCACGAGTTGGGCATCGAAACCGTGCACATCGATCCGTACTACAACCACACCGCGGCGCTGCTCGGGGGCAAGTGGTTCGCGCCGAAGCCGGGCACCGACACCGCGATGGCGCTGGCGATCGCCCATGTCTGGATCGCGGAGGAACTCTACGACAGGAAATTCGTCGCCGAGCGCTCGGTCGGCTTCGAGGTGTGGCGCGACTACATCCTTGGCAAAGAGGACGGTGTTCCGAAAACGCCCGAATGGCAGGAGGCCGAGACCGGCATACCGGCGAAGGACGTGCGCGCGCTTGCGCGCCAGTGGGGCACGAAGAAGACCTACCTCGGGGCGGGCGGCTGGGGGAATGGCCATGGCGGGGCTTGCCGCTCGGCGACGGGCATCCAGTGGGCGCGCTCGCTCGCGTGTCTGCTCGCCATGCAGGGCATGGGGCGCCCGGGCGTCAATTACGGGCACCTGCAGTGGGGCACGCCGATCGATCTCCATTTCTACTTCCCGGGCTACGCCGACGGCGGCCTGTCGGGCGATCTCGAGGGCACCGGCATGCCGATCAGCCTCTACCAGCGCATGCCGCAACTACCCACGTTCAATCCGTCGACCCAGAAGGTGCCGCGCCTGCAGATCCCGGAAGCGATCCTCGAAGGCAAGGCCGAAGGCTATCCGTGGAACGGCAGGAGCATCGAAGGCCAGTTCAAGAAGTTCTCCTATCCCGAGCCTGGCCACTCGCCGATCCGGATGTTCTACAAATACGGAGGCGCATCGATCGGCACCATGACCGAGACCAACCGCTACGTGCGGGCGTACCGCAGCGAGAACCTGGACTTCGTGGTGAACCAGTCGATCTGGTTCGAGGGCGAGGCGAAATTCGCGGACGTGATCCTGCCGGCGTGCACCCAGTTCGAGCGGTGGGATATCAGCGAGTTCGCGGGCACGGGCGGCTATGCGCTGCACGCGCAGACCCAGATGAACAATCGCGTGATCCTGCTGCAGCACAAGTGCATCGAGCCGCTGGGCGAGTCGAGGTCGGATTTCCAGATCTTCCGCGCGCTCGCGAGCCGCCTGGGGCTCGGCGCCTATTTTTCGGAAGGCATGAGCGAGCTCGACTGGGTCAAGCGCCTGTTCGAGGCCTCGGACTTACCGAAGCACATCTCGTGGAAGCGGTTCCTCAAGAAGGGCTATTTCGTCGTGCCGCCGCTCCCGGAGGCGCGCCGCGATCCGGTGTCGTTGCGCTGGTTCTACGAGGGCCGCAAGAAAGATGTGCCCGAGCCTCATCCGTTGCCGGGCGACTACCGCGAGCAGTTCATGATGGGTCTGCAAACCCAGTCCGGCAAGTTCGAGTTCGAATGCTCGAGCCTCAAGCGCTTCGACCCCGACGATCCCGAGCGTCCGCCCATCGTGAAATATCTCAGGTCGTGGGAGGGCCCGGGTACCGAGCTTTACGGGCGTTATCCGCTGCAACTCATCTCACCGCATTCGCGCTTCAGCTATCACACGCTCTCCGACGGCAAAGACAGCTCGATCAACGACATCGATGAGCACCGGGTGCTCGTCGACGGGCATTACTACTGGGTGTTGCGCTTAAACGCGGAAGATGCTGCCGCGCGGGGCGTCAAGGAGCGCGATCTCGTGAAGATCTATAACGATCGCGGCGCGGTCGTCTGCGCGGCCCGCTTGACGCAGCGGCTGCCGCGGGGGGTCGTGCATGCGTACGAGTCTTCGGCATGCTACGAGCCCCTGGGCGAGCCCGGCAATTCGGTGGACCGCGGCGGGTGCATTAACCAGTTGACGCCCAAGCGCTCAATCGCGAAAAAGGTAACCGGGACGGCGGCGAACTCCTGCCTGGTGCAGGTTGTGCTCTGGGACGGATCAGCGGAGCTTCATGACGCCATTGGCGGGGCGGCCTCTGCAAGCGTTGCGGCACGGAAATCCGGCACCGGGCAAGTCCCAGCGATAGCGAAGTGAGGGCCGCATGAAAAAATGGAACCTCGTGATCGACGTGGCGAAGTGCTTCGGCTGCGAGGCTTGCACGGTCGCCTGCCACGACGAGTACTACGGCAACGAGTTCTCCGGCTACGCGGCGCCGATGGCCAAGCATGGGCAACGCTGGATCGACATCATGCAGCGGGAGCGGGGGCAGTATCCGATGGTGGAGGTCGTCTACCTGCCGGTGACGTGCAATCACTGCGACGATGCGCCGTGCGTCAAGGCCGCGAAGGACGGCGCGATCGCCAAGCGCCCCGACGGCATTGTCATCATCGATCCGGTGAAAGCGAAGGGCCAGCGGCACCTGGTCGACGCGTGTCCCTACGGCGCCATCCACTGGAACGAGGAGCAGCAACTGCCCCAGGCGTGGCCCTTCGACGCGCACCTGCTCGACCAGGGCTGGACCCGCACCCGCGGCTCGCAGGTCTGTCCGACGCAGGCGATGCGCACGGTGCACGCGGACGACGAAGAAATGCAGCGCATGGTCGGCGATGAAAAGCTTGAAGTGCTGCACCCCGAGTACCAGACCAGGCCGCGCGTGTACTACAAGAACCTGGACCGGTTCTTCAAGGTCTTCATCGGCGGCAGCCTCGCCGGTGAGCTGAATGGCGTCACGGAATGCGTCGCGGACGCGCGCGTCACTCTGCAACAGGGCGGGCGAACCGTCGCCGAGACTCGCAGCGACGCGTACGGCGACTTCAAGTTCCAGGGCCTGGAGCAAAACGGCGGGATCTACCGGATTGAGATCACCGACGCGCGTTTCGCCTCCAGCAGCGTTGAGGTCGAGCTCAAGGAAAGCGCTTATCTGGGGACGATCTTTCTGGAGAAGCGATCTTTTGCGAGGTAATTGTCAATTTTCACAGAAACCGGACCTGAGATCATCATCAACGGCAGATCGTCAGCGGGGTAACGAATCTGCCCAAAGACGGGCCGCCGCCCGTCAACGTCTTTCAGCCGGGGGCCCGCCGCACGCGGCCAGCCAATCCCGGCCAGGAAAATGATCTAAAGGATGGCGGCCCGCATCACGGTCCGGCTCTCACGTATACAGGTGGCAAGCAACGAGATGGCCGCGAGCTGCCTCGCGCAGGGGGGGCTCCTCCTGCGCGCACCTCGGCATGACAAACGGGCAGCGGGTGTGGAATCGGCAGCCGCTGGGCGGATTGAGAGGTGAGGGCACCTCGCCTGTAAGAACGATTTCGTCGTTCCGCAGGTCCGGATGGTCCGGGAGAACTGCGGAGAGCAGTGCCTTGGTGTACGGATGCAGGGCATTGCTGAACAATGTTTCAGTGGGCGCGTAATCGACAATCTGTCCCAGGTACATCACGGCTGTTTGATGCGCCATGTGCCGCACCGTCGCCAGGTTATGCGCGATCAGCAGATAGGCGACATGGTCGCGTTGCTGGATGTCTTTGAGCAGGTTCAGTATCTGGGCCCGGATGGAGACGTCCAGGGCAGACACAGGCTCATCCAGCACGATGAGTTTGGGCTTCGAGGCCAGGCCGCTGGCCACGGCGATACGCTGACGCTGCCCGCCACTGAATTCATGCGGGTAGTGCTGTGCGTCCGCCGGACGCAGGCCGACCTGAACCATCACCTCTGCTACGCGTTGACGGATATCGCCGCTGCTGCCCCATTTGGTGACGACCAGCGATTCACCAATGATCCTGCCGACCGGCATGCGGGAATTGAGGGACGACCACGGATCCTGGAATACGGCCTGCACAAGGCGCCGGTAGTCACGCAGCGCTTCTCCTCGCATGTCATGAATCGACTTGCCCTGCAGCCGTATCTGGCCGCTCGTCGGTTGCTCCAGGCGGAGAACAAGCCTCGAGGTCGTCGTCTTCCCACATCCGGATTCCCCGACCAGTCCCAGCGTCTCCCCCGGGGCGATCGAGAAGTCAATGCCATCGACCGCTTTCACCTGTCCGACGGTTTTCGCGAATAGAATGCCTTTGGTGACAGGAAAGTGTTTGCGCAGGCTTTCAACGCGCAGCAAGGGCTCGGTCATACGGTTGCCCCCACTTTCCAACAGTCAGCCGCATGCTCGCTGCCGACGGCAAATGACCGCGGATAGGTCGTCCGGCAACGGTCGTCGGCCAGAGGACAGCGCGGCGCAAAGCGGCAGCCGCGCGGCAGATCGGAGAACGCCGGCGGCTGACCTTCTATCGTTGGCAAACGGCCCGCCTGCCGTCTCATCTTGGGCACCGACGCGATCAGCGCCTGGGTGTACGGGTGCCTGGGGTTATCGAACACTTGACGCACCGGACCGCTCTCGACGATGCGTCCGGCATACATGACCGCGACCCGATCACACATCTTGGCCACGATGCCGAAGTCGTGCGTGATGAACAGGATCGCCATGTCGGAGTTCTGCTGGAGTTCCTGGAGCAGTTTCAGGTACTGCAACTGGATCGTCACGTCCAAGGCGGTCGTGGGTTCATCGGCGATCAGCACCCGAGGCTCGCGACTGATCGCGATGGCGCCCACCACACGCTGCTTCATGCCACCGCTCATCTGATGCGGATATTGGTCAATCCGCTGCTCCGGCGCTGCCAGCTTCACTTTTCGCAATGCCTCGATGACCCGACGCATTACGGCGTCATCTTGTCCCGGATGAAGCTTGGCAATGGACTCACGGAGCTGGTCACCAATCGTGAACACCGGATTGAGAGAGGTCTGCGGGTCTTGCAGGATCATGGCGATCTTGCTTCCCCGAATCTGGCGCATCTCCCGGTCGCTCTTGGTCAGAATATTCTCCCCGTCCAACAGCACCTTTCCCTGCACCGTGCGGGCTGCCGGCTGCGGGAGCAATCGCAGCAGCGACAGAGCCGTCACGCTCTTTCCGCAGCCCGACTCGCCGACCAGGCCCAGCACCTCGCCCCGCCGCAGCGTAAAGCTGACGCCATCAACGACTTTCACCACGCCCCGCCGCAAGAAGAAATGCGTGTGCAGATCGCGAACGTCCAGAACGATATCTCCAGTCACGATTGCCCTATCACAACTGACGAAGCTTGGGATCCAGACGGTCCCGAAGCCAGTCGCCGAACAGGTTGAAAGCGAGCACGACCAACGTGATGGCGACTCCCGGGATGAGCGAAATCCACCAGGCACTGGCGACTTTTCCCCGGCCCTCGGCAACCATGAGACCCCACGACGGGGTGGGGGGCGGAATCCCGGCGCCCAGGAAGCTGAGCGATGCCTCGGCCACGATCACCACGCCGACGTACAGCGTAAGGAGCACCATGAAGGTGTTCATCACGTTCGGCAGGATATGGGTTACCATGATGCGCACCGGCGAACAGCCGTGCACCCTGGCCAGCGAAACGAAATCTCGCTGCTTCACGGCCAGGACCTCCCCCCGCACCACCCGGGCAAAACGGGCCCACAGCAGCAGACTGATCGCGATGACGATGGTGCGCAGGCCCTGTCCCATGGTCACCGCCAGCAGCAAGGCAAACAGGATCGCGGGAAAGGCAAGGGCTGCATCCACAATGCGCATGAGCAGGTTATCCAGGCG
>JACQGN010000200.1 GCA_016199545.1 Betaproteobacteria bacterium | reverse complement strand
GAACTCTGTGATCTCTGTGGCCAACTGCTTTTTCTAGGTTGATGCGGGTCCTCAGCCTGCGAACTGCCGCTGAAACTCGTCAACGAAGCGCGGCAGATCCTCCTGCGGTAGAAGATTGATCCCGGCCGCGCCCCTGCGCCCGCCCCCCGTCGTGAACTTCATGCATAGCTCGTCTGCACCCCCGGGGCGTGTGAGCGGGGCGCGCACGCTGACGAGATAACCGCCGTTTCGGGCCACAAGCACCGCGTGCGCGCGCGCCGGATGTTCCTCGGCCAACCGGTTTCCGAACGGGCCGTTGATCCGCCGGCTCCACGCCGCGTCGGGCAGGACGTAGAGGGTGGCGTGTTCAGTAGCGAGATCGGGCTTTACGCCGCGCGCCCGCCACAGATCGTCCTGATAGCCGTTTTTCAGCACCTCGAAAATCGGCTCCCCCTCGACGAACTCGCACGGCTGCCGGTAACGGGAGAGCGCTCCAAACAGGTCCGCGGGATGGTAATGCAAGTCATCCACGCACTCGCCATAGGCGTTGTAGTTGATGCATACGCCCAGCTCGCGCAATTGGTCGACTTCCGGCGGGGGCAGCTTGAGCGTTTGCGCCGCGCGGCGCGCCGCGTCGCCGAGATTGTCGCCGAAGGCAGCCACCACCGCCCAGATGCGCTGCCGGCCGGAAAGGTAGCGGTCAACGATGAGACTCGTGCAGGTGTCCGGCGCGGTGTCGATGTAGGTCTTGAGATTGGGATGCTGCGGAACAGCACCTGCGTGATGATGATCAAAATAGCGGCACCGCGCCCCGCGCTCCAGCGCACGCAAGACTGCGCGCACATTGGTACTGAACGCGATGTCGAGCACCGTCAGTTCGTCGCCGCTGCCGGCATCCGCACGCTCGACCAGCGCGATTTCGCGCTTTGCGCCGGTGACGAGCACGGCCGAGCGCGGCTCCTCCAGGCGCAACTGGTGCAGCGCGCAGATGCCGTCCGCGTCGCCGTTGAAGATGTCATAGAATTTCAAGGGAGACACTCCGGGATCAATGCCTTCTCCGGCGAATTCGAGGGCGACGCCGGCCTGCAAGCGCGCCTCAATTTGCCAAAGCGGACTTACGATGATCAGCGCCGATAGCCGGCGAGCTTCTTCCACAGAGTGGGCAGGCGCGGAACCCCCGCCGCACCGCGCCCGGCTCGCCTGGATACTCGCGCTAGCTTACACACTGCTCGTCGTCTATGCCAGCCTGCAGCCGTTCGGCGAATGGCGTCGGCCATCGTACGAGATTCTGCATTTCCTGAGCGCGCCATGGCCGCGTTACATTACGCTGGACGACGTGTTGATCAACGTCGCGGCCTACATCCCGCTCGGATTCCTGCTGGCGCTCGCGTTGAGCGCGCGCTTGAAGGCGCCGGTGGCGGTGCTCGTCGCGGCGCTGCTCGCGGCCGCGCTCAGCCTCGCGATGGAAACGGCACAGGCCTTTCTTGCCACGCGCATCGCCTCCAAACTCGACGTGCTGGCCAACGGCGCCGGCGGCCTGTTCGGGGCGATGGCCGCGCCGTTGCTCTCGCCCACGGGTTTTCCGGGCCGGCGGCTGGCGGCGTGGCGGGCACGCGTATTCAATTCGGACACCGCCACCGACAGCGGCCTCATCATCGTGTGCCTGTGGCTCGCGACGCACCTGCACCCGACCGCGCAACTGTTTGGCATGGGCAACCTGCGCGGCACGTTCGATCTGCCCGCCCGCCTACCGCATGCGCCGCAGTTGCTGTTGTCGGCCGAAGCCGCGATCGTGTTTTTCAACCTGCTCGGCGTCGGGCTGCTCGTCGCCGCGCTGGTGCGCGATTCACGCCGCACGATCCCGATCGTGGCCGGCGTCATCGCGACCGGGCTTGCCGTCAAGGCCGCCGCCGGTGTCACGTTGTTCGACGCGCCCGGCCCGCTCAGCTGGCTCACGCCCGGCGTGGGTCTGGGGCTGGCGACCGGCGCTGTGCTGCTTTTTCCGTTGACACGCGCTCCCCGGATGGTCAGGCTGGTCCTTGCTCTGATCTGCCTCGCGGCCGCTGTCGTGGCGATCAACGCCGCCCCGGACAATCCGTACCAGACGGTGCCCCCGAAGCTCGTCGCGGCAGGCGCGACGCAATTGCTGCGCTTCTCGACCATTGCGCGCGCGCTCTCGGAACTCTGGCCGTTTCTTGCCGCGGGTTACCTGATCGTCGCTGCGGTGACACGGCGCCACTCGCGCTAAGACCTGCAGCCTCGGCGGCAAATCCCTTATAATCCCAGCGCCTCTTACGATACCTGCGGCCAAATCATGAGCTATTATGCCAGGCACGTGTTCTTCTGCTGCAATCAGCGCGAACCAGGGGCGCAATGCTGCAACAATCATGACTCGAGCAAGATGCGCGAATATGCCAAGGATCGCATCAAGCAACTCAAGCTCAACGGTCCGGGCAACGTGCGCATCAATCAATCGGGATGCCTCGACCGCTGCAAACTCGGTCCGGTGCTGGTCATCTATCCCGAGGCCGTGTGGTACACCTACGTGGACCGGGAGGACATCGACGAAATCATCAGCGAGCATCTGCAGAACGGCCGCGTCGTGGAGCGCCTGCTCATCTAGCACGGGTGAAGGGTGAAACGTGAAGAGTGATCCCCCTCACCCGAACCCTCTCCCCCGGTAGACGGGGGAGAGGGGATCGTTTCACATTTCACGTTTCACGCTCGCGCATTCAATGCCTGCCGTTGAAGTCCGGCCCCTGCATCCATCAACCACCGAGCGCGTATTGATCGACGGCCCTGCCGGACATATCGAGATCGACCTCAACGACCCCGGCCCGCGGCGCCGCGGCATCGCGTTGATCGCCCATCCCAATCCCCTTCGCGCCGTGCTCGACTGGGCGCGGCCACAGCACTTGCCGGTCGTCGTCGTTCCGGGCGGGGGGCATTTCTTTCACGGGCAGCTCGGGCAACTGTCACGGATCGTTCTCGCCTGGTGCCACTAGCGTCCCCGCTCGTGCCCCACCTGCGCGCGGTGGGACTGCGCAAGTCGTTCGCCGATCACGAAGTGGTTGCCGGGGTCGACCTCGAACTGCGCGCCGGCGAATGCTTTGGCTTGCTTGGTCCCAACGGCGCGGGCAAGACCACGACGTTGAGGTTGTGCCTCGGCCTCACCGATCACGACGGCGGCACAGTCGAGCTGCTCGGGCTGCCTGTCCCGGTGCAGGCACGGGCGGCGCGCGAGCGCGTGGGTGTGGTGCCGCAGGCCGACAATCTGGATCCCGACTTCACCGTCACCGAGAATCTGCTGGTGTACGGCCGCTATTTCGGGCTGCGCGAGCGCGCCATCAGGAAACGCATCCCGGGGCTGCTCGAGTTCGCCGGACTCGGGGCGCGGGCGGATGCGCGGATACAGACGCTCTCGGGCGGAATGAAGCGGCGGCTCACGCTCGCGCGCTCGCTGATCAACGACCCCGCCCTGATCTTCCTCGACGAGCCGACCACCGGCCTCGATCCGCAGGCGCGACATGTGATCTGGGAACGCCTGCGGCAGCTTCTTGCACAGGGCAAGACGATTTTTCTCACCACTCACTTCATGGACGAGGCCGAGCGGCTGTGCCACCGGCTCGCCATCATGGACCACGGGCGCATCATCGCCCAGGGCGCGCCGCGCGCGTTGATCGCGACCCACATCGAGCCGCAGGTGGTGGAAGTCTACGGCGACGGCGCGCGGGAATGGGCGGAGAGCGTCGGCAGCAGGACCGCTGAGCGCTACGAGAACACCGGCGCGACATTCTTTTTCTACACGCATGACGCCGATCCGCTGGTGCACGACCTCGAGCAGCGTGGCGGCGTGCGTTACCTGCACCGCCACGCCAATCTCGAGGACGTGTTCCTGAAGCTCACCGGACGCGAGTTGCGTGACTGAGAGCCGAGAAGCGTGTATGGTGATCCGTGATCCGATATCGGCGTCCAGTCGGTTCACCGCTCACGGTTCACGCTTGTTCGTTCCCGCGCCGAACCACTGGACTTCGTCATGACTGCAAGAACGCTTTCCCTGCCGTCATTCAGCCTGCGCTTCGTCCACGTCTGGCGCCGCAACCGGCTGGTGTGGCGCAAGCTCGCGATCGCGTCCGCGCTGGGCAATTTCGCCGATCCGATGCTCTACCTGCTGGGGCTCGGTTACGGACTGGGCGCCATGCTGCCGGAGGTCGGCGGCATGCCGTACATCGCTTTTCTCGCCGCCGGCATGGTGTGTTCGAGCACGATGATGAGCGCCTCCTTCGAAGCCATGTATTCCGGCTTTTCGCGCATGCACGTCCAGAAAACGTGGGAGGCGATCATGAACGCGCCGCTCACCCTGGACGACGTGGTGCTGGGAGAGATTGCGTGGGCCGCGAGCAAGAGTTTTCTGTCCGGCATCGCGGTGCTGGCGATTGCCTGGGTGCTGGGTCTCGTCGCCTCGCCGCTCGCGTTCTTGCTCCTGCCCCTGGTGTTTCTCATCGGCCTGGCGTTTGCAGGCATGGGACTCATCATGACGGCGCTCGCCCCGAACTACGACTTTTTCACTTACTACTTCACGCTCGCGATCACGCCGATGATGCTGGTGTGCGGCGTGTTTTTCCCGGTCGAGCAGCTGCCGGGGTGGCTCCAGGGCGTCGTCCAGTTGTTGCCTCTCACCCACGCCGTCGCCATATCGCGTCCGCTCATGACCGGAGTGGCGCCGCCTGACGCGCTCCTCCACGTGGCGGTGCTGGTCGCATACGCGTGCGCCGGGTTTTACGTCGCGCTGGTGCTCACGCGGCGCCGCCTGCTGAATTAGCGCCAAACCGGATGCGGCGCGCCGGTTGGCGTCCGCGTGTTCGAACGGACGATGAGATCGCCATTCAACACGCGGGAACAAAAGGCCGTCTCAACACGATTCACCAGTCACGCCTCACCAGTCACGCCTCACCAGTCACGCCTCACCAGTCACGAGTCACCGGTCACGAGTCACGCCCTTCAACATGTTCTGGAGCATGCACCACCTCTCGGCCGCGGCATTCGTTTGCCTCTTGTCCGCCGCCACGCTTGCCGCGGCGCAGGCGACCAGCGCCCGCATCGTCATCCAGGATTCGCCGCTCGCCGGATTCAAGTACTACGAGGGCAAGGAGTTCTGGGATCAGCTCAAGGTGGGAGACGCGCTGCGCCTCGTGCGCGAGCCCGCGAATCCGCACGACGGCAACGCCATTCGCGTCGAGTGGAAGGAGCGGATGCTCGGCTACGTGCCGCGGCGCGAAAACGCCCATCTCGCGCGGCAGATGGATCGCGGCGCCGCGATCGAGGCGCGCATCACCGAGCTGCACTCGCGGCGCAACGGCCGCCATTCGATCAGCTACGAAATTTTCGTGCAACTGAAATCGTCACACTAATGCCCGGGCGGGACGCATATGAAGCCGGGTAGATTCGAAGCAAATGTAGGTTGGGGTGAGCAGCGCGAACCCCAACGATCCGCAAATGACCCGGGTGTTGGGGTGAGCAGCGCGAACCCTGACGATCCGCAAACGACCCTGGTGTTGGGGTGCGCTGCGCTTACCCCAACCTACGCCGCGAACAGGTGACGAGCGCATTTCAACCATGGAACAGTTTTTCGCCTCGTGCCCGCGCGGACTCGAAGCGGTGCTCGCCGCCGAACTCGCCGCGCTCGGCGCAGGGAGTCCTTCACCAGTTGACGGCGGAGTCGCATTTGCCGGCGAATTTGCGCTCTGCTACATCGCCAACCTCGAAAGCCGCATCGCGAGCCGCGTGTTGTGGCGCGTCGGGCAGGCGCGTTACCGGAACGAGCGCGACATTTTTGATGCGACACGCGCTCTCGCCTGGCCCCGCTGGTTCGACGTGCGCCGGTCGATCCGTGTCAACGTCGCCGCCATCCGCTCTCCTCTCAAGAGCCTCGACTTCGCGACCCTGAGAGTGAAGGACGCGGTGTGCGATGCGTTTCGCGCCGCGCAGGGCAGGCGCCCGGACGTCGACACCGCCAATCCGGACGTGCGCATCCACGTCTTCCTGACCCGCGACGACGCGACGTTCTATCTCGACATCTCGGGCGAGCCGCTGTTTAAGCGCGGCTGGCGCATGGCGGGGGGCGAGGCGCCGCTGCGGGAAAATCTCGCCGCCGGCATTCTCAAGCTCACGGGATGGGAGCGTGGAGCAGCGCTGCTCGATCCCATGTGCGGCAGCGGCACTTTGCTGATGGAAGCGGCGATGATGGCGCTCGACATCGCGCCGGGGCTGAACCGGACTTTCGGTTTCGAGAAGCTGCTGAACTTCAACCCGAACGCGTGGCGTGCAGTGCATGAGCAGGCTCGCGGGCGGCGCAAACCGGTCGAGCGGCTGCCGATTCACGGCAGCGACAAGCTGGGAAACGTGCTGAAACTCGCGCGCGAGAACCTCGCGGCTGCCGGGCTCGGCGACGCGGTGGCGCTCAAGCAGATGGACGTCCTCGACTCCAGTCCGCCCGCCCCCTCAGGCATCGTCGTGATGAATCCTCCGTACGGAGAGCGGCTCGCCGGGCGAGAAGATCTCGGCGCGTTCTATCCCAGGCTCGGCGACGTCCTCAAGAAGCGCTACGCCGGCTGGACCGCCTACATCCTGTCCGCGGACATGCAGCTTCCCAAACTCATCGGCCTCAAGGCAAGCCGCCGCACCCCGCTTTACAACGGCGCGCTGGAATGCCGGTTGTTCGAGTACCGGCTGGTGGCCGGCGGCATGAGGCGTACGAAACCTCTGACGGCGGGGGGCGTGGACGGAGAGCCAGACAAAGGTTGATCCGCGTGGCCTCTTGCACCGGAGACCTGCTTGAATTCGTCTGGCTCACGGGCCGGAAGGACGCTCAGTCCAGCTTACCAATCAAGCGATAGACCGCAATTAAAATTCCGAACCCGATGTACATCCCCACCAACGCAACAAGCATCAGGATCGCCATCCCCGAGCTTATTATTTTCGCCGCCAACAGAAAAATAATCGTTCCGGCGAGAGCAATGAACGAAGCAGCGATGCCAGCGGCAACCTTCAGCGTTCTATTCTTTGGCATGGCTTATGCGGGTTCTCGCGATGACGCCTGAATGGATGAGCTTGACCATGGGGCCAACGTTCCGCATGACCCGCCGCAAGGAATTCCTCCCCCAAGCCGGCGCGTTGCTCTTCGTACCGCCCATATGCCCCAGCCAGGTCCCGCCTAACCTTGCGGCGGTACACGACCGGCAGGGCCATCAGCGTCGGCGAGCCTCAGCGAACAGTTCGCCTCGCGATACAACATCATCTGGGTCGCGCTCGTGATCAACAAGACGCTCATCAATCACTGCACGATCGGCATCGCCAAGCGGCACGCCTGCCGGGTCGGCGGCGAGGCTTTCCCAGATAAGCTCGACGAGGCGCAACCGTTCCTCGACCGGGAGCTTCAGAATTTCCGCGACATCCGTATCACTCATGGCATATAGCCTACCACCATTGCCGGAAGCACGCTAACGTTTAAACGTTTAGCTGACCGACACCGCGCGCATGCGCGATGGTCGGGGTGAACGGTGGTATTCACGCGGTGTTCAACGTCTTGGTCTGCGG
>JACQGN010000015.1 GCA_016199545.1 Betaproteobacteria bacterium | reverse complement strand
GTTTTATTCGGAATCATCAGCCGGTTTTGTTTATAGCAGCCTGTTGGACTGTTAAGTCCCACAGGCTGCTAGGCTATTCGAGATTCCCAATCTGGAACTCAATATAAGGACTTTGGCGGACGAACGTCCACCAAAATCCTAGGCTCGAAGCAGATCGATGACGCCCTTGATTTCCCGGCGTACGGCGCTCATGCCCCCGCGCGCGGCTCGGGCCGGCCGCACCGGCTCCGCGACGAGCTCGTCCAGGCGGTTGCGCGCGCCGCTGATGGTGAACCCCTGATCGTAAAGGAGTTCGCGGATGCGGCGGATGAGCAGCACTTCGTGATGCTGGTAGTAGCGCCGGTTGCCGCGGCGCTTGACGGGTTTCAACTGGGTGAATTCCTGCTCCCAGTAACGCAGTACGTGAGGCTTCACCCCGCACAGATCGCTGACTTCACCGATGGTGAAGTAGCGCTTGGCCGGTATCGGCGGCAGTTGAGCGTTGGCGCTATGGCCGCTGTTCGGGCTGCTGCTGTTCTGGGCTGTGTCCATCGTAGTGCTGCTCGACCATCGTCTTCAGCTTCTGCGATGCATGGAAGGTCACGACGCGCCGTGCCGTGATCGGGATCTCCTCCCCCGTCTTCGGATTGCGGCCGGGCCGCTGCGGCTTGTTGCGCAGCTGGAAATTGCCGAAACCGGACAGTTTCACTCCATGCCCATGTTCCAGCGACAGCCGTACTTCCTCGAAAAACGACTCCACCATGTCCTTGGCCTCGCGCTTGTTGAACCCGACTTTTTCAAACAAGAGGTCTGCGAGTTCGGCCTTGGTTAAGGTCATGTTCCCCCTTTCAACGCAGCTTTGCCCTGAATTGTTGTTGCAGAACATCCCTCAGCCCAGCGACCGCCGAGTCGACCTCTGCTTCGGTAAGAGTTTTCTCAGTATCCTGCAATAACACCCTGAATGCAAGACTTTTTTTACCCTTGCCCACACCGCCGCCCCGGAACACGTCGAAGAGCCCGATTTCGCTGACGATCGCTGGCGCCGCCTGCCGCATCGCGGCCAGGACCCGGTCGTGCCCCACTTCCTCGTCAAACTCGGCCGAAACGTCACGTCGCACGGCTGGAAACCGGGAAATGTCGCGGTACGAAGGGAGCTCACCCTCCGTTACATGCCGGAAATCCAGCTCGAAAACGAGGGGCGCGAGCGGCAGATCGTATTTTGCCTGCCAGCGCGGGTGCAATTCTCCAATCCAGCCAATATTCCTTCCGGCTCGCATCACACGCGCCGAGCGCCCTGGATGAAACGCGGGATGGACAGCAGCTTCAAAGCGCACGGCCTGCGGCGCAAGCAGCGCTTCAACGTCGGATTTCGTATCGAAAAAATCCGCGTTGTGCTTGGGAACACCCCACTGCTCGGATGCGGCAAGGCCATAGGCGATTCCGCCTACCCGCATCGGCTGTGCGTCCGTGTCATCGCCGCTGCCCACGAAACAGCGACCGATCTCGAACGCGCGCACCCGCGGTTGCCTGCGGCTCGCGTTGAATGCCACGCAGTTCACGAGACTTCCGATCAGGCTCGAGCGCATGACGCTCATGTGGCTCGCGATAGGATTGGCGAGCGCCAGCGGCTCGCAATTGCCGCAGAAATCCTCCTCCCACTGCCGCTCGACGAAACCGAAAGTGACAACCTCCTGGTAATCGCGCGCCACCAGCAGTTGCCGCACGGTCGACGCATCCCGCCGTTGTTCCGGCGCCGGCAACATGGCCCCCCGCATCTGCGGCAGCACAGCCGGGATGTTTTCATATCCGTGAATGCGCGCCACCTCCTCGATCAGATCCTCCTCGATCGTGATGTCGAACCTGAACGACGGCGGCGTGACCGCAACATCCATACCCAGCGGCGTCTGTGCGAAGTTCAGCCGCCGAAAGATTTCCGCGACTGCCTCCGCGTTGAGCGGGATTCCCAAGATTCGTTCTGCGCGTGCAATGCGCAGGGTCACCGGCTTGCGCTGCGGCAACGCCGCACACGCCTCGCTCACCGGTCCTGCCCGGCCACCGCAGACCTCGAGCACCAGACGGGTCGCGCGGTCGAGCGCATCCCGCGTGGCGGCATAATCGACTCCGCGCTCGAAGCGATACGACGCATCCGATCCAAATCCCAGAAGGCGGGATTTCCCGGCGATGGCCTCGGGATCGAAGAATGCGCTCTCCAGAAAGATGTCGACCGTCGACCGTGTCACCGCGCTCTCGGCCCCGCCCATGATTCCAGCGAGGGCGAGCGCCTTGCGTTCGTCCGCGATCACGAGGAAATCGGCCGCGAACTCGAGGTTCTCGCCGTTGAGCAGGACGAGTTTCTCGCCCTCATGCGCGAAGCGCACGCATATTCCGCCGTCAATCCGGGCCGCGTCAAATGCATGCAGCGGCTGCCCGAGCTCCAGCATCACGTAGTTGGTGATATCCACGATCGCGCTGACGCTGCGGATGCCGCTCCGGGTGAGACGCTCCACCACCCAGCGCGGAGCGGCCGCCCCTGCGTTCACGCCCCGCACCAAGCGCCCACAGTAACGGGGACAGGCACGCGGCGCGGCAAGTTCGATCCGCAGCGTATCGTCGAGCGAGGCACTCACGATCCCCGCTTCCATGGGGCTGAACGACGACCCGGTGATCGCGGAAACCTCGCGCGCGATCCCCGCAAGGCCCAGACAGTCTCCGCGATTGGGCGTGGGCTTGATCGTGATCAGATGATCATCGAGATCGAGCACCTGACGCACGTCGGCGCCTATCGGCGCATCATTCGGCAACTCCAGCAGGCCCGCGGCGTCTTCGCTCAGCCCCAGTTCCCTGGCGGAACAGAGCATTCCGTGCGACTCCACGCCGCGAACGCTTGTGACCTTGATCTCGATCGCGGGGAGCTTCGCCCCGGCGAGCGCCGTGGGCACCCGGCTGCCCGCGCGCACGTTGGGCGCGCCGCACACGATGGAAAGCGGCGCCACGCCGACGTTCACGGTGCAAACCGACAGCCGGTCCGCGCCGGGATGCTTGTCCACCGCCAGCACTTCCCCGACCACGACGCGGTCGAAGGGCGGCGCCACGGGTTCAACGTGCTCCACGTCCAGTCCGCCCATGGCGAGCGCGTGCGCCAGCTCGCGCGTGGTAAGCGGCGGATCGACGAAGGTGCGCAGCCAGTGTTCCGAGAATTTCATAAAGTCATGGCCACAGAGATCACACCCATTAGCCGGCGCGTGTCAAGAGGGCGAACTTGATTCTCGTGACGTTGTTCCACGATTTCATTGTTTCTGTGTGTACCGCTTCATCGTTTCCGATCACGCCCGGTTCTTCGTGTATCTTGGCTGCGATCTGCATC
>JACQGN010000197.1 GCA_016199545.1 Betaproteobacteria bacterium | reverse complement strand
TTGCGCTCGTTCGTGCTGCGGGTGGCGGCGGAAAGCGATGCCCAGGGCGTGCATCACTCGATCAACAACGTGCTGCTGATGAATTTTGCGACCGACGTCATTCAGCGCGTGACGCGGCTCAACCTGGAAGTCCACGGTGCAGCCGGCGACATGACGATGAACGCGCGCGCCGACAAGCTCGCGCGCGATGCGGTCATATGGACGCATCTTGCCGGCGACTCGGTGCAGCGCATGAAAGCGATCCGCCGCCTCAACCTGAATCAGGGGTAAAGCCGGCAAAGGATTGCCGGCCTACCGAAACGCGAGGCGCAATTCCGGAAGTCGTAGCGCGGCAATCCCTTGCCGCGGGCACGGAGAGCCGCACGAAGTCGTAGCGCGGTAATCCCTTGCCGCGGACAAAGGCAATGCCCACCCTGAAGCCATGGGCATTGCTGTGGCGTGATTGTGGCGCCCGCGGGACGGGCGTAGTATGGACGCTCGCAGTGCGTGGAAGGTGAACCCTGTATCGGAAACCGGATGGAGGGATGCCATGTGCGATTCGTACGGGTCCAGCAGAGCGAAGGAACTCGAGCGCGTTCAAAGGTCCTGGAATGAATTCCAGGAACTCATCGAGTGGCTGAAGCATCGTTGGTCGAAGCGCCGCGCACCGGAAGCAGCCACGCCGGCAACGGATACTGCTGGAAGGTCACAGCCGGTAACCGGCTAGGTTGAGGCATCGCCACCGGCGGGCGTCGTGGCCGTGCCGTGGAGCCGGAAGCTGCTGTCAGGTTGTCTGACGGCGCTCGCGTGCGCAGCCGGTCTTGCGCAACCGCCCGAAGGGGGCATCAAGCTCACCCCCGAACAGCGCGCCGAGGCGCATTGGCAGGCGGGTTATCTCCTTCACACCATGGGTGATTACCCACGCGCGGTCGAGTCCTTTCGCTCGTCGATCGCCGCCCGGCCGACCGCCGAAGCGCACACCTTTCTCGGCTGGTCGTTGAGCCATCTCGGCAGGATCGACGACGCGATCGCACAGTGCCGCATGGCGATCCAGATCGATCCCGAGTTCGGCAATCCCTACAACGACATCGGCGTCTATTTCATGGCGCTTGGCAGATCGGCCGAGGCCATGCCCTGGTTTGAGAAGGCGATCGCGGCGAAGCGTTACTGCTGTTACCAATTCCCGTACTTCAATCTCGGTCGCGTACTGCTCGAGCAGGGCAAGCTGCGCGAAGCGCTGCGCTCGTTCGAGCGCGCTCTGGAGTTCGATCCGTACTATCTGCCCGCGCTGCAGGCGCTCGAACTGATGAAGCAGCACGGCGTGAAGGGGCTGTGATGGGTCAATCGATGCGGATGTTCGCTTCCTTCGCTACGCGCTTCCATTTCGGCAATTCGCTCCTGATGCGGTCGGAAAATTCTCCGGGCGTGCTCGTCAGGGGTTCGAGGCCGGCGGCCGTGAAACGTTCGCTGACCGCAGGCGACTTGAGCAGCCTCGTCAGCTCTGCGTGCATCTTCGTCACAAGTGCCGGCGGCGTGCCGCCGGGAAACATGATGCCGTACCACACGTCAAACGCGTAACGCGGGACGCCCGACTCCGCCACCGTCGGCAGCTCCGGCGCCACCCGCGAACGCTTGGCGCCCGTGACGGCGAGTGCCTTGAGTCTGCCGCTCTTTGCGTGCGGCAGGGCGGTCGCGAGGCCGGCGAGCGCGACCTGGAGATCTCCGCCCATCACCGCGGCGATCGCCGGGTTGCTGCCCTTGTAGGGAACATGCAGCATCGAAAACCCCGCCTCGAGCTGCAGCAATTCGACGCCGAGGTGCGAGGCCGTGCCGGTGCCGCCCGAACCGTAGCTCACGGAGCGCGGCTTGGCCTTGGCGAGCGCGATGAGTTCCTTGATGGATTTCACCGGCAGCGACAACGACGCGGCGATGACAAAGGGCTGGCTAGCCGCCAGCGTCACCGGCGTGAGATCGGTTTCCGGGTTGTAGCCGAGATTGCGGCGTACGGCGGGCGCAAACGAGACGTGCCCCACGCTGCCGAGCAGCATGGTGTAGCCGTCTGGCGCCGATTGTTTGGCGACGATGGACACGCCGGGGATGCCGCCCGCGCCGCCGCGGTTGTCCACCACCACGGTCTGACCCCAGCTCTCGCCGAGCGCCTGCGCGATCAGGCGCGCGATGATGTCGGTTCCCCCTCCCGGGGCGCTCGGCACGACCAGCCGTATCGGCTTGTTCGGGTAGCCGCTTGCGGCGGGGATGTTCTGCGCCGCCGATGCCGGGCCTGCGGCGATCAGCAATAAAAGAACAACGGGCCAATGCCTCTCCACGTAATCTCCTCGTGAGCTGCCATCCGGCAGCGGCGATGATACTACGCGCACGAACTGCGATGCGGTACGCGAGATGGCACCGTCAAATTTCTGCAACATCCGTTCTGTAATCTCCACCTCACATCGCCGTGGCGCATCCGTGCCGCGGGAACGTTCACGTTACGAGGGGATTGCGATGCGCCATTGCTCACGACCTGCCGTCCACGGGGCTGCGCTTGTCATGGTTGCACTTGGCATCGGCACGCCCGCGGGCGCGCCGGTGCAGGGGAAGGACGCCGCCGGCGGCGGCAGCCCGGCCACGGCCTATCCGGTCAAGCCCGTGCGCATGGTCGTGCCGCTCGCGCCGGGTGGGGGCAGCGACATCGTCGGCCGTATCGTGGCACAGGCCTTGGCCGAACGATGGGGGCAGGCGGTGGTCGTGGATAACCGGCCGGGCGCCGGCGGCACGATTGGCAATGCCATCGTCGCCACTGCCGCCGCGGACGGCTACACCCTCCTGGTTTCCAGCTCGACGATGGCGATCAGCCGCTCGCTCTACCGCAACGCGCCTTCCGACATCATCAGGGACTTTCAGCCGATGACCCTGCTCGCGAGCCAGCCGAGCATCGTGGCGATTCATCCCGCGGTGCCGGCGCGATCAGTGAAAGAACTGATCGCCCTGATGAAGGCGCAGCCCGGCAGGTTCAGCTTCGGCTCTGCCGGAATCGGCACCGCCAGCCACCTTGCCAACGAGCAATTCGTCGCCGCCGCCGGCACGAGGGCGCTGCATGTGCCCTATAAGAGCGCGGGACTCGCCGCCACCGCCCTGATTTCGGGGGAGATTCAGTTCATGGTGACCAACATGGCGACTGCACTGCCTCTGGTCAGGTCGGACCGGTTGAAGGGGCTTGCAGTGACCGGCGCGCGGCGCCTGCCCTCCGTGCCGGACCTGCCGACCGCGGCCGAGGCGGGCCTGTCCGGATACGAATACGCCACGTGGTACGCGATGCTGGCGCCCGCGGGAACCCCCGCACCGATTGCGGCGCGCGTCTATCGCGACACGGTCGACGTCATCCGCCAGCTCCAGGTCACCTCACGATTCGCGGCGCAGGGCCTCGACGTGCACGGCACCAGCTCCGAGGAATTCGCGGCTTATCTCAAGGCGGAAGTGGCCAAGTGGAGCCGCGTAATCCAGGTCGCCGGATTGAACGCCAACTGACAGTCGGGCGAACCATGCACGCAACTTCTGGGTCCGGCCGATAATTCTGCTGGACATGCCGGTGGGCAACCACAGGACTCAAAGTTGAGCGTGCAGTTATCACCAATCAGATTGCCTGATTTTACGATCCATCAAAATCGCGTAAAGATAGGAAGGCCCTTGAAGGTGCTGGACTGGCACGGTGTTCCTTAGTGGAAGCAGCTTTGCCGCTTCCGCAAAATGACTTCTTGGAAGCTGCCGGTTGGTCGTGTCGGGAATGACTGCACCGCTTTCCACTTTGTAAGTAAATTGCTGCCCTCTGATCTGGTGGAATATTTCCCCTTGATGTGCTTCGATAGGTTTCCAGATCGTTTCAAATGACACCATGTGACACCTCCACAAATGCAAGCTTGCTTCGCTCGCCGCACATAGATTGTTCGATAGCTATGCCATCGGGAAGTCTAACTTTCGGACGATACCTTCATTGTGTCGGCAACGCCCAGCTCCCTCAGAATCTGCTCCAGGTCGCTCATCAAAGGTTTCGCGACTTCCAAGTTTGCCGCAGTCGAAAACTCGACCTGCACCGCCAATCCCTCCCCCGTTCTAAGCTTGGGCAATAGTCTTGTGCCCACACGATTCCAGACTTCTGGCGGGATCGAACCCTGCACCCGCACGGTGCATTTGGAAGCCGCCGGACCCGGTCCAGGCGCGGGTCCGGGCTCCGGTTCGGGACTTGGGCCAGGCTGCGGTTCGGGTTGTGGACTCGGAGTCACTACGATCGGCGAAGTCTTGAGCTTTTTCGCCGTCGCCTTCGCCAGCAGAAAGACTTCTTTCTCAAACGTGACGTCGGCGGGGTCGATGTTTTCCTCGTGCCAGACTCGCTCGAAGCTGCCATCCGGTTTCTGTCCCGAGCCGAGTCCGAAGTCGCCTTTTCCGACGAACTCGCACACCTTGCCCTTCAAAACCGAATCGGGATCGATCAGCCGGGTAAGCGCGCCGTTGAGGAAGCTCTGCCTGAGTCCGGACAACGGCCACGCGCCCGTGGCTTTGAGAGCCGGCGGCCAATTGCGCTCGATGTAGCTTGCCCCGACCGATTCGTTCAAAAGCGACTCGGCTTTGAGCGTTTCGATCACGCGCCCGCACAACGTCGTGCCGGCGCTCGCGTGACCCGACCCAAGATCGATGACGCGGATGCCATCCGGCTCGTCAGCATCCGCAATGGCGACGAAGCGATAGCTTGCCCATACCTCATCGCCCACGGCTTCCTCGGCGTCTTTCACTTTGGCCGCAAGCTCGGCGCGGTCCGCCTTGTCGAATTCACTGCCGAGCGTTCCCTCGTCGATTTCCCGCTTGACCCGGCGCCAGGCGAGGGCCTCCTCCATCTTGTACGTGAGTTCCCGGCCCGCCTTCTTGAGACACCATACGAGCGCCGCCGGGAACGACCTCGGCGAAGTGCCCCGATTCTTGGTCCACTCCGCGAGCTTCTGACGAAGCGCGGCATCCGTGGTCCGATACTCGAAGGCGGGGTCGAGCACGACCAACGAGAGCTTTGGCGTGTCGGTCACCTCGCTGCCGTCAGCGGGAAACGGTGTCCACGGGATACTTCGACCTCGGTCAAACTCCGCCCTTACTGCCCGCTCGATGGCCGGCTTGATCTCTCCGTCTGCGTCGAGCGATGCGCGCCGGTCGTTAACGACCTTCTTGAGCGTCGGTTGATAGCCGATGCGGAAGCCGTCCGTCCCGACCCGCCGCAGGTAGTAGCTCTTGTTTTCAAGCGCGTGCGCCGCGTTGTCGATCGACGTGGTATCGAGCGCGGGGTCGCCCAGCGCGAAGCGAAGTTCCGGCAGATGCGCGCTCTTGTCAGTCTGGCCACCGGAAGACTCGAAGAAGATGGCGGTGCCGACGCGTCGATGAATATCGCGTAGCGGTCCCTTCGTATCCGCGTCAAGCGCCCGCGCATGTGAGTGTGCATCTGCAATATCGGTTCCTATCGCCGCCAGCAGCCGCGTTTCGCCAACCTGGCCAAGGACCATGCTCCGAAAGTCCTGCACATCGAGCGGCGCGGAACCTAATGTGATAAGCGGCTCATTGCGCGCCTGCTCGAAGGCGTTCTTCTGCGCGTACGAGATCCATTGCGCGAACATGGCCAAGGTGCCGCGCGTCTGCTGAAACATTTGCAGCGACTGCCACTTGCGCTGGAATACGGATAGTGTCGCCGGGTGAAACGGATAGCAGGTCTCGAAGCGCTGTTGCAGCAATTCCCGCGCTTTGGTCTCTGTCGAGGCGGTGTCGACCGCAGTCCACTCGGGCGGAAGCTGCGCCCGGCGCTCGAAGCACCAGTCCGCAAATTCCTTCGCGACGCGTTTTCGGATACGCTCGTTGCCGAGGTCTTCAAACAGCCGGCGCCGGATCACTTCGCCGATTTCCGCCTCGTCCGCGACAATCAAGTCCTTGGCGACCCGCTTCACCACCTTGGTGATCTTGTCCTGCCACTGCAGGTCTTCGTTGCTCATCTCCACCTGGCTGCGCGGCAGGCTGATGATCGCCGCGCAGTTCTGCAGGCCGGTCAGCGCGACGGTCAGGTTCTGGATAAAGGCATGGAAAGCGTCGTAGATTCCCGCATCTCGGCGCTTGTTGCGGTCGAGGAAGTTGAGCACCTCGTCCATCAGCACCAACACTGGCTGCTTCGCTGCGCGGAATACTTCGGCCAAGGTTTCAGTGCCAGGCGGCACCTGCTTGGCGTCCGGCCCCAAGAGCTTCACTCCCACATCACCGGCAATCTGCCAGGCGAGATCGACCCACGGCGTCTCGCGGCCGGGCTTGGGATCCCAGGCGTTACCGACGAAGGCGACGACCTTCGCCTCCGGGATCGAGGACAACCCGATCTGAGTCGCGAGATCGCCGACGCCGGGAAATTTCCTGGCGGCGTCACCGCGGCTCGCGATGTGATAAAGCGCCGTCAGCGTATGGGTCTTCCCGCCGCCGAATTGCGTGATCAGCGTCAGCACGGGCGCCGTGTTGGCCGTCTCGCCGGCAAGCCGCCTCAGGACCAGCGTGGAATGGTCACGCAGCGCGCGCGTGAAACAGGTGCGTGAAAAAAACTTCTCCGGTTCGCGGTAGTCCTCCGGCGCGGTGCCGGAGATCACCTGCTCCAGTGCAATCGCGAACTCGTCCGGATTGAACGAGCGGCCCTCGCGTACCTCTTTGCGCGGGGTCGCAATCTTGTACCAAGGGTCGAGAACCATGTTTCGTTCTCCTATCCGACTCGCTGCGCGAACGCCCTAAGTCCGTCGATTAGGGCGCCAAGGCTGGGTTCATTACGGCTGGCGCGATGCAGATCAATTTCCCGCACCAGGTCTTGCGCGAATTCGAGACCACCCAAGGTGGGGAAATGCCCGGCGCGCGAAACGGCATCCCTCAACATCGTCTTGTATCTGGCGCGCTCACACTTTCGCTGCCCGGGTTGTTGGTCAACGCCGACGACCCGCGCGAAGGCTTCCGGGTCGGCGAAGAACCAGCGTTCGACATGAGGGTCCGGGCAGGCGACCATCGTTTCCCCGGCGGCTGCCGCCGTGGTCTCTCCTAGAACGTCGTTCCTTGCCTCGACTCGTCCCTTGCAGTTCGCGTCGATCACGACGACCAACAAATCGGGACGCGTAAGACCAGCAGTGCCCCTCAGCACGGCGCGCTGGTAGGTCCTAAGTTCCGTCAGCGCGCGCCCATGACCGCCGACTGCGGAACGAACGTTCACATGAATCGATCCACCAGCCGCGCCCATGATGCGACGCAGCAGCGCCAAGACGAAAAGCTCGTGCGCGTTATCTTCGGCGAACAGATCTACGCTAGGCATCTATCAGCCCTCGGCGCAGCAACTTTTCAAATAGCGCCTCTTCGGCCGCATCGGCGAGCGCCTTTCTTATTTCGGCATCGTCGAAGAGTGGTCCGAGATCGGCGAACGAGACGACCACTGTCCTGCCCGCCTCACGCCGAACGTTGAGCAGAGCGAAATCGCCTTTCTGTTCTCTGTGAATCCGCAACAACGTGTCACAGAAAAGCGGCGAGTGCGTTGTGACGATGATCTGCCGTTCCCGTGGTCCGCGAGCATGGGCGAGGTTCCACAGGAGCTGCGCGATCAGCTCGAGCCGACGCGGATGCACGCCATTCTCAGGCTCCTCGAAACCAATCAGCGGCCCGCCCCAGGGATTGGCGGCGATCGCACACAGCGCCAGGACCCGCAACGTCCCCTCCGAAACGATACGCGACGAATAACTGATCCCATCCTGCACCACCAGGATATCGAGCGTGCCGCGCTTCGGATCGAGGTCCACATCCACGGATTCCACCGCCGGGATCAAGGTGCGCAACGTCCGGACGACCGCATCAAAATCCTTCGATGCTTCGGCGCGGAGCCGGTAGAGGAACGGCGCTAGATGCTCGCCGAGCAGGCCGATGTCGGCGACGGCTTCCGGCGGCTTTGCCGCGCGCATCGCGACGCGCGGATCGAGGTAATAGACCTTCCAGCCCGACAGTTCCTGCCGTGTGCGCTCGAGCGCGCGATATTCGACACCGCCGAGACGTGGATCTGAAAGCATGGAATGATTGAGTCCCTTCGGCTCATGGCGCGGATGAGCCGGCTTACTCTTGCGTCGGATATGCAGGTTATCGCTCACCAGCTCGATCGCTGGCCTTCCCTTCGGCTCGCCCTTCGCACCGAGCTGGGCGAGATACTCATCAGCAGCACTGAGGCGTCCTGACCCCGGCTCGATCTCAATGGCGATCCGATACCGGTACGCCTCTCTGCCCACCGAAAGATCGGCTTCCAGATCGAACTGCGCGCGCGTGGAGGTCAGGAGTTCCGGTAGTCCACCGCGCGGAAATGAAAACGCCTCGATCGGGTAGCCGCGGATCGGCTCCGCAAGCGCGTCCGACAGCGTGCGCAGCGTTCCGATGCGCGAAAGCGCCTGAACAGCGTCCAGTACGTTGCTCTTGCCCGCAGCGTTCGGCCCGAAGAGCACTGTTAGGCGCGGGAGGTCGAGCCGGGTGTCAGCTAGAGACTTGAACCCGGTAACGTGTAACGACTTGAGCATGAGTTCTCCTTAGCGCGGCACAGCGAGCAACATCGCATCCAGCAGCCGTTTTTCTTCGCTCTCGCGAGGATAAAGCGCGGAGAGCGCATTTGCCAAACGCAGAAAATCCGGCCCGCGTTCCTGCTCGGCGTTAAGCAGCGCGCGCAACGCATTCGTTTGGCCGCTTCGTTGCAGCAACATCGCCGCGTGCACGCGGTCAAGCGTCGTCGCCTCCCGCCGCGCCATCGACTCCCCTCTCTCCTCGGCACTACCATGCTCCCCTCTCCCCCCGGCACCACTATTCTCCCCTCTCCCCCCGGGAGAGGGGCCGGGGGTGAGGGATCTCTTGTTTCTGCCTTTCACCCTTGGCGCAACTGTTTCCTCTTCGGGAAACAGCACCATCTGCGACGCAGCGACCGCGTTGCGCTCAAACGCTGCTGCTGCCGCGTGCGCACCTTCTTCCCCGAAAAGCTGCTTCGCCCGCTCACTCACCGCCAGCAGTCGAACGACGCCCTTCTCGGTCTCGATAATCCGGCCCTCCCACTCGGGCAGGTGTATGCCGAGCGGCTGGGCGAAGCGGCGGGCGACGTCGAAAATCAGACTGTAGCCACCAGCTTTTTTCTTCTTCGGGGCTTCGTCCTCATCGTCCGCGTCCTCTTCATCCTCCCCACTCTCCTCTTCGCCACCATTCCTCCCTCTCCCCCCGGTACCACCAATCTCCCCTCTCCCCCCGGGAGAGGGGCCGGGGGTGAGGGATCCTCCGTTCGAGCTCTGCAGCGTCCAGAGAAACAGCGCTGTCAGGCGCGCATCCTCCTCAAGCGCTCCGGTCCCGCCGCCCAGTACCTGTTCCAGCGCCGCGCGGCCGACCACTTCCCATACCTTTTCCAGATACTCGGCGAGTTGCACCTCGCGGCCCTCGGCGGTCTCTACCTTCGCGTAGCGCGAGAAAATCTCGAGCGCCGGGCCGATGCAGGCGAACACCAAGTCCGCGCCGCGCACGTGCTCCTTCTGCAACCTCTGCATCCATTCGGTGACCCTTCTGGGAAGTTCGCGCAGGCATTCGCCCCAGTCGCCGACTTTGTCTTCGGTGCGCGGGCGGCAGATAAGGTGAACACTTGTCGCAAGGGCCGCGGACTCACGAGCGCGCAGTCGCGTACTCATTTCGGTAGCGATTGGCCACGACCCTGTAATAGTCCACCCACCTGCAATCATCCCGCTCAGTAGCGCCTCCCATCCCTCCGTCGTCTTGTGTGCAAACACGACAGACCCAACCCCGTCGTCTTGAAGAACCCTTCTGCCCTCTGCGAAGGCTTGTGCCATCTTGTCCTCGAAAAAGGCCCGATCTTTCGCCCCACCTGCCACACTCTTCGTTTCGTCCTGGACCACTTCGCCGTCCTTTGGTGTAAGTCGGCTGAGGGGATCAAGGTGACCGACGATATCTTGGCTTGGCAGCATGCGCTTCAGCCAAACGAAAAAGAAATCGGAGAGATCAGAGTACGGAATTGCATCGTAGTAGGGCGGATCGGTAAACCAAAGCTGACATGCGCGATCCGGAAGTGGCGACGCTACGGCATCGGCAACCTGACTCTGGCCAATAGACATCGAGGGCGTAGCCGCACACACGAGCGCAACCCATTCCACTGCACCGTCCCAGCCCACATCTAAGAGCGGATCGATTTCTGCCCAAGTCCACTTGAGCGATAACGCCTGTCGAGCAAACACATGATCTGCGAACTCTCGCGAATCGTGCCAATGGACGAGGCTCGCGTACTTGTCAACGAGACGATCAAATACGGCACCCGACAAACGACCGACTGCTTCAAAGCCTAACTTCGCTCCTGTACAGGCTCGCACAAAGGTGATCAAGCCAAGCTTCTGCCGCGCCGTGAACAGGTCCCCCCACTCTAGCATCCCGTACTTCTTGACCGAGAATGCGCGGCCAGCGCCCGAACCCCCGCCTGCTGGCGTAGGTTCGTCTGGCACAGACGATAATCCATTTACGAGTCGTTTCGCCGTGACCTTGTTGAGTTGATTCCTGGCCTTCCATACCGCATCGTAATCGCGCTCTTTTGCCAGGCGGTACTGCCGCCCGATCTCGCCGACCTTTAGGGTCACCACAGCGAGCAGCCGTGCACCGCCGGTGCGTCTGCCTGTCGCATCGAACTGGACATCCGCGCCACCCCGCTGTGCAGTTAGCTGTGCACGCACTCGGTCAGGCGCGAGCGTGCGGGCACAACACGGGCAGGTCGCCTTGGCCCGGGTCACAGTACCCTTCGGTACGTCATCCTCGGTCTTTGGCTCGAACATCTCGAACTCGACATGGAGTGTGCCACCGCGCGGCCTCACGGCGCGCGGCTTGAGCGCTCGCCGACGGATAGCCTTCTTCGAGAGCCAGAACGAACGCATCAACGGAATTTCTGCGCCGCAGTCCGGCGCTTCACAGCGCACGGTGCGCGCCCACAGGTACGCGATCGGCCGCGCGCCATCGGAATCAGGGGGATAGAACGCCACGAGATCCTTCTCCGCCTGCTTCTTGATCTCCGCACCGGCCTTACGCAGTTCCTCGGCGAGGGCTGGCCCGTGGCGCGGAATGTCCTCCAGCATGACCTTGAGGATCAGGCAGGCGACCGGGTTCAGATCGCTCGCGAAGGCATCGCAGCCGAGCCGCAGTGCCTCCAGCGGGATCGAACCGCCACCCGCGAACGGATCGACCACCAGCGGCGTCTCCTCCGGGTGCGCCGCCTTCACCAGCCCGCGCGCCACCTTGAGATAGGTCTCGTTCGCCGATAAATCCCAGTTGGCGAAATCGCCAATGAACTTCAATAGCGCCTGGCGTAGTGCTGCGTCTTTCAGCCCAGGGTCGCCCTGAACCTGCGGCAACAAGCCGCGTGCCTTGACCTTGAAATCCTCCGGGCAATACTCATCGCACGGATCGGGCAGCAACAGCGCCAGCAATACCGCACGCGATGAAGCGAGCGGACGCCGCGCCCACCACAGGTGTAACGTGCTCGGATGCCCGTGGCGGATCGACTTCTCCCGCGCGGCATGCTTCGATACCACCGCGATCGGGAAATCCACCTCCGCGAGGCGCTTGCATTCCGTTGGAATCACACCTGCTGTGCCTCTTTCCAGAGGCGCACGATGAATCGATCCTCTTCCTCGATTAGATCGGACTCAGTCCCGTTGTGTTCTCGCATGCCCTCGATAATGCGATTGCGAACACCCATCCCGCGATGTTCAATGTAACCATAGTCGCGAAGTGTTTCTTTGATGAGTTCGTTGCGCGCGGCGCGGTAGCCTTGCTTCATTTTTTCCACAGTTACCGTATTAGGTAACCGTCCGGGACTTATCAACTCAATACGGTTGCTGTACATTGAAAGTTCAATATCGGTCACCGTGATCGTGTAGTCTCGATGTGCAACTGCATTTACGATCGCTTCACGCACGGCCTCTACTGGATAAGCCTTCTTTCTTCGGCGTTTGCCACCTTCGAGCCATGCCACCGTCCCCATGTTCCTCTCGACGAAGGAGATAGCCCGATCAATTACACCCATATCGACCACACGCCCTCTTCGCAAAAATACGGATACCAACGGTCCCCGGATCACTTCTTCGTCCACAGTTGCATAGTCTTTCTCTTGCCCCGGAAAAACCGTTGCCGTAATTCCTGCCTGTGGGAGGAAACGATTCGGATTCGCGCCGAACAGTAAGAGTCCACCCACGGTCGCGAAGTGTCTATCCGCTCCGCTCACCAGAAGATCAGTATTCAATAATATCCTTGACCATGCCTCCTCATCGTCTGGCGCCGGGCATTGCTGACGGAGAATATCCACGAAGTAATTCGCCACACGCTGGCGATCCAACTCGGCCATGCCGGCCCCGGACACTGCTTTGATGTCGTATCGCATCAAGTGTGCCGCCTGATAAAGCCGCGCCTCCTCCTCGCGGGTAGCGTCCCGTGAAGTCGTTCCTACCCGCACGTACGTAATCCACGCGTTCCCGCGCCTCGCTTTATATGGTTTATCCGGACTGTCAGCAGGAACGGTAACGACGGCGACGGACATACCACCTAAATCGAAGACCTCCCAGTACGGAATAACAGGCGGTTGGATATTGTTGCGACAAACGTTCATTACCCACGTTTCGGCGTCTTGAATACTTCTTGTCAGACCCGAGATAGTTTTGTCGTCATCAACGCCGAGGAGGACACGACCACCATTGAGATTAAGTAGCGCAACCAACTCCTTTGCGAGTTGATCAGGATGAATATCGTCGCGCTTGAACTCCACACCAGAGTTCTCGCCGATTTCTATAATCTCAGTAAGCTCGGTTCGTAGCATTGTGGACGCTCAGAAACCGTACTTGAGCCGGCGCATCTCGAATGCTTCTCTGCCACCTTCAAGGATTTCCTCGACGAGTTCCCGGACTGGGCGGATATCGATGGACCCCATAAACTCGACCGGAATGCGAGCGTTGCCTTGACCGGCCTCACCCGAAGCACTCAGTCCGAGTATTAATTCGGCGTCGCCCAGCACGGGAATGTTGGCATTATGCGTTGCAAATATAAACTGACGCCGTCGCTTCTCTTCCCTCATCTTGGGAACAATCCCGTCGGTGATGAAGCGGTTATCGAGGTCGTCCTCGGGCTGATCGACGATAAGCGGCGCGTCGGATTCCAACAAAAGCAGCAGCAACACCGCCGTTGCCTTCTGCCCTGTGGACAAATCCTCAAGCACTTGCCAGGAAGGTGCGTCATCGGATCCTACGTTAAGTTCAAGTTTCGTTGTCGGCGGAAGATCAAGTTCCTCGATCCGCATGACAGCTTCCGCAGACGCCTTGGCTAATCGATCGGCTTGCGTCGCAGGAATTCCGTAATCCAACACCAATGGCGCAGCCCCTACGCGAATCGCTTGCGCAAATGCGCTTATCGATAGAGCGCCATTACTGCGAAGCGCATCGATGGTTTCGGAAAGACGGCCGCCGACATCCTGGCGCAACACCTCGAATAGCGGCTCGCGGTTGCCAGCAAACGAGACTTGCACGCGTACACGACTCGAAAGTTTCCGACTAACTTTCTTGGCGGCACGTTCCAGATTCCGAAACTCCTGAGCTTTGACGTCCTCCCATTCATCAAGAAGCTTGCGGCGATACTCCTCAAGTTCTTTAAACGTTCGCTTAAACAACGTATCGCGGTCTCGCAATGGCCGCAGTTCTTCTATTCGGCGGCGCAGTCGGATGAATTCTTCGCCATCGACCCTCGACTTGTGAAGCTCCCGTAGAATTTTCTCGTACGTAGCCTGAACTTCTTGCTTGCGGTGGCTCCACTGCTCCTTAATCTGTCCAAGTTCTCTTTCTGCGCGCTCCATGGCTCCTTGCATTCGATTTGCGGCGTCTTCCAAATCCCGGCCAAGCTGACCCAGCGTCTCGTTTATGCGCAAAAGAATGTTTTTCCCGGGCAAATCCTCAAGCGCCTTCGCCGAGACAAACGTTGTGTCAATCGGAAGCTCGCGGCGCAACATCTCAAGACAATCGCGGAAGGGCGCGAGCCGTTCGGGTACCGTATTCAAAATTTGCTCTTCCCGAACCACCAGACTCTGTTCCTTCAGGCGACCCTCAAGACCAGCCGCTTGGTAACTTTTCAGTGTTTCTTCCAGACCGGGGAGAGACGCTAGTTGTTCGCCAACTTGTGCCAGTTCCTTCTGTACTTCAGTGATGCGAACTCTAGATCGCTCAAGTTCACGTTTGGCGTCTACCTTGCGTCGCGCGAGTGAATCCTCCCGATCGATGAATCGTTCCAGCAACCGCGTCAATTTTTGGCGGCTCTTGGTAAGCTCGGAAATCTCGTGCTGCCCATATACTTCTATTCGCTGAAGAAGATCTGCCGGAGCCAAGTTGACCACATTACTCAATTCGTCTTTTACAATCGGTGGGTTAGGGATAGTTCTTTCAATCGTGTATTGGCGCTTTGCCCCACGATGCGACTTGACGAGAAGTGAGATCTTCGTAGCACCTCCAAGAACATTCCGGAGGATTCCCTCGTGAATTTTCCGAGCGTCGTCACCCAACGGCTCCAAGCCGAGAACGTAACGGATGCTCTCAACCACCGTGGACTTGCCGGTGCCACGCCCACCAATCAGCACGTTCAGGTTCTCGTTAAAATGTATCGCCGCCCCATCGAGGAACCCGCCTTGCCAAGTCATCGCCACTAACTCTGCATGTTCATCCGGCACCGGGTCGCTTGCAAGTCGAATACGCGATTTTGGATCTAGAAACGCCTGACGAAAGCCTTCGATTGAAACTTCAGACATTTTTATCCAGCAACTGGCCGTCGGTTCGGCAAGTCCTTCTGGGTCTTTGACATCCGTTGCATTGATTACCGCCACCCCCAGATCGTCCGCTACGCCGGTATCACGCCGATACTGGTCATTTTTGTTACGCACAATCTGCCTCAAATCTTGCGGCAGATCATCGACTGCTCCCGGTACTTGAACGGCCAGCAGATTTCTGTCTTGCCATGCCTTTATGCGCGCCTGCCCTTGAAGGGTAGTTAACAGCCCGTTGCCCTGAGAAACATGGGCTGCGATTGCGATGCCGCCTTGGTCTTTAACGCATCGAATTATCTCGCCGAAAGACTTGCTCGATAATTCGGCAGACGGACTGGTGCCGCGCAGACCAAATTCTCCAAGGAATCGATTTAGGCTGCCATCGTCCGTGTCCTGCGGATAAATACAAAGGACATGAATGTTCTCCGAAGATGTAATTTCGAATCCTGGAAAGATATGAATGCCACTCTGGCTGGCCTCTCGTCGAAATACCGGAACCGAGCCAACATGATTGTGATCGGTTATGGCTAGGACAGAAATTTCTTGTTCATTTGCTTTGGCAATCAGTTTCCGTACATAGCTGGTTTCGTCGTCAGGCGAGGGCTGACCGCGATATGTACCCGCGTAGTGATGTGGGTTTACCTGAAGGGCACACTTGTGGAAGCGAGCACCCTGCGGAAGTGTTAGTGCAATCTGAACTGGATTCTGTTCAGTCATTGCTTGCCTCCATAATTTGCCGAATTGTCGCACACACGTATCGGCTGCGTCATCGCATCGACTTCAATGTAGTCATTACCCATTTCACTACCCATTGATTGGGAAATGCCCAATTCACTCGCCCACCTTGGCCCACTGCGCGTTCTGCCCGCGGCGTTGGCCTTTTGCTTTGCGCGGCGCGCTTGACACGACCACAATGGAAAAGTCCACCTCGGCGAGGCGTTTGCATTCCTTCGGAAGCATGCGGCCTTCGTCAGCCGCGCCAGACAGGCGATCGCCCGCCGCAGGCTCTCAGCTCGCCGGGCAGCGATCTCAGGTCGCCAGCGGCCCGACACGAATTCGATCAGTCGAGAAGAGTAGGCGGGTCCGATCTGCCGGCCGCCCTCCGGGCGCGGCACCAGATCTTCCCGGATGTCCCTGCGGCGTGAGGACCGTGCGAGATTAACCATCCTCACGAATCCGCAAACAATGTCAGTTGCTCCGCTCGCTCGGGCCGCGTTTTTGGAATGACCGCCTCGGCGAGCGTCATGCCGCCCTGGAGCAGGTCCCGGATGTCCTGAAAGCTGCTCGCGGGGTTCACCTCAGTCCCTTCTCTTCCCGGACGCAGCAACAGCACTTCGTCGAGCCCGATGCCCTCATCTCTGAGCAGGTCTGGCGAATGGGTGCTAAGAATGATCTGCCGGCCCGTGCGGCGCTGCACGCGCGCGAACATCTGCGGCAGGAACCGCACGATCTCCGGATGAAGCGAGAGTTCGGGCTCCTCAAGCAACAAGGGGCCTCCGCTTTCCATCGCCACCCACAAGAGCCCCATGAGGCGCAAAGTGCCATCAGAGAATTGTTCCTCAGTCTGCCACGCGCCCTGTGGCCGCCAATGTTCGTACTTTCCCCGCAGATGGGGGGTGCCGCGATCGTCCCGCCATAGCTCAATCTCGGTAAGCTGCGGAACGGCTACGCGCAGCGCCTCGCGAATTCTGTTCAGGCGAGCAATACGCGTCCGCTCCTGCGTTTTGGCGATCTGTTCGAGAAAATCACCGCCGAACGGGTCGTTCGGCCGTCCCACGGAACGGTCCGGCTCGCGAACGAGTTGCGGGACGATATGCAGGTAGCGAATTGACTCGAAAAAGGACGCCAACTCACGGAAGGAACGATTCACGTTCACTTGCTCGAGATGCGTCTGGGTCAGTCGGTCGGGGTCTTGCGCATCGTCCTCGTTTGGGCGTTCCAGCAGCGTTCGATCGCCTAGAACGACCCGTTCCTTGGTAATGCGCGCGCGGCGCTGCGGATCCTGATTGAAGCCCAACTCGTACTGCCAACTCGGTGAACGCTCCGGCGGGTCGACGACGACACGGAGTTCGATGTCGGGGTAGCGCCGCGCGGCCAAGCAGCGGATGGCGCTCACGCCTCCACGGCGGCGAATGGCTTCCTTGAAACCTCCGCCCGGCGACGCCAGATCGCGCAGGAAGCGGAAAACATCGAGCAAGTTTGATTTTCCTGAGGCGTTCGGGCCGACAAGAAAAACGCGGTTTGCCGTCACGACCTCGCAGGTCGCAAAGTTTTTCCAGTTTCTCAACCCGACGCTTGAAAACCGCAGGGTCCCGTTTCTCTCATTCATCGGGGTGTTCCTTCTGCCAAGTGTCAACCATACCGCCGGCCCTGCTGACGATGCAACGTACTCAGACGCCCCGTGCGGATCGCTTGCTCCCGCGCCGCGTGCTTCGACACCACAGCAATCGGGAAATCCACCTCGGCGAGGCGTTTGCACTCCTTCGGGATCATTGCGTCTCGAAGCGTTCCAGTTGTTCGATGTAATGGGACGGAGTACGCCAATGGCGCGCGCCATTGAGTATCAACCGCTTATACTCGACGGAGGGCTTGGGATTCGGGTCCATCTTATTCACCACCGTGTAGGTTCGCACTGCGAGCGGAGCATCGTCTCTGCCGTCACGTAGGATATGGACGCGTCCATAACGTTATGGATGCGTCCATTTCATTTGGGCGGCAGTACATAAAATGCGCCACGGCGCGCGCCCTTCAAGGAAAGCTGGTTCGCTTTCTTCATCCGTATCAGAAGGTTACGCGCCTGCGATGGAGCCAGTTTGCAGAGATCCGCTGTTTCCTTGCGAGTGATCCGGCCGTGCTCCGCTACGTATTGCAGGATCATTTGCTCCTGCTGATATGGCTCAAAACCGCGCTGCCGGACATAACCTGCTTTATCGCCAAGCCTCCGATAGGTCGCACCGGAAAGGTGGTAGGCGCGGCCCTTCCGTTCGCCACGCCCCTCCACAAGCCCCGCCTCGGCCAAGCGCTGCAACGAAGCGCGGGCCTCAGCTTCTGGCCGCTGCAAAAGGGCCGCGGCGTGCGGGGTATCGAGACTTCGTTCAACTTGGAGGGCGTTGAGCAGGAGCAGGTCACTCAGCGAGAGGTCACGGCCTGCCTGCGCCTCCTCAACGGCAAGACGCACAAATTCGAGGTTTGCCTCGCCCCCGGGAAGCGCTAACACGACGTCGGTGGGGCTGCTGCGATCGTAAGACGGCGCCGGCCGGCCATTGCGCAATTGTTCGAAGAAAATCGTATCGACGCCTCGCCCGGTCCGCTCGACGATGCCCGCCCGTTTGAATGCATCCGCAAGGAGCGGATTGCGCGGCCGCGGTGCGGTGACCAGAATGTTGTCCACCCGCACGCCCTCGGGAAAACCGCCGGGATTTGAAACTTCCAAGCGATCTTCGTGCCACTGGACATGCACGGCGCCGAGCCGCGTGTAGTCACGATGAATCAGCGCGTTAGCGACGGCCTCGCGAAACGCGGGCTCCGGATAGTCGGGTATGCCAACGCGCAGCATGCCGACCATCAGCTCTTTTTCCCGGCTGCGCGCGCGAAACTGCGTGAGCAGTTCCTCCATCACGCGCAGGAGCGGCCACCGGTAGAATTGATTGACTTCGACTCTGCTGCGCATGAGCACCTGGAATGCGACCTCATGCGTCGGCAAATAGCGCCTGATCGATTCTTCTTTCCCAAAAAGCAGGAGGCCGCCCACGCGAACGCGAACAGCGCCATCGGTCTCATCGACCGCACCGAGCGCCCGCGCCAGTTCCTCATCGCTCAGATTCAACAGCGCGATATCGCCGGTGCCGCGACTTTCCCGAACGAACCGACGAAATCGCTCAAATTCCAATGGGTCAAGGTCGTTCCAAGCTGTGCCATCAAACACCAGAGCCGAATAGTCCTGCGCTCCCTTCGCGGCCATCAGCCCCTGCATTTCCGAGAAATGCAATGGCGCGCATATTGGCTCACCGCGGCCGCCCATGGCCCGTCGCACAAACTTGCCTTCGGTCGTACCGACCGGCAGGCGAGATGGCGCAATCTGGATTACCAGCACCACCCGGCCATCAACGGCTACCAGTTCCACACGGCAGCCCAAAGAGGGACGCGTTCGATTTGCGATGAGCGCCATCACGGCTTGGGGATCGGTCGCAGGGCCGTGTCGTGGGCGATGCCCGGTGATGCGGCCATCGTCCTCAACTCCGACCAGCAGGAAACCCGGCGCAACGCCTTCCCGGTTGGCCAAGCAGACCGCAGCCTCGACAAGCTCGCCGTCACTAAGCTGCTGCTTCTCCTCGCCCTTAAACTCGACGTCGAGCGTCTCGCCCTTCGCAATGAGTCCGCGCAACTCATCGGCAGTCACGTCGACCCTCCATATTCGGAGGCGGGCTCGGTCACGCGCATGGGCTGCGAGATCGCATTCACTTCGAGCCAGTAGTGCTGGACCTTTATTACCTCGTGCCAGGCGATACGCGCCGGGTCCTTGACGGGGTTTTCGAGCTTGGGTTGCGTATCGCAATGGGTCACCACGTAGAGCCAATAGCAGTCGCGCCGGTCCTCGGCCACCCGCCGTTCGTTCGGCGTCAACAAAATCCTGCCGGTCGTGGCGCCGATGCCCTTGATTTCGATCAAGCGCAACTCGCCGGACTTGGGGTCAAGGCTCGTGATGTCGTAACCGAGATCCTTCTCGTGCACGTCCGTGACGACACAGCCTCTGGCACGCTCGTGCTCCATCGCGACCCGCATCGCGGTCGCCTCGGTCTCGAAATTCGGCCGCAGCCGCCGCATCTCGGGTGATTCGCGCTCGGGATGCGGCAGCACGGCCACGCTGGTGATGCGCTCGACGTTCTGGAGCGTCACGGCGCGCTGGCGCTCGAGTTCCTGCCGGCGGCGGTCCCGCCGCGCGTGCAGTTCCGCATGCCGCGTTTCGGCCTGGGCGAGCCGGCCTTCGGCACCCTGTGCGCCCTGATCGACTTCCTGGGCGGCGCGCCCTATCTCCTCATCTGCCTTGTGCAGCAGCTCCGTCAGCGAGAGATCCACATGCGCGGAAATGCGCTCCACTTCCTCGGCGCGCTCGCGGCGGGCCTCCGCGATAAAGGGTTCGAGCGCATTCTCATGCAGCCACATCTCTACCTCGTCCGGATCAGCCATCGGAGGAACACGGTCCTCGTTTTTGGCCACGACCAGATCGCCCAGCAACGACGGTTCGGCCAACCGGCGCTCCCCCGTGGATAGCGTTTCGATGGCAAACAGCCGCTCGTGTATCACCTGGCCCAGACCGTCCACCACCCGGGCGCGGTAGAAGTCGATCCGCGCGGAGGAGGCATGTTTGATCGACCAGAACGACGCGCCGGCCGCAAACGCCTCGCGTGCCCGGGACAGCGTGTGCCGCCGCAGTGCCTCGAACAGCGGATGTCCGGGCGTGACCCATTCCAGGCTGTGGGTTTCCGCGGCCTCGCGATCCGTCGAGCACCGCGGATAGCGGGTCGCAAGCTGCGGCAGGCGCCAGTCGGGGTCCTGTTCGCAGGCCTTGAGGGAAGTCGGCGTGCGGCCCGGCTCGAACGTATGAGCGGGCGCAGGCAGCGCCTTCAACGCAAGCCCGGCATAGTCGGATGCATCCGCGATGAATCGGGCGATGGTCTCCGGCACGACGCGCCGTTCCTGCGCGCGGGCGCGGCGCTCGATCAACATTTCGAGATTGAGTTTCTTCGAGGCCAGCCCCTCCAGGGCGTTGCGGCAGATGGCGCGGAACTGCTCTTCGTCCACGTCCTCCAGCAACCGGTCCTCGAGGTCGGCATCGCCCAGCCGCCCGGCGTAGTAGTCGCGCAGCACCTTTTCGATATGCGCCGCGGGCAATATCTCCCCCACAACGTTGAACACGGCGTCGTCGTCGAGCGCGTCGCGGATTTCCTGGAGCTTTTCCAGCAGCCGCCGCAACACCCGGCCCTCGATGGTGTTGGTGGCCACGAAGTTGAAGATCAGGCAGTCATGCACCTGGCCATAGCGGTGGATGCGGCCCATGCGCTGCTCGAGCCGGTTCGGATTCCACGGGATGTCGTAATTGAAGAGGATGTGGCAGCACTGCAGGTTGATGCCCTCGCCCGCCGCCTCAGTGGCAACCAGCACCTGGATCGCGCCGTCCTTGAACTGCTGCTCCGCATAGAGGCGTGAACCGGACTCTTCGCGTGAACCGGATTTCATGCTCCCGTGGATGAAGCCGACCCGGAACCCCCACGCTTTGAGTCTCTCGACAAGATAGTCGAGGGTGTCCCGGAATTCGGTGAACAGCAGCAATCGCTGTTCGGGCCGCTCGAAGAAGCCCTCCCGCTGCATGAGATCCTTGAGCCGCGAAAGCTTCGCCTCCGCATTCGCGTCTTCAACCTCCTTCGCCTGCCGAGCGAGCGCGTGCAGTTCACGGATTTCCTCACGCACCTGCTCGGCGCTCCCGGCAAGGGTGATCGCTTCGAGGATTTTCTCGAGATGCTCGCGCTCAGCCTCCTCCATTTCCTCCAGTTCCTCCGGATCGGGGAGATCGGGCGGAGCGGTCAGAGCCAGCTCTTTGGCGCGTTTCAGGCCGTCGTCGAGCCGCCGGGCGCGATTGTCCAGCGATTGCCGCATGGCTCGGGTGCTCGACGCGAGGCGCCGCTGGTAAAGCGCCATCAGGAAGCCGACCGCACGGGCGCGCGGATTGTCTCCCTCCAGGGCCGCCTGTGCGCTCTGCCGTTTTACGAATCGCGTGACGTCCCGGTATAGCTCGAATTCCGCACCGTCGATCTGGAAATCCACCGTGCGTGGAATGCGCTTGGTGAAAATTTTCCTGGCCACCCAGGTGCCGTCTGCCTGGCGCTCCGGGAAATACACCATGGCCTCCTTCGTTCGCCGCAGGTAGAACGGCGCCGCGCGGCGCTCCATGGCCTGCTGGATCGAGCGGACGTCGGCATACGCATCGCGATCGAGGAGTTGCAGGAAAAGCGTGAAGTTCTCCGGGTTTCCCTTGTGGGGCGTCGCCGTGAGGAGCAGCAGATGATCCGAGCCATCGCGCAGCAGCTCGCCCAACGCGTAACGCGCGGTCTTGCGTGCGGGAGGCGTCCACGACATGCGGTGGGCCTCGTCCACGATCACGAGATCCCAGTGCACTTGCCGCAGGCCGGGCAGTATCTCATCGCGCTTGGCAAGGTCGAGCGAGGCAATGACCTGCTTTTGCTTCAGCCACTGATTGACGCCGAACTGGTCGCGGATATCGGCGCCCTTGAGGACAATGAATTCCTCGTCGAACTTCTCCTTCATTTCGCGCTGCCATTGGAAGGCGAGGTTCGCAGGGCCGACGATCAGGATGCGCTCCGCCAGACCCCGGAGCTTGAGTTCCCGGATGAGCAGCCCGGACATGATGGTCTTGCCGGCCCCCGCGTCATCCGCCAGGAGAAAGCGCACGCGGGCCAGTTTCAACAGGTGGTCGTAGATCGCCGACAACTGGTGGGGCAAAGGATCGACGCGCGAAATCGAGAGCCCGAAGTAGGGATCGAACTCCCACGCGATGCCGAGGGCGTACGCCTGCAATCCGAGACGGAGCAGACTGGCGTCGGCGTCGTAGGAGTAGTCGCTCCCGACGATTTGCAGCGATTCGAGGTCGGAGCGTGAAAGCGTGACGCTGCGGAACCGCTCCGAGCGCACTCCGACCAACCCGACCACCCACGCTTCAGACCCCGACTGCCGCACGGTTTCAACGCGCATCGGCTCGTTGAAGAGGGACCCGGAAAGAATATGGCCGGCTTTGATCACGTCAAAACGTGCCCCGGGGGGGAGTGCAGGAACGCGGATCTCGCTGACAGACGACGCCGAAATATGGACGGGGGGCCAAGTTGCCAGCTTTAGCGACTGCGCACCACCGCTGAAGGTCCAATGCGCTGGGTACCAATGTTGCTTCTTGTTCGCCGGACAATGAATGGCTCCTCCCTATAGCTGGATTATGCCGCGATTTCGGTCGCGGTTGATGCTGATGGAAAACTGGAGAAGCGTACGGGCGCGCGTGGCTCACCACATGAGCCACCCGGGGATAACAGATGTTCGCGTCAACCGTTCAGGAAAAACTGCCGCGGCGGCGCGACTCGTTCTCCGCATTGGCGCCGCGGCCCCAGGACTGCACCAGCAGGCAGAACCGCGCGTTCTTCGCTCGCGCCGAGAGCAGCGCTGTGCGCAGCGTCAGGAGTTCGTGGTGCAGGCGGGTGCCGGGGGTGGCATGCGCGATCAGATGCCCGACCGTGGGCAGCGCGAGCTCCGGCGGATGCCACGTGAGTGCGCTGCCGGTATCGAGATCGTCGGAGGACTCGAACTCGAAGAGCAGCGGCAACCCCGCCTCGCGTGCCAGCGCGTCGAGTCGGCCCGACTGGCGGTAGAGCGCGAGGCCGTTCGGCCAGGGAATTGCAACATCGCCGAGACGCCGGTCGAAATACGCGTTCACCGAGGCGATGAGGTCCAGGCCCAGGTTCACGAGGACACTGACGAGCACCACTGCGGTTCAACCGCGCGCAGTGCGCGTCACTGCCTGTACTCCCCCCGGCCCTTCGGATACTGTTTCTCCCACTCGCGCCCGTTGAACTGCCTGACGCTGATGTTTTCCACCGTGCCCGGGTCGAGACAACGGGCGTTGACACTGAAGCCATCAGGATGCGAGCGCGGCACGTAGAATGACTTGATGCCGCAAACCGGGCAGAACAAGTGTTTCGCCGTGCGGGTGTTGAACGTGTAGGTCGTCAGCGCGTCACCGCCGGAGAGCAGCTTGAAACGGTCGGCGGGAACGACGAGGTGCAGATAGCCCGCCTTGCCGCAGATGGAGCAATTGCATTCCGAGACCTCGATCCTCGCTGGAGCGAGAACCTCGAATCTGACACGACCGCAGTGACAGCCGCCGGTGTGCTTGATCATGCGTCCTCCTGTTGTTCAATCCAGAATCGCCATGGCCGCGCAGCCCAGTATGGCCCCGCGAACTCCACGCCGACACGCGGTCCGCGTCTGACGCACCGTGCCGGTACGCGAACGCCGCGGTCCTCGAGCCACATCTGCTTCGAGTCGGTGGCGTCCGCCCCGTCGAGCCTCTTGTCTATCCGCAGGTAGCGGGACACATTCCCCGGTCCCACGACGGGATCGCGCGCTCCGTCGGGGTCGGTCAGGATGGCGCGCACGAGGACGCCCTCCGGCCGGCCCTCGCCGGCGGTGCTGAAATTGAGCAGCCAGTGCATCCCGTAGACCAGATACACGTACACGGTCCCGCCCTCGCCGTAGAGCGGCTCGACCCGCGGCGTGCGCCGCCCCCCGTACGCGTGGCAAGCCTTGTCCTGCGGGCCCTTGTACGCTTCGACTTCGGTGATCATCGCGTCGATGCGGCGGCGCCCGTAACTGCGTACGATGAATTTTCCAAGAAGGTCACGCGCGACCTGAAGGGTGGGCCGGCTGAAAGCACCCCGATCGAGCCGGCGTGCTTCTCGGCCGCCTGACCCTGATCTGAGAACGGCATTGTCATGTGCCACAATTCACGCAACTCCTTTCGTCGTTCCGTGTGAGGTCGCTACGTTACCCCGGAAGGGATGCCGCGGGCAATTCCCGGTCGCCTATTGCCGGCAATTCAGCCTACAATGCGGCCATTCGTTTTTCGAGCTGGCCCGTAGAAGGCGGTATCTCGGAACGGGCCGCAGCTCGGATACGAGTACGGGGGTCCCGACCGCATTTCCAGCAGCCGGGCATATCGGAGGTAACTTACTTGTTCCAGAGGGAGGTTTGGCTATGAAACGATTGATCCGTTTGTTGATTGGCGTAATGGTGCCTGCTTTTATGGTGGCCGGGCTCGCAGTGCAACCGGCCGCGGCGCAGGACAAGGCGAAGGAGACGAAGAAAGAGGTGAAGAAAGACGCGAAAGCCGCAAAAGGCAAGGCTGCAATAAAGGAGCTGTTTCAAAACGACAAGGTGCGGGTGGTCGAGGCGACGTTCAAGCCGGGCGACGAAGCCCCGAACGCGGCGCGCCCGTTCCGCGTCATACGCCCTTTGAAGGGCGGGACACTCACGCGCATTTTTGCTGATGGCAAGACTGAGAAGGTGGTGTTCAAAACCGGCGAAGTGAAAGTCTTGGAAGCCGACAAGGTGCCATATATACCCAAGAACGAAGGGAAATCGGATATCGTGCTCTACCTGGTGTTCTTGAAAGAACCGAAAAAATGATGTAGCCAGGGTTGAAGACGGATCGGGCAAGTTCGGAATTCTTCGAATCCGCTTTCGGCGATCCACTCGAACCCCTCTCCGGAGGGGTTTCGTTTTTTGACCGGGCTCGGTAAAACAACGCGCGTGCCTTGATTTAAGGAACACCTGAATAACGTCATCCCGGCGTAGGCCGGGATCCAGGAAGCGACTGATTTCACTGGACTCCGGTTTTCACCGGAGTGACGAACTTGAGCTTATTCAGACCTTCCCTAAACATCAGGACGCGGTAACATTGATATCAACGAGGGAGAATCAATCGCATGCCGAAGATGACGGGCGCGCGGCTGTTCGCGCAGATGATGGAAGGCTACGGCGTGACGCACATCTTTTTCGTGCCGGCGTTCATGCTGAAGGCATTTGCCGAGATGGAGGACATGCCGATCAAGCGACTGATGGTGCACGGCGAGAAAGCGGCCGCCTACATGGCCGACGGCTATGCCCGCGCGAGCGGGAAGCCGGGCGTGTGCATGGCGCAGATGATCGGCGCTTCCAATCTCGCCGCTGGAATCCGGGATGCGCACATGGCGGGCGCACCGGTCATCGCCATCACCGGCGGGCCGACGCCGCAGTCGCGCTACCGGCATGCGTATCAGGAGGTCGATGACGTCTCGCAGTTCGATGCGGTCACCAAGTTCAACGCGCAGGTCGATATCGTGACGCGGCTGCCCGATCTGCTGCGCCAGGCGTTTCGTGTCGCCACGTCGGGCGCGCCTGGCCCGGTGCACCTGCGCATCCAGAGCCATCTGGGCCAGATCACCGAGGAGGAAGCCGAACTCGATCCGCTGGTCGAAACAATGTACCAGCGTGCGCCGGCGTTCCGCCCCGAACCGGAAATGCAGCGCGTGCGCGATGCGCTCGCGGTGCTGGCAGCGGCAAAGCGGCCGGTGATCGTTGCCGGCGGTGGCGTGGTCCGGTCAGGTGCCCAGGCGGAGGCGGTCGAACTCGCGGAAAAGCTGCGGATTCCGGTCGCAACTTCGCTCAATGCCAAGGCCGCGATCCTCGACGCACATCCGCTCGCGGTCGGCGTGCCGGGCGCGTATTCGCGCGATTGCGCCAACCGCGTACTGCACGAAGCCGATCTCGTGTTCTTCATCGGCAGTCACTGCGGCGGCCAGGTCACCAATAACTGGATGTTTCCGCCTCCCGGCACAAAGGTGATCCAGCTCGACATCGACCCGACCGAACTCGGCAGGAACTATCCGAACGCCGTTTCCATCCTGGGCGATGCCAAGGTCTCGCTGCGGCGCATGATCGATGCCGCGCCACACGCGGCGTCGGAGTGGGGCGACTGGATCGGGCGCGTGCAGCAGATCGTCGCCGACTGGCGTGCCGAGAACGCCGCGATGCGCAACTCGGATGCGATGCCGATCCGGCCCGAACGCATCTGCAGGGAAATCTCGGAGGTCTTGCCGGCGGATGGCGTGGTAGTGTCGGACACCGGCCACGCCGGAATCTGGAGCGCGCGGTTCATCGAGCTGCAGCACCCGGGCCAGGGTTACTATCGCACCGCGGGCTCGCTCGGCTGGGGCTTCCCGGCGGCGCTGGGCGTCAAGTGCGCGCTGCCGGATCGTCCAGTGGTGTGCTTCACCGGCGACGGCGGCTTCTACTATCACATCGCCGAACTGGAGACCGCGCGGCGGCACAACATCAACGCCGTGATCGTCGTCAACAACAACAGCGCGCTCAACCAGGAAATCAACCTGAATAACGCGGCCTACGGCGGCGAACAGCGCGGGCGCGCCGAGGAGATGTGGCGTTTTCCCAACATCAATTTCGCGAAAGTCGCCGAGTCGTTCGGCTGCGTCGGGATCCGCGTCGAGAAGCCCGGCGACATGCACGATGCTTTGAGGCGCGCGATTGCAATGAACAGACCCGTGGTGGTGGACGTCGTGTCGGACATGTACGCCATCGCGCCGCATCCGTGGACCGCGACCGGCAGGGACTTTCACTCCTACCAGAAGACCGGCGCGTGAAATGTGAAATATGAAACGTGAAACGTGAAATGTGAAACGCAGGCTCCCTCGCCACCGTCCACTGGGGGAGAGGGCCGGGGTGAGGGGGATCACTTTTCACGTTTCACTTTTCACACTCACTACGAGGCCTATTGACTGGAGATTTAGAACGAGTATGAGTGAGCAGATGAGATCCATGCGGCGTGTCGTCGTCATCGACGAAAACGACAGGTCGAAGGCGATCGCCGACGGGCCGAGCCCCGATGTGCGCACTGACCCGGCCCGCCCGGGTTTCGCGTCCACCCGCATGTGGGTGACGGATCGCACCCCTACATGCAGAAGACCCGCACGCTCGATTTCGCGCTGATCATCGAGGGCGAGATCACGCTGGTGCTCGATACCGAGGAGGTTCATCTCCGCGCCGGCGACACAGTCGTGCAGCGTGGAACCAACCACGCCTGGAGCAACCGCTCGAATGAACCGTGCATCGTCGCGTTTTCGTCGCATGATGCGATGTATCAGGGCGTGAGCGGTGAATGGTGAGCGGTGAGCGGTGAGGGGTGAACGGTGACCGGTGCGCACTCCGTCGGTTCTTGACCGGTCACCGGTCACCGATCACGATTTATCTCGTGGAGGACATGACATGACAGCGAACCTGCGTATCGCGTTGCTCGCCGGCATTCTGATCGGCGCGTTCGTGGGCGGGGGCGCCCGCGCGCAGGACTTTCCGGTGAAACCCATCCGGTTCGTCATCGGGCCGGCTCCCGACGTGCTCGCGCGCCTCATCGGGCAGAAACTGACCGACACATGGGGCCAGCAGGTCATCGTGGACCAGCGGCCGGCGGCAGGAGGCATAATCGCTGGTGAGATTGTCGCGAAAGCGGCGCCCGACGGTTACACGTGGCTCCTTTCCACCGGGGCCTACCCCACGCTGGTGGGGCTGTATCCCAGGCTGCCGTTCGATTTCGTGCGCGACCTCGCGCCGGTGAGTCTGCTTGCGTCGATTCCGTTCCTGCTCGTGGTGCATCCCTCGGTGCCCGCGAAGTCCGTGGCGGAACTCGTCAAACTGGCGCGCGCCCGGCCCGGGCAACTTAATTACGCCTCGTCCGGCAACGGCACGACGGCGCATCTCGCGGCAGAGATGTTCAAGAACATGGCGGGCGTCAACATCGTGCATGTCCCCTACAAGGGCGTGGTACCGGGTGTAATCGACCTGATAAGCGGGCATGTGCACATGATGTTCGCGATCATGCAGTCGGGATATCCTCACGTGCGGGCCGGCAAGCTCAGGGCGCTTGCCGTATCGGGCGCGAGGCGCTCCCCTTCAGCGCCCGCGTTGCCTACGATTTCCGAGTCGGGCGTTCCCGGCTATGAATTCACGTCGTGGAATGGCGTCCACGTTACCGCCGGTACGCCCAAAGCCGTCATCATGAAGATACACGGCGAGCTGGTCAGGGTCGTGGCGCTGCCGGATGTGAAGGAGCGCATGTTCGGCCTCGGCATGGAAGTCGCGGGCAGCACGCCCGAGCAGCTTGCGGCGCTGGTCACCTCCGACATCGCCAAGTGGGGCAAGGTGATCAAGGTGTCCGGCGTCCGCGTCGATTAAGTGCAACCACCCCGTCCGCTCCGCGTCCACCCCTCCTAGGGAAGGAGGGGAGATTATATTTCCCTCCTCGCGGAGGAGGGGTCGAGCGAAGCGAGGGGGTGGTTATCATGATCGTCCGGCATCGTCGTAAGGATCAGTAGTCGTGGATCGAGCTTACTGGATTTCGTGGTACGACCTGCCGGAGAAAGACCGCGATGCCTGCCTCGCGTGGGCGCATGAGGTCTATATTCCGAAGGTGCTCGCGCGCAGGGGAGTGATGTGGGGCGCGCACTACGCGTCGCAACCGAAGGGGAGCTTCACGCCGCTGGGCGGTGGCGGGCGCATCAGCCACAAGAAGGATCCAAAGGGCGTGCCGAAGGGAGACCGTTACATCATGATGTTCGGCGCGGCTGAACCCTACGCCCTCGGCAATCCGAGTCCGCGCGAGTTTCACGCGAATCTGCCGGAGGGCGACCGGAGAATGCTCACGCAACGGCTCGCCGAACGCGTGAACCTCATGGTCGAGGAATCCCGCGTCTACGGCCCGGAGGCGAACGCAAACGACCCGGCCAGCATACCGGCGGCCCCCTGCATCCAGCTCGGCAGTTTCAACGTGCGCTCCTGCGAAGAAGAGGAAGAACTCGCTGCGTGGTATGCGCGCTGGCGCATGCCGTCCATGCAGAAGGTGCCGGGTTGTATCCGTGTGCGGAAGCTGGTTTCGGTCGCCGGCTGGGCGAAGCACGCGTGTTTCTACGAGTTCACATCGCTGAAGGATCGAGAAGACCATTTCGTCCACTACGAGCGCCCGCATCCGGAGATGGTGGAGTGGTCGACCAACGTCGTGCGCGACACCGTGCACGCGCCGGGTTCGGCCAACGTCGCGCTCCGCATCTGGCCTCCAATTCGAGCATGAAGGGTCTGCCGAGAAACGCTCCAGTATGTCATCGTTTCACATTTCAATGAACTGAAAGGGAGTCGTAAATCATCATGAGAGTGCCGCTGCTGAACCCACGCACCGCGACTGGTGATGTTGCCCGGTTCTTCGAGGCGACGGCGCTGTTCCGCGGCCGCGTGCCGAATTCCGCCTGCACCTGGGCCTACGTTCCGGACATCGCCAAGTTTTTCCTGCTCGCCGGCACGCCGCTGCAGCGCGAGGGCGCGGGCGGCGTGCTGTCGTGCCGGATCAAGGAAATGGCCGTCCTCAAGACGAGCCACGCGAATTCCTGCAATTACTGAATTGCCCACAACACGGCGCTTGGTCAAGCCGCCGGAATCACAGACGAGCAGGTCGCCGCGATCAGCCTTGGTGATTATCTCGATTCACCGCATTTCACTCCGCGGGAGCGTGCCGCGGTGCTGTGGGCGGAACACGTTGCCAGGAATACCGCGGGCGAGCGTGAGGACGTGTTCGCCGAGGTGCGGCGTGAGTTTTCCAATGCTGAACTCGTCGAACTCACCGGTGTGTGCGGTCTGTTTGCGGTTTCCAACCGCTTCCAGGACTCGATGCGCCTGCCGATCGAGGAGCAGGGCGAGGTCGACAAGATCCGGCAATCGGTGCGCGCCGATCCAAAGCGCCTGAAAGCCTACGTCGCGCGGCTCGTCGAACATTGGCCGCGGGCGTTTCCCTCACCCTTAATCCCTCTCCCGGGGGGAGAGGGAAGCATGAAGCCCCCTTCGCCATCCCGTTGTCGCGCATCAGTGCCACAATGTTCCCCTCTCCCCCCGGGAGAGGGGCTAGGGGTGAGGGAGGCAACGGTCGCACGTTGCCCCGGGAGAAGGGCTGGGGATGAGGGAGGATTAACCGGCGAGAGCCGCCAGCGGATCGCCGACGCGACCTCGACCGCGCCAGCCGATTGCAGAGTCCCGCTGCTTGATCCTGCATTGGCGACGGGCGACACCGCGCGGTTCTTCGCCGCCGCGGAGAGACTGCTGGGCAGCGTGCCGAACGCAGTGCGCGTCTGGGCGCACGTTCCGCATGTCGGCAAGCTCGTGCTGCCGTTTTTCGTAGCGGTCGAGCGCGCGGGCTGCGGGGGAGTGCTGCCGGCGGCTCTGAAGGTGCTGGTGATCGCCCGGATCAGCCATATCAACTCGGCCCCGTACACGCTGGCGCATGCGCTCGCCGTGGGGAACGCGGAAGGGGTCACCGGCGATCGAATGGAGGAACTCTCTGCTGTTCAGTGCGTGAATTCCCCGCGTTTCTCCGCGAGCGAGCGTGCGGCTCTGGTGTGGGCCCAGCACGTGGCGCAAAATACGGCGAAGCACCACGACGCGGTTTTCGGGGAATTGAAGCGCCACTACAACGATGCGGAGATCGTGGAACTCACCGGCTTGTGCGCCGAGACCAACATGGTGAACCGCTTCTGCAATGCGCTGCGCGTGCCGGTCGAACCCGCCGCTGAGCTCTCGGCGTTATATGGCGCGTCGCGCATCGAGCCGGCACGGCTCACGTCTTATCTCGAATCGGTCCTCGCCGACTGGCCGCGGGTGTTGCCGGTTCCGGATGCGACGGCGACTTGAGGTAATCACGGTTCCGTCAAGGAGAGATCATGGTGGCGAATTCAGGATTTGAAATCGTGCGGGTGGCGGGGATTCCGTGGGAGGACCGCAAGAACGTGGACGGCTGGCTGAGCCGCGCGGGCATGTACTGCGACGACAGGGAAAATTCCCTGTGCATCCGGTTGATCGACTACCCGGTCGGGTCCACCGAGCCGCGCCACGTGCACGGGGGCACGCACGCGACCACCGTGCTCAAGGGACGCGCGATCGTGGACGGGCTCACGCTGGGGCCGCTCGATGTGGTGCTCGGGCCGAGCAACGAACCGCATGGTCCGCTGCATTACGTGGACGGCTGCCAGCTTCTGAGCGCGTTCCAGGGGAGCTACTTCCACAGTGAAGTCGAGCAACTCTCGGGCAAGAAGGAATACCGCCTGGTGCAGCAGGCCCAACTCCCATGGCAGGCGGGTCCGGAACAGGGCGCCGAGATCAAGACGCTCATCGACCACGGCTGCGGGCGCTTGCTCCTCCGGGCGCTGCGTTACGCGCCCGGCTCGACGCTGGTCGCGCGCGAGCACCCAAAACTCCATTCCGCCCTGGTGGTGGAGGGCGCCGCGGTGATCGACGGCGAGACGCTCGGCGCGTGGGATTTCGTGCGGGTGCTCGACGGCTCGGCTGCCGGCCGGGTGCGCTTTCCCCAGGGCGCAACGCTGCTCGCGATCACCATGCGTTAGCCACGACGCACAGGCTGGCACGAACCGATCATGGTTACGGGAATGAGCCTCAGCAGACTGTTGGGCTTGCGCTCATGAAATCGTGCTGGATCGTTACGACCGGCGGCAGAACTGTCCTTGAATTCCGCGACGTGCCCGTGCCGCAGGCGCCGCCGGGCGAGATCGTGGTGCGGGTGCGCGCCGCCGGACTCAATCGCGGCGAGATGATCGCCGGCGGCGTGATGCACGGCGGGCCGGCGAAGCTCGGCGGCACGGAGGCGGCGGGCGAGGTGCACGCCGTGGGGGAAGGCGTGATTGCGGTCAGGCCGGGCGACCGCGTCATGGGCCGTGTGCTGGGGCGCGAGCGGGGCGCGTTCGCTGAATACGCCATGATGGAAGCGGGGCAGGTGATGCCGCTGCCGGCGCATCTCGCTTGGGAGCAGGCGGCCGCGATTCCGGTGAACTTCCTGGTGGTCTACGACGCGCTCTTCCCCTACGGGCATTTGAAGCGCGGCGAGTGGCTGCTGATCACCGGCGCATCGTCGGCGACCGGGGTGGCGGCGGTGCAGGCCGGCAAGTTCGCGGGCGCCCGCGTTATCGGCACCTCGGGCTCAGATGAGAAACTCGCCCGGCTGAAAGTGATCGGTCTCGATGCCGGCATCCGCACGCGCGCCGCGGATTTCGCGGCGAAGGTGCGAGAGCTCACGGGAGGGCGCGGCGCCGATCTTGCCGTCAACTGCGTCGGGGGGTCGATGTTTCCCGAGTGCATGCGCGCACTCGGCTTCGGCGGGCGGCTCGCCACGGTCGGCTACGTGGACGGCGTCTACCGGAACGAGATCGATCTCCAGGACCTACACGCCAACCGCCACGTCGTATTCGGGGTCTCCAACAGTCGTCTGGATGCCGAGGGGCGGGCGGCGTCGGTGCGCGGCTTCGTGCGCGATCTGCTGCCGGCGTTCAACGACGGGCGCATCGTTCCCGTCATCGACCGCGTTTTTCCGTTCGATCAGCTTCCGGCCGCCAAGGCCTACATGGAATCGAACGCGCAGGTCGGCAAGATCGTCATCCGCGTGGCGTAGGGTACTCCTACAGGTCGTCCGGCCAGCGACGGGAGGTATGGAGTACGCGCAGGATTTCGACGTCGTTGTCGCGTATGGATGCGTCCCGAGGAACCTATAGCTCCAGGACCAGGTTCCGGCCACCGAGGAAAAAGACCCACACGACGACAGTCGCCCAGTGGATCAATACCGGCACCCACAGGGACTTCGACACGACGTAGCTGTATCCGCACGTGATGCCCAGCGCCGCTGAAATCAAAAGGAAAGCCGGATCGAGGAATAGCGCTGGAGCCGAGGGATTGATCGTGAGCGCATTGAGAGGGTGCCACGCGACGAACAGGAGCGTGCTCCAGCCGATGGCCAGCATACTTCGCGCGGCGCCGCGCTCGCTGGTCTTTCGCGGAATGAGAACGCCCCGAAAGAATGCCTCTTCGAGCAGCGACGGGAAAACGAACAGCGTAACGAGCAAGAGCGGCGCCAGCTTTGCCGAGATGAACTCGACACGAAGCAGTCCAGAGCCGAAGCCGATAGCCAACGACAGCGCTGCGTAGAACGGGACCAATGCCCACGTTTCGAGCGGTGCTCGACGCGGAGATGTCCGAAAACCTTCTACAAGGTTGGTCTTGAGATATTCGGCCACTCGCGACACGCCCATCGCTACCAGAAGCTCCCTTGCCGGAGCGCGTCCACCGTTCTGAGCCCGGAGGAAGCTGCATGCCACCGGATCCCCTGCTCGTAGTGGTCGTACGCGAAGCCGGACGCCGATAGCGGTTCCAACACCAGGGTTTTCGCCAGATCGTCCAGTAACTTTGTGGAGTCTGATCCCGTTCTTGCCCCTTGCAAAGAGTTTAGCGCGGGATTATCGTTCACCATGTGGAATCCACATAGTGTCGCTGTGCCCGCGGCCAGTCCGGCCTCGGGATGGGCGGCGCGCCAACGAGGAGGAGTAAACCATGTTCCGCATCGCTTGTGTTTCGCTGTTCGCCGCTCTGACCACGCTGCCCGCGCCATCAGCCCTTGCCGCCGGCTATCCCGAAAAGTCGATCCGGATCCTGATTCCGTTTTCTCCGGGAGGCGGCACGGATCTCCTGAGCCGCGCCATACAGCCCAGCCTCGAGAAAGCACTCGGTGTCGGCATAATCATCGACAATCGAGTAGGCGCGGGCGGCACCATCGGCGTCACGCTGGCTGCGCGGGCAGCCCCGGACGGCTACACGTTGCTCGTCACGTCCGCGAGCTACACCTTCGCCCCGGGCCTCTACAAGAAGGATCTGCCCTACGATGCGATCAAGGATTTCAAACCCCTCACGATGCTCGCGCAGCAGCCGGTGATCCTGGGTGTGCATCCCTCGATGCCGGTGACGAGCGTCAAGGAACTGATCGCACTGGCCCGCCAACGCCCCAAGGAAATTTTTCACGGCCATGCCGGGATCGGCAGCAACCTGCACATGACCACCGAACTGTTCAAATACATGGCCAAGATCAAAATGACGGCGGTACCGTATAAAGGAGGCGGCCCGACTCTGATCGCCCTCATCACCGGCGAAATACAGGTGTCGATGATGGGCATTCTGTCCTCAAAGCCCTTCAGGAGATCGGGCCAGGTGCGCGCGCTTGCGGTCACCACCAAGCAACGATCACCGGCCGTGCCGGATCTGCCGACCATCGATGAGTCCGGGGTGCCCGGCTACGACAAAGGGGCCTGGACCGGGATGTTTGCTCAAGCGGCGGTGCCCGAGCCCATCATCGCCCACGTTTATCAGGCGATGGTCAAGGTTCTGAAAGATCCCGAAGCCGTGAGACGGCTCGCGGATGATGGCATGGTCGCGGTCGCCAATACTCCCAAGGATTTCACTGCGTTCATCCACTCCGAGATAAAGGAGTGGAACAAGCTCATCCAGGA
>JACQGN010000222.1 GCA_016199545.1 Betaproteobacteria bacterium | reverse complement strand
CCACGCTGCCGGCCACGATGAGCCAGCCGTAGAAGAAAGGCAGGCTGGCCCGCCAGTCCCGGCTGGGTCGATTCGAGTGTCTCACCGCTTCCTTAGGGATCGATGACAGGCACGGCCTTCTCCCGTCCAGAGTCGTGCGTCATGTCCGCGTACGAGCAGGGGCCGGCAAAGCCGCGAGTGAGCATGCCGCATTCGCGCTGTAGAACTCTCGTTCGACATGGGGCCGAGCCGATCCACCCTGGCGGATGTCACGGCGGCTCCGAACCTCAATGCAGCATCGGCTTTTTCAGAAAATCATTGCGGTCGGCCGACTTGACCGTGATGTGAAGCACATCACCGGCGCGCGAGAGGGTGAGCGGCACGTCAACCCCGGCCGCACCGAGCCGCCACACGGCCCGGAACAATTCGGCGAGCCCGTGCACACGCAGCGCGCCAACGCCCAGCACCATGTCGCCCACCCGGATGCCGCTGCGCTGGGCCGGGCCGCCCGGCGAGAGTTTGCCGACCACCAGTTTGCCTTCCGGATCCTGCGTGGACATGCCCAGCCACGGATGCGGCGGGTGCGGGCTGCGGCCCGTTTGCAGCATCGCATCGAGGATGGGGTTGAGCAGGTCGATCGGCACGAACATGTTGACGTGGACGGCTTCGCCGTTCACCTCTTGCTGCACCAGCAGCGAACCGATGCCGATCAGGTCGCCCTGTGCATTGAGCAGCGCGGCGCCGCCCCATTGCGGATGTGCCGGTGCGGTGAAGAGCGCCTCGTCGAGCAGGTATTCCCAATAGCCCGCGAATTCACGTTTCCCGATTACCCGTGTCTTGAGCGCGTGGGCGAGGCCGCCGTGGCCGATCACAAATGCCGAGTCACCGACCTTCACGTCGGATGCGAGACCGCGCTGGAGGTGCGGCGCATCCAGCCTGCCCAGGGGCTGGATCAGGCCGAACCCTGTCGCCTGGTCATAGGCAAGCCGGTGGCCGGCCACGACGGTGCCGCGATTGGTAGTGAGCCAGATCTGCGACGCCTCGTTGATGAGGTAGCCGATGGTGAGCACGAGGCCGTCCTCGCGGATCACCGCGCCGTAACCGCCACGCTCGGTACCGAGGTTGGGGGCGGTGTATCCATCGGCCGGGACTTCCGCACGCACCAGCACCACCGCATCGAGCGCACGCGTGAGGTCAAACTGGGTTTCGTCGGCCTTCGGTTGCAGCGACTCGGGGAACGCCCATTGCTGGAATTCGGACATGCGGCAATTTTGACACGAAGCGTCCCTGGATGCGAAGTCAGGCTGGGATTTCGATCCCGGAGCCGCGGAAAACACCCGTGCGATTGCTCCCTCGCCGGTCCGGGGATATAGTTCCGGACAGCGAAGAAGCGGCGTTGAATTTCCTGTCTGATGGGGAGGATGAGGCGATGGAATTCGGGATCTTCAATCTGATGGGGTCGCGCGAAGCGGACAAGCCGGCGGCGCAGGTGTTTGGCGAGGTCGCCGAGCAGACCAGGCTCGCCGACGAGCTAGGCTACACGATCGCCTGGTTCGCCGAGCACCATTTCTCGAATTATTGCCTGTGTGCGTCGCCCTTGATGATGGTGGCGCATTGCGCCTCGATCACCAAACAGATCCGGCTCGGCACCGCGGTCGTTGTGTTGCCCTTGTACAATCCGGTCCGGCTCGCCGCCGAAATCGCCACTGCCGACGCACTGTCGAATGGCCGGCTGATGCTCGGCATCGGCGCCGGTTACCAGCCCTACGAATTCCAGCGGTTCGGCGTCGACATCGCCCGGAATCTTGAAATGACCAACGAGGTCTGCGACATCCTCGACCTGGCCTTCAGCCGGGATTTCTTCAGCTACGACGGCAAGCACTACCGGATGCCGGAAACGCATATCCCGGCCCGCCCGGTGCAAAATCCGCTGCCGATCTACGTCGCCGGCCATACCCAGGCGATGTTCCGCACCGCCGCGCGGCACGGCTATCGGGTGCTGTCGTCGGGCCGGGTCGGCGGCGCCAGATTGCTGGCCGAGCAGTATGCCGACATCGTCGCCGCGTTTGCTGCCGAAAATGCGCCCCTGTCGCGGGCGCATATCACCGTCAACCGCTTCGCCCACATCACCGACAGCCGGGAGGAGGGGATACGCTTTGCCGAGAACGCGCGCTATCAGACGCGGCTTGCGTCGAGCTTGAGGCGCCGGCAGGAGGTCATGCAGGGTACCGTGCTGGTCGATGTGCCGTTCCCCGATGAGCCGCCGCTCGAAACCATCCACGACAATCTGCTGATCGGCGATGCCGAGACGGTCGCCGAAAAGCTCGTCGCCGAGATCCACGCGACGCGGCCCGTGCATGTGTGCTTTTCGTTCAAGGTCGGCAACACGCCGCACAAGGCGGCGATGCGCTCGATGGAATGGATGATCGGCGAGGTCAAGCCGAGGGTCGAAAAGGCGCTCGGGCCGCCCGGACGAGTCGCGGCGGCGTGAGTGGCCGGCGTCCGCCTGGCAACCCGGGGTGCAAGCAGGGGGGCTGCGCAACAATGCTGTCGGCTTCTATGGTATATAGCGATCGAACATTCGATAGGGAACCGGAGGAAAGGCCATGGGGTTTAGAATCAAAAGGGTAGGGCATCTCGTACTGAGGGTCAAAGACGTCGAACGCTCAAGACGTTTCTTCGAGGAGATACTGGGTTTCCCTGTCGTTGCGCAAAACGAGCGAGGGATGGTTTTTTTCAGTACCGACGTCACGGACAACCATCATATGCTCGCCATCATGCCGGCGAAGGAAGGCGCGGCCATGCCCACTCCCGACCATGTGGGAATGCAACACCTCTCCTTCGAGTTGGGCAGTTTCGCCGAGCTCCAGGATGCCTATCGACTTTTCAAGGAGAAGGGTGTAAAGATCGAGTACACCACATATCACGGTGTCACCAAAAGCGTCTACTTTTATGATCCCGACGGAAACCGGTTTGAAGTCTACTGTAACGTTCCGCCGGAGGAATATCGAAAATCGGTGCCGAATCCGTACTCAAGATACGGTGGAATCGAGGATGAGCTTGAGGGAAAAATTCCCCAGAAACAGGGGACAGTGGCTCCTTGAGCTCGCGGACTAAGATGGTCTTCTGAGGAGAACTGTCCATGAATACGATGATCAGAAAGTTAGTTTGTTGGCTGACGCCGGCTGTGCTCGCGTACAGCGCGGTGGCACTTGCGCAGGATAAACCGGCCGGCTATCCGGTTCGACCGCTTCGCATCATCATTGGCGTGCAGCCTGGCGCGGGCGCCGACTTTGTCGCACGTCTGACGGGCAAGATGTTGAGCGAGCGCTGGGGCCAGAACGTCGTGGTCGACTCCCGGCCCGGCGGGGGCGGCGTGATCGCGAGCGGGATCGCGGCCAAGGCGGCGCCCGACGGGTATACGTTGTACCAGAACGGGTTCGGGCTTCTGCTCCAAGGGGCGACCAAGCGCGTGGATTTCGACGTGCTCAAGACGTTTGAACCCGTTGTGCGCACGACCTCCCAGCCGTACATTCTTCTCGTCAATCCGAATCTGCCGGCCAAGTCGGTCAAGGAGCTGATCGCTCATTCGGCAGCCAAACCATTGACCTACGCGGGAAGCTCCGGGGTAGGAAGCACGGTCCATCTGGGCATGGAACGGTTTGCGACGCTGTCCGACATCAAATTAAAGCATGTCGCATACAAAGGAAGCGCGCCTTCCATCCTCGCGCTGATGGGTGGAGAGATCAATATGGCCGCCACCAGCGCGATGTCCGCGATCGCCGCCATGAAGACCGGCAAGGTGCGCGCTATGGCATCATTGGGCCTCAAGCGCATACCGGTGCTGCCTGATCTACCGACCGTCGCCGAGCAGGGTTTTCCCGGCTTCTCGATTACGAATAGCTACAATCTTTGGGTGCCGGCGGGAACGCCTCCCGCGATCATCGCGGCGCTCAATCGTGTCGTCAGCCAGGGCATGAATTCTCCGGAGGTGGAGAAACGGCTCGCAGCCAGTGGCAGTGAAGGCGTCGATCCGATACCCCCGCCGGAGCTCAAGGCAGCCGTTGCGCGCGAGTATGCCGAGATTGAGCAGTCGGTGAAGCAACTCGGCCTGAAGTTCTAGCAGCCTGTCGGGCTTAGCTGCCCAACAGGCTGCTAAAAGCAAAACCGCCCGCGGATTTTGAATGTACCCCGGATTGACCAGCGATTTTGCCCTCCAAGGAGCACCCGAATGGGCGAGAGAT
>JACQGN010000221.1 GCA_016199545.1 Betaproteobacteria bacterium | reverse complement strand
GCCAAGCTGATCGAGGTGCATCCCGACGGCCGCGCGATGCTGCTGATGGACGGCGTGGTGCGCGCGATGTTGCGGGACTCGTCGCCCGAACCGCGGCACCTCTCGCCGGATCGCGTCTACCGGGTGACTATTGACCTTGCCCACCTCCACCACACCTTCCGCGCCGGCAACCGCATCGAGGTCGACGTGACCAGCAGCAATTTCCCGCGCCACGCCCGCAATACCAACAGCGGCAATCCGTTGCTGGCGAACGACACCGAAGCCGACATTCGCGTCGCGACCAACACCGTGCACCACGCCGAAGCCACGCCCTCCTTCGTCGAACTTCCGGTGCTGGGATGGTGAGAAGCAGGCTTGCACCGCGCGCGGCATCCCTTTACAGTGGCTCAACGAACAGGAACATCGCCGCTCGAACCTTGCACCCCCACCCTAACCCTCCCCCATCGAGGGGGAGGGAGGAATAGCTCAACAAAAAGGAACACATCATGTCCGCCGTCAACAACCTGCCCGACATTCTCGAGACGACCCAGGCCGAGCGCCTTGCGACCGGCTTCACCTTCACCGAAGGCCCGCTGTGGCATCCAGACGGCTATTACTACTTCGTCGATATTCGCAACAACAGCCTGTATCGGCTGACGCCGGGCAAGGCGGCGGAACTCGTCACGAAGACCGCCGGGGGAAACGGCACGACTTTCGACCTGCAGGGGCGTTTGATCATGTGCGAAGGCGGCGGCCGGCGCGTCGTGCGTGTGAGCCCCGACGGCAGGATCGAGCCGCTCGTCGAGCGTTTCATGGGCGGACGCTTCAATCGTCCCAACGACGTGGTCTGCCGCTCTGACGGCAGCATTTACTTCACCGATCCGGACAAGCGCGTGCCGTATGCCGAGCGCGAGGTTCCGCCGCCTGCCGGCATCGACAATCTCTGGGATGGGGCGTGCGTCTATCGCGTGGCGCCCGACGGCGCGATCGGCGTGCTGGCGCATTGCGAGTATCCCAACGGCCTCGCGTTCTCCCCGGACGAGCGCACGCTGTACGTCGCCAACACCCGTTCGTCGAAATACATCCACGCGCTCGAGGTCGACGCGGCCGGCAGGATGGTGCGGCGGCGCATCTTTGCCGATATGAATGCGGGCGAACTGCCTGGCATACCCGACGGATTGAAGGTCGATAGCGAAGGCCGCGTCTTCTGCACCGGACCGGGCGGAATCTGGGTCTTCGCGCCCGACGGCACGCGCCTCGGCACGATCGTTTACCCCGAACAGTCGGTGAACTTCGCGTTCGGCGGCGAGGACCTGCGGACGTTATTCTGCTGTGCGCACACGTCGGTCTACACGCTGCGCGTCAAGGCGCCGGGACAGCCGCATCCCTGGTATCGGCTGCGCGGAAAGTAGGAACGGCGAACCGTCTGCCTCAATCCTGATTTTCCCGGCAGGACTCCTGCCCCCTGCGACGGGCTTCTTCTTCGTGAACCCGTTGGCGGTCGTCCTCAAACTCGGGCGAGTACTCGGGCCTGCCGGACGAGATGCGGTTGTTCAGTTGCCGGGGCAGGTGCGACAACGTTCAGTTCGCGCGATCTTTTGACCCGGAAGCAAATTGTTACACAATTCAAAAACGGGGCTCGTTAATCATTGAAACCAGCACACCCGCGGCGTTCCATCTGTCCGCGACCCGGCCCACAAAGGGTCGAACGGTGAAGCTGGGCACGGAGAAAGCAAGGAGCGCCAGGCCGGCGAGAAAAGCGGAGCCGCCCAGATCGTCGACGTAGAGCGGGATCACCGGCGTCAACACCCACTGATTGGCATAACCGAGGAACATCGCGACGCACAGCAGGATGAAAGGCCGCGTGAAGAGGGACGTCTCCTCGCCCGCGGGTGCGCCGCCGTCGTTCATCGCATGTTGGCCGGCGCGTCAAGGCGCCAGAGATGCGCGCGCCAGCGCACGGCAATGAGCGCGGTGAAAGCAAGTCCGAACGTGCAATAGGCCAATCCGGTAATCGGATAACCGAAGTGGGTGATGAGCGGACCGGCCAGCAGCAGGCCCGGCAGATTGCCGTAGATCGCGAGCATCCTGATGCCCATGATGCGGCCGCGGAACTGCTCGTCGGAGTCGCGCAGGAGCAGCGTTATCATCGGAATCTGGCCCAGGCTCTGCGCGCAGCCGGCGAAGATGAGCACCACGATGCCGCCGACCGGATGCTGCAATTGCGCGAACACCAGCAGCATCGCGTACCAGCCGGCGCAGAATATGATCGTCATGCGCCCCTGATGAATGGCGCCACCGTGCCTGCTCAGCGCGATCGCCCCCAGCAGCGCGCCAAAGGCCGCGCCCGCGACCATGTAGCCGAGCCAGGTCTGGTCGGCGCGATAAACCTCTTTCGCCACGTACGGCAGCAGCCCGTGAAGCTGCGGAAACGCCGTCATGTTGAGCACGAAGGCAAGGCACATGACGGCGAGCAGATGAGGCGTCGTCCAGACATAGGCGAGACCCTCCCGGAGATCGCGCCACGGCGAGGCGCGCCCAGGCGCGCCCGCCGTGGCAGCGCCGGGCACGCGCACGGCACGCGCGCCGCCCCCTCTGAATGTCAGCACGATGCTGGTTACGTACAGGCTCGCGACCACCGCATAAGCCGGACCGATGCCCAGCATGGCAACGACGCCCGCGCCGGTCAATGCGCCGGCGATCCGCGCCGTGTCCTGGGTGGTGCGCTGGATGCTCATCGCGCCGATCAGGCGGTCGGGCGGCATGGTGGCGCCGACCAATGCAGCGCGCATGCCGATATCCGAAGGGCGCACCAGTCCCATGACCCCGGCGATGACCAGCACGTGCACGGGCGTCAGTATGCCGGTGAACGCCAGAGTCATCACGGTGACGGCGCAGGTCGCGTAGACGGCGCGCATGGCGCACAGCACGTTGCGGTGGCCGACACGATCGCCCATCACGCCGAACATCGGCGCAATGAGCGTGCCGATGTGCTGCAAAGATGCGAACAGCGTGAGCAGGAACACGGAACCAGTCTCGACCAGCACGTACCAGCCGAGGATCAGCGTCTCCATCTCGAAAGCCCACGATGTCGCCAGATCGGCGGGCCACTGGAAGCGGAAGCTGCGCACCCGGAAGGGAGCGAGCGCCGGGACCCGCGAAGTCCGCATCATGAACCTCTCCGTGCCGCTGATAAGCGGCACATTGTGAGAGCAGCGACGCCGTCCGGCAAGTCAAAGCAGACCGGCAGTTCGAACCGCTGCGCCCTTTCATAGTATGCTGCGTCCGATTCTCTGCGGAGGACACATCATGTCGGTCTCGGTGGGATTCATCGGCCTCGGAAACATGGGCAATCCGATGGCGGTCAACGTCCTGAAGGCGGGCTTTCCCATGAGCGTATTCGACAGGAATCCGCAGACGATGGAAAACCTCGTCCGCAGCGGCGCGCAGGCTGCCGCGTCGGCGAAGCAGGTGGTCGAAAGCGCGGAAGTCGTGCTGACCTCCCTGCCCGGTTCGCCGGAAGTCGAAGAGGTGTACTTGGCACCGGGCGGTCTCGTCGAACTCGCAAAGCCCGGGAGCGTGCTCGTCGACCTGAGCAGCGTGCTGCCGTCAACGCCGCGCAAAATCGAGCCGCGCGCCCGGGCGCGCGGTGTCCATTATCTGGAAGCGCCGGTCAGCGGCGGGGTCACCGGGGCCCGCGCCGCGACGCTCGCCATCATGACGGGCGGCGACGGCGCGGTGCTCGAGCGCGTGCGCGCCATCCTGCGTGCGATCGGGCCCAACATCTATCACGTCGGCGCCGCGGGCGCCGGCAATACCGTGAAAGCCATCAACAACATGATGAGCTCGGTCAACTCACTCGCGATGATGGAAGGCATGGCGGTCGGCGTAAAAGCGGGGCTGGACCTCACGATGCTCTACGAAATCATCAAGGCGAGCAGCGGCAACAGCAACTCGCTCGCCAAGGCGCCGCGCAACCTCATCCCGCGCAATTTCGAGCCGGGCTTCAAGGTCGCGCTCATGAACAAGGATCTCGAGACCTTCAATACCATCGCGAAGGAACTCCACGTGCCGGTAAGCTTCGCGAACGTCGCACAGCGCTACCAGCAGGCGGCGCTCGCCGCAGGGCTGGGCGAACAGGACACCAGCGTGATCTATACGCTGATCGAACGTTTCGCCGCGGTTGCGCCCCCGCGCACTTGAGTCTGTTGCTCGTCGTGAGATACAGCTCAAAACGGTCACGACGAATTCTGACAACTTCGTCCTGGAGTAGCCATCATGCGCATCGAGCCATCGCCCGACGTCATAGGAGCGACAATTCACGACGCGGACCTGACACAGCCGTTGTCGGCCGCGGACTTCGCTCGCATCGAGACTGCATTCAACGCGCGCGCGGTCATCTCGTTCCCGCGGCAGCATCTGGACGAAGCGCAACTCGTGGCGTTCGCGCAGCGCTTCGGCGAGGTGGAGCGGATCTTCCTCACGCATTATGCGCACCCGCGCCACCCCGAGATCATGTACGTCTCGAACATCAGGGAGAACGGCCGGGACATCGGCCACGCGGACGCCGGGCGCGTGTGGCACACCGACATGTCGTACACCGCACGGCCGCCGCGCGCGACGCTGCTCTACGCGCTGGAAGTTCCGATGGAGAACGGCGTGGCGCTGGGCGATACTCATTTTGCAAGCGCCGCCGACGCCCACGACAGCTTGCCGGCAGAAACCCAGCGCCGGATTGCCAACTTGAGGGCGATACACCAGGTCGCAGGCCGCCGCGCGCGCACCGGCACGGGGCAAGGGGACCAGGCGCTGCGCCACGAGCAACCGGCGGTGATTCACCCGGTCGTGCGCACGCACCCATACACCTCGCGCAAATGCCTCTACGTGAGCGAAGGTGAATGTGCTGGCATCGAAGGCATGGCAGCGGACCAGGCGCTGGCGCTCATCGAGGAACTTGCCGAGCGCATCGTCGAACCGCCCTTTCGGCACACGCACCGCTGGCAGGTGCACGATCTCCTCATGTGGGACAACTGCACCGTGCAACATCTCGCTTCCTTCGACTATCGGTGGCCGCAGCACCGCCGCCTCATGCAACGGGTAACGGTGGGCGGCAGCGCGCCGGTCTGATCGACACGTGTTTCAGCGTGCCACGACCGGCGTGACCGCGCCCAGCATCCAGCGGGCGATCGCGGTCATGCGCGCATCCTCGTGCTGCTGGCCCATCATTTGGACGCCCACCGGCAAGCCACCCACGCTCATCAGCGGCAGCGTGATCGCCGGCGCAAACAGCATCGAACTCGGCGCATTGAAAACGAAATCGCCGGTCGGACGCGGCGCCAGCGGTTGGCCCGGGACATCGCCGGGCCACAGCGGCGCAGGCCCGGCACAGGAGAGGCCGATCACCGCGTCAGCGAGGGGCGCGACTGCCACGTGGCACTGCTGTGCCGTTGCGCGCCTCAGCAACGCGGCGCGGTAATCCTCGACGCTCATCATCTCGGCCCTCGCCAGCGTCGCCTTGAGGCGGGCGCTCACACCCTCCGGATGCTGGTCCACCAGGTTGCGCTGGTACCAGCGGTTCTCCCAGCCGGTGATCGCGTTGCAGATCGCGCGGCCGTTGGCAACGCCCTGCTCCAGCGCCTCGATCCATGGATGATCACCACGGAGAAGCAGCGTGACCCCCGAGCGCTGCAGGCTCTCCAGCAGCGTCTCGAATGCGAACTTGTTCGGAGCATCGAGCCCGGCCCAGCCCTCGGTCTCCAGCACGATCAGGCGCTCTGGTTTCGCGGCAGCGGGTGGTGCCGGCGGGCCGAACAGCCCGGGGCGGCCAGGATCGCCCCCCGCGCGGCGCGTGATCTCGATCGCCACCTGCCACATGTCCTCGACCGATCCTGCGTGGACGCCGGTGGTGCTCATACTCGTCGTCTGACGTTCGCCGCGGTTGATGCCGCCCATCGTCGGTTTCAGTGCGACGTTGCCGCAATAGGCGGCGGGGCGAATGACGGAACCACCGACCTGCGTGCCAAGTGCAGCGGGCACCATGCGCGAAGCGATCGCGGCGGCGGAGCCGGATGACGAACCGCCGGGCGTGCGCGCCGGGTCCCAGGGGTTGGTTGTCGGCCCCGGATGCGTGCCGCCGAGTTCGGCCGTCACGGTCTTGCCGAATACCACGGCTCCCGCCTGGCGCAGCGCCCAAACCGCGGCATTGTCACGCTTCGGGAAATTCCCGCGATAGGCTTCGCAGCCCAATTCTGTCGGCATGTCCCTGGTCTCCAGCAGATCCTTGACCGCGACCGGCATGCCATCGATGGCGGAGAGCGGCCGTCCCGCCCGCCAGCGGGCAGTGCTGGCGTCGGCGGCTGCGCGTGCGCCGGCCTCGTTCAACACGACGAACGCCTTCACCAAGGGCTCGCGCGCGGCGATGGTATCGATGCAGCGCTCAAGGTATGCACGCGGCGTGTCGGCGCCATCGCGAAACCGGGTCGTCGCGTCGTGAAAGGTCAACGCCTTGAACTCCCGCGGATCGTAGCGCGGCGTGGCTGTAGTCATGTTAGGTCTCTCCCTGCACGTGCCCCGGGGACAGGCACGCGTATTTCAAACGTAACCGAATGGCGCCGGCGCTGCAATGAGGTTAGGAGCTGCGTGGCGTGGCACTACACCCTGCCCTCCGGACCGGGTGCACGAGTTCAATCGCTTCTACGCCAGCGCATCCCAGTATTGAACGATCCGCTTACGCATCGCAGCGTCCGGCAAGGCGCCGCGCCCGGCCTGCAGGTTGTCGAGCATGTATGCCGGCTTGTCGGTGCCCGGTATGACCGCAGTCACCGCCGGATGCGAAAGGATGAACTTGAGGAAGAACTGTGCCCAGGTCGTCGCGCCGAATTCGGCCGCGAAATCGGGCAGCAGCCTGTTCCCCGCCCTCCGGAAAAGCGAGTTTCGTCCGAACGGGAGATTGACGAGCACGGCTGCGCCGGCGTCCCGTGCGGTTGGCAGCAGCCGCTCCTCGGCCTCGCGGTCGCCGAGCGAGTAATTCACCTGGAAGAAATCGGGTTTCTCGCGCGCCAGCACTTTCCCGATCGCATCGTATTGGCGCCGGGAACTCGTGGTCATGCCGACGTAACGGCATAGCCCCTGCTTTTTCCATTCGCGCAGGAGGCCGAAATCGAAGTTCTCGTCCCCAACGTTCCACGCCTGCATGAGATCGACGCGGTTCGTCTTGAGACGCCGTAGCGAAGCCTGCATCGATGCCGTTGCCGCCGCGCGGTCGGCCCGGTACGAGAACTTGGTGGCGAGGAACAGCTTGTCCCGCACGCCCAGGTCCGCGACCACTTCGCCCAGCCTGTCCTCCGCGCGTCCGTAGGCATGGGCGGTATCGATGAGCCGGCCGCCGCCCGCCACCAGCGCCTGGATGACCTGGCGGCGCTCGGCAAACTGCACCGGATCGTTCTCGAAATCGAAGATGATCGCGGTGCCGATGCCGATGACGGGCAGTTGTTCGCTCCCCTGTGGAATAGGACGGGTCCTCAGAGGTTCTTCTGCCGCGCCGGCCGCAGGCGGAAACCGTGCGAGCGCGGCAGCCAGCGCCACCCCGGCACCTGCGGCAAGAACACGCCGGCGTACGGCATCGATTCGAGATTTCATTCCATTTTTTCCTGATAAGTGGTCAGAGGTTTGTGACCGGTGATACGATGCTACAAGGTTTCATCCTCATCCGGGAGGACAACGACGATGATCGACATTCGCCGCATGACGCCGCAGGTCGGCACGATAGTGGAAGGGATCGACCTCAGGAAGCTCGACGATGCGACTTTCACCACGCTCTACCGAACGTGGCTGGAGTGCAACGTTCTCGTGGTGCGGGGCCAGGAACTCCAGATCGGGGATTTCCTGGACTACAGCCGGCGCTTTGGGTGGCTGGAACCGCACCCGTCGAAGAGCACGCGCCATCCTGACTGCCCCGAAGTGACTCTCCTCGGGGTAAACAAGTTCCGCCCGGACGGCCAGCTTGATATGGCGGTCTATCGCCGCGGCGCCGAGGGTTGGCACACCGACGGCGCGTACGATCAGGAACCATTCAAGGCGACCCAGCTCTACGCGCTTGCCATTCCGAGCCGCGGCGGCGACACGCTGTTCGCCAGCATGTACGCGGCGTACGACGCGCTGCCGGAACGGCTCAAACAGCGCCTAGGTACACTAAAAGGCGCTTACGTCTATGGCGGGCGCCGCAAGAAGACAGCCCTGCTCAACCCCGAGGACCGCAACAAGAACCCCGCCTTCCATCCGATCATCCGCACCCATTCCGAGACCGGGCGCAAGGCCCTCTACTTCGATCCCGGCAAAATTCTGCGCATCGAGGGTCTTGATCCGGAAGAAAGCGATGCGCTGATCGACGAGCTGACGGGCTACATGATCCAGCCCGGTACCGAGTACCGGCACCAGTGGCGCAAAGGTGACGTGGTGATATGGGACAACCGCTGCTCGTACCACAAGGCGGCGGGCGACTATCCGCCGGAGGAAGACCGCATTCACTGGCGCGTATCGATCAAGGAACGCGCCGGCACGCATTGACCGGATCGGGCGCCGGCGGCAGAAACGATACGCGATTACCCGCCGCCCGCGCGACCCCGTATAGCACGGGCTGCTCGCGAACCGGTCGGTGATCAGGACCGGCGTGATCGAGGTGCCGCAGGGGCCCGGCTTCGATCTCGTCCTCGATCCGGAAATGGTCCGGAGATACCGCGTCGACCGATGAAACGCATGCGTGTTGACGGTCAGTATTCCGTAGCCTATCCTGTTCCACACCGAGCGGTCATTACAACCTTGGCGATCACTCAATCGTCGTCAACACTGGGGAGAACCTCATGAAGAGTGTGTCCGGTATCACCGCAGGCCTGATTGCAATCGCGATTACCGTTGTCGGCTGTACACATATAGGGCCAGGCAGCGAAGGGTGGGTCACGCTGTTCGACGGCACCAATCTCAACAACTGGAACCGCGTCGGCAATGCCAACTGGCGGGTGCTAAGCGGCGTCGTTCAGGCCGACAGCAGCGATAATACCGGCAGCAGCTTTCTGGTGTCGAAGGCTTCCTACAAGAATTTTGTGCTCAGAGTCGAATTCTGGGCCAGTCATGACGCGAACAGCGGCATTTTCATGCGCTGCGCCAATCCCAAGAAGATTACCGACCGTACGTGTTACGAAGCGAATATCTTCGACCAGCGTAAAGACCCGTCCTACGGCACGGGGGGCATCGTGCATCTTGCGCAGGTCAAACCGATGCCCAAGGCCGGCGGGAGGTGGAACCTCTATGAGATCACGGCCGATGGCCCGGAACTGACGGTCGTACTCAATGGGAACCCCACCGTCTATTTGCGGGATAGCCAGTTTGCCAGCGGGCCGATCGCGCTTCAGTGGGGCCGGGGAATCGTGAAGTTCCGCAAGGTAGAGATCAAGCCCCTGTAGCACGCGACTCTCCTGCCGCTTCTGCGCCGATGGACTGGATTGAGGTCAACGGCGTCAACCTGCGCTACGAAGTCGCCGGGCGAGGCGCCGAGACTGCCGTCTTCGTGCATGAACCGGGCGGCTCGCTCGAAAGCTGGGACGAGACGCTGCCGGCATTCCAGCGCGACTTCCGCACGCTGCGCTATGACCAGCGCGGCTTCGGGCAGTCCGGGAAAGTGAGTGGAACACTCGCGTGCGGTTCCAGAAGCACCGCCTGCGCTGGATCGCCAACGATCCGCAAAGCTTCGCGGCCATCAACCGCATGCTGCTCAGGTTTCGTAGAACGATTGCTTGAGGTCGGCGGCGCCGCGCTCGACGAGGTAACCGAGTTCTGCCCTCGACTCCATGGTGGCGCGGTCGATATTGAACTGGATCGCCCGCTCGGGGGCGTTGGTGGCCTTGATGGTGAGGAGTTGCAGCGTCTCTTTCACCTCCCATTCATGCGCACCCCGCATCCCCGGCGGTCCGTACACCACGTCTCCGGGACCGACGTCGTAGCTGTTGCCTTCGATGTCGCGCACGATGCCGTGGCCGGCGACGATGTAGTGGAAGGTCTCGATCAGGTGCCAGTGCAGATGCTCGTGCGTGCCGGGCGCGAAGGTCGCGAGACCCACGCTGATCCGCTCGCTCGGATGGTGCGCGTCCCCCGCCAGTTTCCTGATGGTCAGCCCGTCCACGACCCCCGGCGACACCGGCACGGTGGATTGATTGAATACCTGCAACCTGGACTTCAGTTCCACGCTCCTCTCCTTCTACCTACGCGGCTTTCCGGCGATTGGCATCCACCCAGCCGTCGACCAGTGTCACAGTCTGGTCGATCGCCTCAAGGCGCATGCCCTTCTGCGCGGCGATGGTCTGCACCAGGCGATCCACGCGCTCGATGTTGGGCGCGCCATTGGCGAGCGCCCGCGCCGCGGAGGACGGGGTCAGGAGCGACAGCGCCGCGTTGGCGTACTTGTCGAACGGCACCAGGTCTTTCTCATCCGCGCCCAGGGACACGCACAGCCTGACCACCCAGTCGTAAACCGCCCGCGATGCCGCGGGATCGGAATGCACGGCTTCCTTGATCGGGCGCATGCCGTCCTTCTGCACGCAACGGTAATTGCCCGCCAGCAACATTGCCCATTTCGCGAGCGGCACGAAGACGGACTCGTGCACCTTGAGCTTGACCGGCAACTCGATTTTCCCGGAGCCGGTGTCGAAGCGGGACGCCTCGATGTCGGCCTCCAGCCGGCGCAGAATGGCAGTGTGGGCGTCCGAGTCGAACCGCGCCGACTTGAAATTCGTCGGCAGCCGCACCTGCAGCACGTTGACCTTGTCCTCCGGCGGACGGAAAGCCTGTGGGTCCGGACTGCACAGCGTCATCAGCGCGGGATCGAAGCTGTCCCAGACCGTGGGATCGGTATAGCACCCGCGGATGCCTTCGGCATTGATGCCTGGAATGCGCTTAAGGTACGGCAGCGGCGGCATGTTCATGATCGACATGCACGGCACTCTCGACTTGGCCACCGCATCGAGCAGCTCGCGCACGCCGGGCGAACGATACTGCGGCTCCTGCATGGCGAGCGCCACCAAGTCGAAGTCAGCGGGCTTGAAGGCGGTGGTGCCGCCAGCGGACATCTTGCCCGGCAGCTTTTGGGAATTGATCTCGACGAGCCCGTCGCGCCCCTTGACCGGCAGCCGCACGACGGCGCCTTCGCTGTTGATCAGGTCGGCCTCGGCAGGGAGGCACACCAGGTTCACCGTATGGCCCGCGAGCGCCAGTTTCGTCCCCAGGAGCGAGCCGTAAGACGCGCCCATGATTAGAATCTTGTAAGGGGTTGCCATGAATAACATCTCCTACGATTGTTAAGTGACGGACTGGGGTGGACGTACATTCCGGATTGTGGTAGCGGTTCCCACCATCCACCTCAAGTGCGTGATGCTATTCAATAAACTGCCCGAGCGCAATCATGCGCGAGGAAAGGGGTTGGGAGTCTTTTCCAGGGGCGGAAAAAACTCCCGACCCCTTTTTCACCCGTGAGGCGTGAGTATCTGGCGTATGGCTTTGACGTCCTGCAGCTTGTCGAAACCCGCGTTCACGCCGTCAAACCCAATGTAGCCGTCGATCAAGCGGTTGACCGGCAAGCGGCCCTCTTGGTAGAGGCGCATGAACCTTGGAATGTCGCGCACCGGCACGCACGATCCCATGTAGCTGCCGCGTATGGACTTCTCCTGCCCGACGAGATCGCACTGGTTGATGCTGAAGGAAGAAGTCGCCGGCGGCAAGCCGCAGATCACCACGGTGCCGCCGTACTGGACGACCCCATAAGCCGTCGCCATCGCATCGGTGCCGCCCGACAATTCGAAGGCATAGTCGACGCCGCCGCCCGTGAGATCGCGCACCTGTTCGACGCAATCGGCATCCCGGGCGCATACCGCATGCGTGGCGCCGACGCTGAGCGCGACCTCCAGCCTCGCCGGCTCGCGGTCGATCGCGATGATGGTTTCGGCGCCGGCCAGTCTCGCGCCGAGCACGCCGGAGAGCCCCACACCGCCGAGTCCCAGGATCGCGACCGAGTCTCCCGGGCGGATGCGCGCCGTATTGATCACGGCCCCCACGCCGGTCATGACGGCGCAGCCGAAGAGCGCCGCATCCGCGAGCGGGATGTCCTTATCGACGACGACCACGGTGCCGCGATCGACCACCACGTACTCGGACATGCAGGACACGCCGCCATGATGGCCGATCCGCTCGCCGTCGAGGCTGGTGATGCGGCTGCCACCCGCCATCAGCTCACCGGCGGACTTCGGCGCGCGTGCGCGCTCACAGACCTGCGGCCGCCCCTCGAGACAGCGCCGGCAGCGCCCGCACGACGCCGAGAACTGGAACACCACATGGTCGCCCGCGCGCACGTCGTCGATCGCCGAGCCGACCTCGACCACCTCTCCGGACCCTTCGTGGCCCAGCGCCAGCGGCACCGGGCGCGAACGATCGCCGTTGATCACCGACAGGTCCGAGTGGCACAGCCCCGCGCCGGCGATGCGCACCAGCAGTTCGACCGGCTTGGGCGGCGCGAGAGTGATTTCCTCGATGGACAACGGCTTGGACCGCGCGTAGGGGCGTGGCGCTCCGATCGTGCGAAGGACAGCGGCTTTGCAGCGTATCGTCATAATGGCAATTCGATCCAGGTAAGTCTAAGTCGATTATCCGTCATCGCGCGTATGCCATTTCCGGTCATCGCGAGGATTCCATTTCCGGTCATCGCGAGGATTCCATTTCCTGTCATCGCGAGGATTCCATTTCCTGTCATCGCGAGGAGGCGCGCCGACGAAGCGATCTCGCGGCTCGCCGCGGTTGCCTGCGGACGCGTGGCGTGGCTTGCCACGAGATTGCTTCGCTTCGCTCGCAATGACACCGATCCTGTCATCGCGAGACGTTGGCGGCCTGGGCACGGGCCAATGCCCTCGCCTTGTAACGATCCTTGGCGGCGCAGGCAGCCGCCCAGTCCAGCGTCCCCCGGGCGAATTCGTACTCGTATTTGTCGATGACCTTGCCGTCGAGCGTCCCGATCGATTCACCGGCATCCGCGAGCCTGTCGTATTCCTCGACGACCCTGTTCGCCCACGTTATTTCATCCTCGGTCGGCGCGAGGCCTGATACGAGTGGCTGGATAAAGGCAGGATGAAGCGCCCCGGCGTGGTGGATCCCCGCCGCGTGGAGCGCCTCGGCTTGCTTCACCGCCTGGTCGCTCTGATCGACGCGCCCTGACGGGTTGGGGACGAATACGCCGCCGGTCGCCTCGATTCCAAGCGACATCGCCCCGAGCGCCACGTAGGCGACCGGGAATGCGTACTGGTCGAAATCCGCAAACATCTCGATCCCCAGATTGACCGCCATGTCGTAGCCGCCGCCCCCACCCTGCGACCAGATTTTTCTGGGATTCGCAGTCAGGATTTCGTGGATGTTCACCGCACCCAGCGCGGACTCGATCATGGGCGAGAGCTCGATTTCCCCCTCGGGAATGCCTCGTTCCTTCTCCAGCCTGGAGATGATTTCATGGGCGTGCTGCATTTCTGCCGCCGATTCCGTCTTGGGCCGCATGATTCTCGCCACTCCCGGCCAGACCGCGTACGGGAGGTCGGCATCCACGAAGGGCTTGTTGATCCGCACGTAGATGGAAGCCCCGCCCTTGCTTGCCTTCTGTATCGACTCGCGGATCAGCGAGCGGCATCTCTCCTTTTCTGCCGGAGCGATGGAATCCTCAATGTCGAGAATGTAGACATCGCCTCCTCTGGTCCACGCCTTGTCGATGAAGCGGGGATTGGTGGGGGTCACGAACATCGAGCAGCGAGCGACTCTGTTATTCATGCTTCAGATTCCTGTGTCGTGTGTCATCGCGAGAAGGCGGAAGGCGACGAAGCGATCTCGCGGCTCGCCGCGGCTGCATGGCTTGCCATGAGATTGCTTCGGCACGGCAAGCGCGTGCCTCGCAACGACAGGATGGAGTTCATGAAGCGGGTCTCGCATGCGCCTTTGCCTTTTCTTCGTCGCGCGCCTGGGCGCGGTTCGCCCACTCGAGATAAAGTTTCGCGCGCAGGTCGACCGGAACGTCGATCATCTTGCCGTCGATCGGCACGGACGCCATCCCGCGCTTCAACCCCTCGGCAAAAACCTCTATGACCTTCCGGTAGTAGGCAATCTCTTCGGCACTCGGACGGAAGCCCTCATTGCAGACTTTGATCCACGATGCATGCGGGCAGACCGCCCCCTTGAAGCCTGTGTCTCTTGCACGCCGGACCGCCTTCCGCAAGTCCTCTTCGCCGACATTTTTCTGCGTCAAACTCAAGGGGTAGCTCATGCCGTGCGCCTGGCCACCGACGGAGGTGGCAACCGTGATGAGTTGGGATTTGATGTACTCGAGCGGTTCGAATTCCAGCACCGGTTCGGGCAACATCCCGAGGTCTCTGCATAGCTCATGCTCGTTTGCCGTAAAGGTGCCGATTCGCCGGCTCGCACGGGCGATCTCCAGCGAATTCCAGACCCCGGCGGCGGTATTGACCTCGACGTCGATTTCAAGCGACCCGGCGGCGATGCCCCGGCTTTCTTCGAGCGCATCCAGGCGCTCGCTTGCTTTCGCGATGTCCTCGGCCCCGTTTACCCCCTTCAGCACGACACCGGCAATCCCCGAAAACACCGTCGCTTCGAGTTCGGCTGCGGCGGTGTCGCTGTTGACCCTGACGAAAACCTCGGCGCCGCCGCGAGCCGCCTCGCCTATCGCTGCCGGCATCCTCGCCAGCAACTCTTTCTGCCAATCCGTGCCCGGCTTTCTGACGAAGTCGAGGATGATCGCATCGGCCCAGGAGGCATAGGCCTTCTCTCCCAGTTGCGGATCGTCCAGCGACAGGGAAATCAGCGAACGTCGTATGTACTTTGGCATCGGTTTCTCGTTCATCCAAAACCTTCATTCACCGCAGCGACTTGTTCCGGCGTCGCGCAGAAGCACCCGGTGAAGCCCATGAGCCTGCCCTCTCTCGCCGCTTTCGCAGTGCTCTCCTTCGATGCGACTCCGCCCCGCGAGCCGGGCCGCCAGTAAGCGCCCAGCGGCTGTTTGCCGAGCATCCTTGCGGCAATGAGCGCTCGCGTCATGAGAAAGCGGTAGAGCCGGAACTCTCCCTGGGGCACCGGTCCGAGCTGCATGGTGAGATCGATTCGTCCGACTCCCAGAGCGGTGACCCGCAGACTGGCCTTCGCCAATGAAGCCGCATTCCAGAATCCCCTGGCCGATTCCAGCATCAGGACAAGTTCGGTTGCCCCCGGCTCGAGGCCGCGTTCCTTTTCCAGCGCCGTGATGAGCTCCCCGAGCTCGGTCACTTCCCCGAATTCTTCCGGCCCCGGAAAAACAATTCCCTTGATGCCGCGGTACATGGCCGCCCTGACATCAGCCCACCTTGTGTCCCGCTTAACGCGGACAAAGACCCCGGCCTGACTTTCGCCGACCTTCCCGACGAGCGCCGCCAGACCCGAACGTGCGAGTTCCCTGGATTTCGGCGGCACCGAATACTCGAGGTCGAGCACCGCAACGTCCGGCTTGAATTCCTGGCAGCGCATGACCGCCTCGGGATCGTGCGCGGGGAGGATCATCCAGGAACGTTTTGGGTTCGTGATTTGTGTCATTCTCGCTGCCTCTCGAATTACTTGCGCCCGCGCTGCCGCCGCTTACTTCAACCGGATCTCGCGCGTCACCGAGCGCGTGTGCGCGGACACCGGCACGAACACGGAATGGCTGCCCGCGCCTCCCGCAACGAACAGCGTAATATCTTCGGGGCGCACCGAGATCGGCACCATGGTATCCGGCCCGACCTCCCCGAGTTCCGTGCGGCGCCCGGTCTTCATGCGGTCGAACTCGCTGCCGCGCGCACGGCCGGCGCGTAACTTCGACTGCTCCCACAACCGGCGCTTGACGTCGATCTTCTCGAGCCCACTGTCCTTGAAGATGTTCGCGTGCTGCGGCGAGAGAATCAGCCACGGCGCCCCGCCGTACACATAGTCGCTGCTCGCCGGATACTGCATCGTGTCGGCAATCATCGCGAGGATGTCGTCGGCGTCCTTCGCGGTCATGTTCATGCTCCACGTGCCGAGCGCGCCCACCACCGTGACCGTGCTCGACTCGCGCGCGAAGCCGCGCTCGACGTGGAGCGGCTCCCACGGGCTCGCCTCCTCGTTTTCGGCGCAGCACATGGTCCACTTCGCCGCCTGGCCCTGCGTCGCCTTGTCCATGTCGCCGGGGAGCCCCCCGCCGATATTCTGCAGCATGAGCCGCACCGCGCGGCCCAGCGTGCCATTCGCCCACGCGCCGGGCCCGAGGCAGTTGCCGCCGCTATTGACGCTGAGCCGCTTTGCAATCGGGCCGTTCAACGCGAGCCAGACTGTCGATGGGTTGGTGGTGGTCTGAATCGCCTGCAGGTGGAACTCCGGCGCGCCGAGCGCTTCCGCCGCGGCGATCAGCACGGGCAGATACTCGGGCCGGCACCCCGCCATCGCCGCGTTGATCGCGATGCGCTCAACCGTCGCTGCGCCGTAGCGCGGCGCGATGGTCGAGACCATCTCGTCGGGCGCGCGGCCGGTGTGCTCGAGCAGGCGGGCAACGCGCTCCCGGGTCGGGGGCATCAGCGTGAGGCCGTCGCCCCACCGCCGCTCCATGAACAGGCGGTTGAACTCCTCGAGGTCGCCCGGCGCCTCGACCAACTCCGCGCGCGGCACGGGCTTCGCCACCGCGGCGCCGTGCGTCGTGCCACCACCCTCGCAAGCGAGCCGCACGACCTCGCCGACCACGTCCCCGGCGATGCCGCGCAGGTCGTCGCGCCGGCGCGTGCCGAACGGATGCGGCACCACCGCGATCGGCAAATCGGGGGATCCGAGCGCGGCCTGCTGCGCCCGCCCGAGGCCAACGAAGGCGGTCGAGCAGATGGTCAGCGCGGCGCGGCCCCGCTTCGAGATTTCGACACTGTCGTGGACACTCCACGACGTGCAGGAGCCTCAGTCGCCCGACCCGGTGATGACCAGGTCGCACTCCTTCGCCAGGTCGTCGAGCACCGCCGCGCCGGCGCTCATCGATGCGCTGCGCTTGCGGTGCGTCACCACGCGCGCCACGCCGTAGCGGCTCACCAGCAGCGCATTCAGATCGGCGGCGAGATGCTCGAAATTCGGTTTCGAATTATCGATGAAGCCGACCACCTTGCCTTTCAGGCTGCCGAGCGGCGCGGCTGCCTGCCGCGCCACGTTGTGGCTGGGTGAGGTGGGATCGAAAACCAGCGAACTTTCAGAGATCATCATTTCTCCAGGGGATCGTCGGGTCGTCTCGTCGGTCATGACCTCAGCGGGACGCGGGCAGGCTGCGCTTCTCTTTCGAGGAGCGAAAATGTGTGCGTCCCCTTTTTCCCGAACGCGGTGCTGTCAGGCGGCTTTCGCCACGGCCGGCGTCGGGGTCTGCGCCGCCAATACTGCAGCGGCTTCCCTGGCGACAACCGTGCCGTCGAAGAAATTGGGGTTCTGCGTGCCCCACAGCCGCACCGAGTTGGCGAACACGAAGTCGCGGAAATTATCCTCGGTGATGTGGCCGTCCTCGACCAGCTCATAGGCTTCCGGCAGCGGATCGCGGAAATCGATCACATCGAAATGCCCGATATCGGAGCTGTAGATCGCGTTCAATTTCGACCCGAACGGGTTACCGCGGCCGAACGCCGTCGCGTTCATCCGGTCATCCGCCTCGCAGCCGAAATAGTACGGCTTGGCGAAAAGCTCGACCCAATCCTCCTTGCGGGTGATCTTGCACGCAGCGAAGTCGTCGAGCTCGGTGCGGTTACCGGTCAGGTTCCTGGCGCCGGGTTCCGGCCACCCGTCGCGCGCGCGCAGCACCGCGGCGATGTCGTCGTAGCCGTGCTTCTCGACGAGGTCCAGCAGCAGCTTGCGGTCGAGCTTGTCGGGGTCCATGCGCTTCAACGCCGGTGCGCCGCGCCGCTCCCAGTGCTCGATCAGGTCGCCGAAGAGCTGGCAGCCCCAGCCGACCCCGCCTTCGAGGAAGGCGAAACGCAGTTGGGGGAAGCGCCGCGTCACGCCGCCGAGGAAGATCGCCTTGGCGACCGCGTGGCCGGCCGCCGCGAAATGTCCGATATGGTTGTAGACGAAATTGCTCGGCGAGTTGCGCAGGCCCTGGCCGCTGGAGCTGCTGTGGAAGGTCGGAGCGATCTTCAACTCGACGCACTTCGCCCACACCGGGTCGTAATCGTACGGGCTGTCGATCGCGAGCACGTCATACCATACGGACTCGCCGCCGTCCGCCGCCGCCTTGCGCGCCATGCCGCTGCCGAACATGCCGACCTTGGAACCGAGCTGCTTCGTGACGAATTCCAGTTCGGCGATCGCCTCTTCCGGCGTGTGCATCGGGATGATCGCCGCCGGCGTCATACGGTCCTCGAGACCGCGGAAATACTCGGCCGAGACGATGTTGTAGGCGCGAATGACCGCGCGCCGCGTTTCGTCGTCCTTGATGCGCGGCAGGCGCAACCCGGCGGTCGGGTAGATCACGGCGAAATCCGAACCGATCTCGTCGAGCCGCTCGTAGAGCATTTTCGGCATCATCGCGGTCGCCCGGTCGAGAGTGTTCTCGGCCTGGCGGTTCCAGAAATTGGGCAGGGCGACGCGGCGCTCGTCGCGCGCCTGTTGCGTCATCTTGAGCGCGTCGGTGGTCGTTTGCATCGCCGCGAGGAATCCGTCGGCGGCCTTGTCGCCGACCGCCTTGCGCATCTTCTCGCTGAAGACCGGGACGTATTCGAGCCAGTGGCCGTCGCCGTCGACGACCGGATGCTTCAGGCGGGAATGGATGTTCGCGGGGCTAAGATGCGTGCTCATGCTGTACTCCCGGGAAGTGATGGCAGGGCTGAAAAGCGTAGACCTGCTGCCGGGGCGTGTCAATGCGCGCGGGAAAGATTGCGGACACCCGGCAAAGGGTACAGACTACGCGGAAACAGAGGAGGCGCTATGCAAACTGTATTTCGACATAGGTTGGCAATCGCGGTCATGACGGCTGCTGCGTTCGCGGCGGCGCCGGTTCTTGTGCAGGCGCAGCAAAAGTTCCCGAGCAAGCCGATCCGTCTGGTGGTGTCGACCACGGCCGGCGGTCAGCCCGACACTTTGGCGCGCATGATCGGCCACAAGATGAGCGAGAACTGGGGTCAGGCGGTGGTGATCGACAATCGGCCGGGCGGGGGCGGCATACTGGCGGCGAGCATGGTCGCCAAGGCCGCGCCGGACGGCCACACGCTCTTGTATGCGCTGCCCAATTTTGTAATCAGCCCGGCGCTGCAGCCCAGCGTTCCCTACGACCCGTTCAAGGACTTTGCCGGCGCCGCTCATATCGGGACCAGCACGAACATACTGGTCGCCTCACCCGCGCTGGGCGTCAAGTCCGTCAAGGACTTCATCGCGCTCGCCAAGGGCCAGCCCGGCAAACTCATCTTCGCCTCCAGCCCGACCGGGAGCGCGAGCCATCTCACCGGAGCAAGATTCAACTTCATCGCGGGTATCAAGGTCGTGCACGTGGCGTTCAAGGGCGGGCCGGACGCGACGATCGAGGTTCTGGCCGGACGCAGTCACTATCACGTCGGGACGATGGGCGTGACGCTGCCGTTCATCAAGGAAGGGAAGCTGGTGGCGTTGGCGGTGACCTCCCCGCAGCGTGCGCCGGTATTGCCCGATGTGCCGGCGCTGGGGGAGACGATGTCCGAGTTCAAGCGGCCCGAAACATCGCATGGATTGCTGGCGCCCGCAGGGACGCCGCGTCCCATCCTGAATCAGCTCAGCAAGGAGGTCTCGCGTATCTTCGATCTCCCTGACGTGAAGGAACGGGTTCAGAGCATCAGTTTTGTTACAGCGCCGAGCACGCCCGAGGAGTACGACAAGATCCGGAACGGCCAGTTCGAAGCGGTGTCTAAGTTGGTGCGGGACGCCGGCCTGCGCCCGAAATAGATAATAGTTCCTTCCCCCTCAGGAGGAAGGCCAGGATGGGGGTGGGGGATCGACGATCATTAACCCATCCCCACCCCGCGCCCGCGGAGGGCGGAGCAGGTTCCAAACGGCATCATGCTTGGATGCGACCCCATAGCGGGATGCAGGCGCCGGAAATTCCGCGTGCTTATGTGCGCCTCCGCGGTCGCATCCCCATTAACGACAATGGGGCCCCTGCTCCTCGCTTCGGCGCACCTCCCCTTGAATGGGAGGGAGATTCTTCCTGCACCGGATTCTAAATTGGGCCGTGGCTGGGAACGAGGAGTTCGCGCTTCATTTCGGTAACGGACGAGATGCCGAGCATCGCCATGTCGCGGCTGATTTCCTCCTGGAGGAGTTTGGCGCCATGGCGCACGCCGGCCTCGCCCGCGATCGCAGCCGCATAGAGGAACGGCCGTCCGACGAAGACGAACTGCGCCCCCAGGGCGAGCGCCTTGAGCACGTCCGTGCCCCGGCGGATCCCGCTGTCCATCATAATGGCCATGCCGCCGGCTTCGGAAACCACGGCAGGAAGCATCCGCAGCGGTGCAACCGTGCCGTCGAGCTGGCGGCCACCGTGGTTCGACACCAGGATGCCGTCGACGCCGCTCTCCCGCGCGATGCGGACGTCCTCCCTGGAGAGCACGCCTTTCAACACGAGCTTGCCCTTCCAGATTCTTCGCATGAGCTCGACGTGCTCCCAGCAAAGCCCGTCGCGCGCCCAGCGCGGGCGCTCGACGTAGCCAAGTATCGGAATGCGGGGGAACCCCATGTTTTCCAGGTGCGGCATCCCATGGTTGAGAATCGTGCGCCCAAACGTGCCGAGGAGCCACCGCGGCCTCAGCATGCCGTCCCATGCCAGCCGCGGAGTGGGCTTCAGCGGCGAGCTGTAGCCGCTGCGCACGTTGTTCTCGCGGTTCGCGGACACTTGCACGTCCACCGTGAGCACGAGCACTTCGAAACCCGCCCGTTGCGCCCGCTCCACGAGCGGCGTGATGATCTCGGGGTCCCCGGGCAGGTACGCCTGGAACCACGCGGTCGGTCCGATTTCCCTGACGCGCTCCATCGGCGTCAGCGACGCGCCGCTCTGGATCATGACCGTGTTGAGTTCCGCCGCGACCTTGGCGAGGACGGAGTCGCCCATATAGGCGGCGAGCGTAGTGCCGCCCATCGGAGGAAACCCGAACGGCAGATCGTAGCTGCGCCCGAAGAGCGTCGTCTTCTGATGGCGGGCCCGCGTGCCGACCAGAACGCGCGGCAGGAAATTGTACTCGGCGAAGGCGGCGCGGTTGCCGGCGAGCGATGCGTTCGTCTCCACGCCGCCCGAGATGTAGCCGAAGATGGGGCGCGGAAGAAAGCGGCGCGCCGGCGCTTCGAAATCCTCCAGGCACAGGATTCCCTTGAGCCGGCCCGGCGTCGTGGCTGCTGGCCGCGTCGCGACCGCGGACGGCATGGCCGCCTGACTTGCCTGTGTAACGGTATCGCTCATGATTTCAAATCCCTTCCCTGAACGTCAGTCGATTATAAATAGAAGTGCCTGACGAGATGAATCGGGTTTTCGTTACTCCCCTCCTTCTCAAGAGGGGAGTTCATTTCGTTAGTCACACGGCTACTTGACCGCGAACTCGACCGGGGGTGCGGTCCGGAGCTTGCGCGCGAGGCGGGCAAAATCACGATCGAAGGTCTCGACGCGCACCGACCCATGTGAGGACGCGGCAATCATTGCATCGCCGAAATCCATTCCTTCTCTGTACCATGACACCGCCCGCTCGGTTACGGCGCGATCCTCGATTGAGACACGCTGCAGGCTGAGCAAGGCGTCGAGCGCACGGCCAATGTCGGCACGCGAGCTGCGGTAATAGCTCTCCAGCGTGTAGACCACTTCGGTCAGTGCGGCGCGGGTCACGAAGCAGTCGTTCGCGGCAATGATTTCGAGCGCCCGCGGGGACAACGCCGGATCATCCTTCAGGAGATAGCGCAGCACGATGCTGGTGTCGATGCCGATCATCGCGATGTCCTGCGCTTTTGCGCCTTGCGCATGGCCGCCGCCCGCACTGCGCGCGCGATATCCGCTTCCGTCGCCGCCCGACGCCGTGTCTTGAGGATGCCGTAACCCTCCTGCGGCCCAATGCGCTTACCCGCGCCGACGGGGCGCAGCAGTATCCCTGCCGCCGTGCGCTCGAACGCCACCTCGCTGCCGACGCGAATCTGCTCGGCCTCGCGTACGTGGCGAGGGATCACGACCTGCCACTTGCTGGAAACCTTCGACGTGTCCATGGGGGCGCTCCTGAACGTTCAACGGTCGTAAGACGTATTGTGCCCGATTGCCGCGGCACTCGCAACGTGCCGCGTTACCGCACGGGGATTGGCACTATTTATTCTCGAACGCATAGCGGTACGCACCGCCGTGCCGGACGATCCGTCCGGTCGTCGGCGCTGGGAAGTGCCCGGGGAGGAGCCGCGTGCCGCGCTCGGCGTACTCTTCAACGAGCCGCATGCGCGTCCTGCGCGAGAGCTCACGATCGGTGCAGGCGAGCGTCGACCATTCCGGTTTCGCGAGCTGGAGCTGGTGATGCAGCACGTCGCCCAGAAAAACGGCGCGGTCATCTCGCGAGCGCGCATGGATCACGACATTGCCGGGCGTGTGGCCGGGGGCGCTTTCGAACCATAAGCCGTCTTCGAGCGCGTAATCGTCGTCGACCAGCACCGATAGTCCCGCTCGCACGACCGGCAGCACGCTGTCCTCGAAGGCAAGGCGGTGCGGCGTTTCCTCGCCCCGCTGCTGCACGCCCCGCCAGTGCTCGAACTCGCGCCGGCCCATGATGTAGCGCGCATTGGGAAAGGTCGGCACCCAGCGTCCGTTTTCAAGGCGGGTGTTCCAGCCGACGTGATCCCAGTGCAGGTGGGTGCACATCACGTAGTCCACCTCCTCGACCCTGACGCCAGCGTTGGCGAGATCGGCGAGGAACGGGGTTCGCAGTCGGTGAAATTGCGGCCGGGTCGGACGTTCCTTGTCGTTGCCGAGGCAGGAATCGATCAGGATCGTGTGATGCCCGGTCTTGACGATGAAGCAGTGAAAGCTGAAAACGAGCTTGCCGGTGGCGGGGTCGATCAACCGCGGTCCCGCCATATCGGGGTTCGCGCGGAGCACCTCGGCGTTGAAATCGGGAAAGAAATCCCCGGGAGCGATGAACGGCCCCTCGAACTCGGTGATGCGCCGCACTTCGAAATCGCCGACACGTGTGACCTGCACAGTTGTGCTCATACCGGCAAGAGCGGTTCCTTTCTGTCCGGCGGCAGGTCGACGTCGAAGGAATTGACGAGCAGCGCGAGGGCATTGTAATTGCCCATCATGAGGCCCAGCTCGACCGCTCCCTGCTTGCCGAGTTGCTCGAGCACGGCCTGGAATGTCCCTTTACTGACACGGTGGGTGCGGAAATATTCCTGCCCGAAACGCACGACGGCACTCTCGTCGTCGGGGAGCTTCGGCAGCTCCTTGCGATCCCTCAGCGCGTCCACCGTCGCGTTGCTGATGCCGCTCTCACGCCCCGATGCCGCATGCGCGTTCCAGATGTACTGGCAATCCATCTCGCGCGCAGTGACCAGCATCGCGAGCTCCTGGAGCTTCTTCGGCAGCGAGGACTCGGTGCGCAGATATTTATTGAGCGCGTTCACCCGCTGGTGCGCGTGGGGCACGTTGATCATGACCGAGCCGGG
>JACQGN010000195.1 GCA_016199545.1 Betaproteobacteria bacterium | reverse complement strand
GTGCGTCTACCAATTCCGCCATCCCGGCAGGAATGCGGGATTATCCCGCATTCCTGAAGTATCAACAATTTAATGGCTGCAGAACTCCGGTCGTCGTGCCACCGGGCGCCATGCCCACGAATCACGAGTCACACTTTCCATATAATGGCAGCGATGCGCCTGGATGATTTCGACTTCGAGCTGCCGCCTGAGCTGATCGCCCAGTCGCCCGTCGCGGAACGTTCGCACAGCAGGCTGCTGTGCGTCGATGGCGCAGGCGGCGCGCCCGCGGACCGGCGGTTCCGGGACGTCGTAGACCTCGTTTCCCCGGGCGACGTCATGGTGTTCAACGACACGCGCGTCATCAAGGCGCGCCTTGCCGGGCGCAAGAAGACCGGCGGGAAGATCGAGGTGCTGATCGAGCGCGTGCTCACTGGTGACCATGCTTTCGCGCAGGTGAGCGCGAGCCACCCGCCGCGCGAGGGAAGTGCGCTGGTGTTCGCTGACGGTGTCGAAGCCACCGTGGTCGAGCGGCGCGGCGAGTTCTTCAAGCTTCGCTTCGAGAACTGCGCCGACCTCTTCGCATTGCTCGAGCGCTATGGCAGCGTGCCGCTGCCGCCTTACATCGTGCGCCCCGCGTCGCCGGCGGATGAATCGCGCTATCAGACCGTGTATGCACGGGCGCCAGGCGCTGTGGCCGCGCCGACGGCGGGCCTGCACTTCGACGAGCCGCTGCTGGCGGCGCTGCGCGGACGCGGCGTCGGCGTCGCCTGCGTCACGCTGCACGTGGGTGCGGGCACGTTCCAGCCGGTGCGGGTGCAGGATCTGGCGGAGCACGAGATGCACGCCGAGTGGTTCGACGTCCCGCAGTCCACGGTGGAGACTATCGAGCAGGCGCGCGCAAGCGGACGCAATGTCATCGCGGTCGGCACTACCAGCCTGCGCGCCCTGGAGACGGCAGGCGCGGCCGGCAGACTGCAGGCGGGATACGGGGAGACCAAGCTTTTCATCGTTCCCGGGTATCGCTTCCGGATCGTCGACCGGCTCCTTACCAACTTTCACCTGCCGAAGTCCACGCTGCTGATGCTGGTGTGCGCGTTTGCCGGCATGCAGACCATCAAGCGCGCGTACCGCCATGCGATCGAACGCGGCTACCGCTTTTTCAGCTACGGCGACGCGATGCTGATCGAAAGGCAAGAGCGCTGACGAGAAGGAAGACCAGAGTGGCGAGACAAGAGCCCGAAGCACGTGACTGCTATCCCCATTTCGTGTCGATCACCACGCGGTGGATGGACAACGACGTCTACCAGCACGTCAACAACGTTCACTACTATTCATTTTTCGACACGGCGGTGAATGAATTCATGATGCGGCGGGGCGTGCTCGATCTGGAGGCGTGCCCGGTCATATGCCTGGTGGTGGAGACCGGCTGCCGGTATTTCTCCCCCCTCGCGTTTCCCGACACGGTTTACTGCGGGCTGAGGGTCGCCCATCTCGGCACGAGCAGCGTCCGGTTCGAGATCGGTATTTTTCGTAACGAGGAACCTCGGGCCGCCGCCCAGGGCCACTTCATACACGTGACCTGCGACCGCCAGACCCGCCGGCCGGTACCGATGCCGGCGGACATGCGCGCGGTTCTGGAGGCGCTGCGGACATGAACGATCCTCACCATCACCGGCAGCCGCCCATCGTGGATTTCAAGCTGCTCGGGACGGATGGCAATGCGCGCCGCGGCGTGCTGACCCTCGCCCATGGTGCCGTGGACACCCCCGCGTTCATGCCCGTGGGGACGTACGGCACGGTGAAGGCGATGAGCCCGGCCGAACTGCGTGAACTCGGTGCGCAGATCGTGCTCGGAAACGCCTTCCACCTCTGGCTGCGGCCGGGCATCGAGGTCATCGCCGCGCATGGCGGGCTGCACCGCTTCATGGGCTGGAACGGCCCTATCCTCAGCGATTCCGGCGGCTTCCAGGTCTACAGCCTTGGCCCGCTGCGCAAGGTGAGCGAGGAAGGCGTGAAGTTCCAATCCCCGGTCAATGGCGACCCGTTGTTTCTCACGCCGGAGGAATCGATGCGCATCCAGCGCGTGCTCAACTCCGATATCGCCATGGTGTTCGACGAGTGCACCCCGTATCCCGCGGACTACGAACAGGCGCGCGCCTCAATGGAGCTCTCGCTGCGCTGGGCGGAGCGCTCGAGGCGGGCGCACGAGGGCAGCACAAATGCGTTGTTCGGCATTGTCCAGGGCGGCATGCATGTAGCGCTGCGCGACGCCTCGCTTGCCGGACTGACGCAGATCGGATTTGACGGCTACGCCATCGGCGGGCTCTCGGTGGGAGAAGCGAAAAGCGACATGATGCGCGTGCTCCTGCATACCGCGCCGCGCTTGCCCGCGTCGCAGCCACGGTATCTGATGGGGGTTGGCACCCCGGACGATATCATCACAGCGGTCGCCGCCGGCGTGGACATGTTCGACTGCGTGCTACCCACCCGCAACGCCCGCAACGGCTGGGTGTTCACCCGCGACGGCGTGATCAAGCTGCGTAATGCCCGTTACCGGGACGACACCGGGCCGCTCGATGAGCGCTGCGCCTGTTACACCTGTCGCAACTTCACGCGTGCTTATCTCCATCACCTGCAGCGGGTGAACGAGATACTGGGCGCGCGCCTGAACACCCTGCACAATCTGCATTACTATCAGGAGCTGATGAATGAACTGAGGCGCGCGATCGAACTCCGGCGGCTTGAGCAGTGGGTCGTGGATTTCGCGCGGAAAGACGATGCATCGTGTTAAAATACAACGCTTTCTGAACGCACCGGCAGTTCGTGGCGGAATCAAGGACGAGGAGGCGAAGGCGTGTTGATCAACCAGGCATGGGCGCAGGGCGCCGGCGCAGCTCCCGGCGGCGGCATCGAAAGCATGCTGCTCATCGTGGTGATGTTCGTGGTGCTCTACTTCTTGATGATCCGTCCGCAGATGAAGCGGGCGAAGGAGCACAAGGGCATGATCGAGGCGCTGCAGAAAGGCGATGAAGTGGTGACGGCGGGCGGCGTCCTGGGCCGCATCAGCAGGATCAACGAGAACTACGTCACGCTGGAGGTGGCGTCCAACGTCGAGATCCAGGTGCAGCGGCCCTCGGTGCAGCTTGTGCTGCCCAAGGGCACGATCAAGAACATCGAGTGAAACGTGAAACGTGAAAAGTGAAACGTAGCGACCGATCCCGGGCGGGCAGCCCAAGAACTCACGTCTCACATTTCACGTTTCACTTTTCACGCCGCAGACAATGAACCGTTACCCTCTCTGGAAGTACGTCGTCATCCTGCTCGCGCTCGCGTCCGGCCTGCTCTACACGCTGCCGAACCTTTTCGGCGAGGCGCCGGCGGTACAGGTGTCGCCGCTCAAGCCCAACATCCGTGCCGATGCGAGCCTCATGAACCGGGTCGAGGAGTCCTTGAAGCAGGGCGAACTTCCTCCCGACGGCGTGTTCCTCGACCAGGCCAGCGTCAAGGTTCGTTTTCGCACCACCGACGAGCAGTTGAAGGCCAAGGACCTGCTGCAGGCGAAGCTCGGCGAGGACTACGTCGTCGCGCTCAATCTTCTGTCGAACAGTCCGCGCTGGCTGGCCTCTCTCGGGGCGCTGCCCATGTATCTCGGCCTGGACCTGCGCGGGGGCGTGCACTTCCTGTTGCAAGTCGACATGACGGCGGCGCTCACCAAGAAGATCGAGTCGTTCGCCGGCGATATCCGCGGCGCGCTGCGCGACAAGCGCATCCAGCATGCCGGAGTGACGCGCGCCGACGACGTCATCTCGGTGCGTTTCCGCGAGGCGGCGATGCGCGAAAAGGCGATGGCCGAAATCGCCAAGGCGATGCCGGACCTGGAGTTACGGGCGCAGGATGAAGCGGGCGAGTTTCGCCTGACCGCGACGCTCAAGCCCGAGGCGCGGAGCGCGACCCAGAAGTTCGCGCTGGAGCAGAACATCACGACGCTGCGCAACCGCGTCAACGAGCTGGGCGTCGCCGAGCCGATCATTCAACAGCAGGGCTCGGACCGCGTCGTGGTGCAGCTTCCCGGCGTGCAGGACACCGCCAAGGCCAAGGATATTCTGGGCCGCACCGCCACGCTCGAGATCCGCATGGTCGAGGCGCATGCCGGGGATGCAGGCTCGCGCAATTACGATCCCCAGAAGATGGAGCAGGCGATCGCGGGGCAGGTTCCGTTCGGCACCGAGCTGCACTACGTGCAGCGTGAGGGAGCCAAGGAGGCGATACTGCTCAGCAAGCAGATCGTCATCACCGGGGAGCGCCTGACCGACGCCTCGCCCGGGTTCGACCAGACTGACAATCGCCCCATCGTCAGCGTCACGCTGGATGGCCAGGGGGCGCGCATTTTCCAGCAGGTGACGCGCGAGGCGGTCAAGCGCCGCATGGCCATTCTGCTCATAGACCGCGGCAAGCCCGAGGTCCTCACGGCGCCGGTCATCCAGTCGGAACTGGGCGCGCGGTTCCAGATCACGGGTTTTCGCAGCACCGAGGAGACCAAGGACCTGGCATTGCTGCTGCGCGCGGGCGCACTCGCAGCGCCCATGGAGATCATCGAGGAACGCACGGTCGGTCCTTCGCTCGGCGCGGAGAACATCCGCATCGGTTTCCAGTCGACCTGGTACGGATTTGCCGCGATCGCCGTCTTCATGGCCGCCTATTACATGATGTTCGGCGTGTTCTCGATCGTCGCGCTCGCCGCGAACGTGCTGTTCCTCGTTGCGCTGCTCTCGATGCTTCAGGCGACTCTCACGCTGCCCGGCATGGCCGGCATCGCGCTCACCATCGGCATGGCGATCGACGCCAACGTGCTCATCAACGAGCGCATACGCGAGGAGCTGAGAGTCGGCAACACCCCGCAGGCGGCAATCCACGCGGGTTACGATCGCGCATGGAATACGATTTTCGACTCGAACCTGACGACCCTGATTGCCGGGGTCTTCCTGTTCATCCTGGGTTCCGGACCGGTCAAGGGCTTCGCGGTGGTGCTGTGCCTGGGGATACTCACCTCGCAATTCAGTGCGGTGGTGGTATCCCGGGCCTTGGCGAATGTGCATTACGGCCGCCGTCGCAGGCTCGAACACGTTTCCATCGGCCAGGTGTGGAAGCCGGACGACAAGGACAAGCGTGAAAAGTGAAACGTGAAACGTGAAATGATGCCCTCCCCCGCTACCGGGGGAGGGTTAGGGTGGGGGATCACCTTTCACCATTCACGTTTCACTCAACTTGGAATGACAGATGGAATTCTTCAGAATCAAGCGCGATATCCCGTTCATGCGCTACGCGTTGATCTTCAACGTGATATCGATCGTCACGTTCCTGGTCGCGGTAGGCTCACTTGCGATTCGCGGACTCAACCTCGGCGTCGACTTCACCGGCGGCACGGTGATGGAGGTCACCTACGCGCAACCGGCCCATCTCGACGAGATACGCGAGTCGATGGCGAAGCTGGGTTTCACCGAAGCGAGCGTGCAAAACTTCGGCACCTCGCGCGACGTGCTGATCCGGCTGCCGGTGAAGCAGGGACTCACCAGTGCCAAGCTCTCGGAGCTGGTGATGCAGGAGCTCAGGAAGGAAGACAAGACCGTCGAGGTGAAGCGCGTCGAGTTCGTGGGCCCGCAGGTAGGGCGCGAGCTGCTCGAGAACGGTGCCATGGCGCTGCTCTTCGTGTCGCTCGGCATCGTCGCCTACCTCGCTATCAGGTTTGAATGGAAGTTCGGTGTGGCGACGATCATCGCCAATCTTCACGATACCGTGATCATCGTCGGCTTCTTCTCGCTCTTCCAGTGGGAATTCTCGCTGCCGGTGCTCGCCGCGGTGCTGGCGATCCTCGGCTACTCGGTCAATGAATCGGTGGTGGTGTTCGACCGGGTGCGCGAGAACTTCCGCAGCCGCCGTTTCCGCCATACGCCGGTCCCGCAGATCATCGACGCTGCGATCACCTCGACCATGTCGCGCACCATCATCACCCACGCGTGTACCCAGATGATGGTGTGCGCTATGCTGATCTTCGGTGGCGAGGCCCTGTTCTATTTCTCGCTCGCACTGACGATCGGCATACTCTTCGGCATCTACTCTTCCGTGCTGGTGGCGGCCCCGATCGTGATGTGGCTCGGCGTCTCGCGCGAGGATATGATCAAACCCGACGCTGACAAGAAGGCCGCGGGAGCGGCAGTCTAGGATAAGAGTTTGTCGGATCTCGAACCGACAAACTCTTATTGCAAAACCGCCCGCAGGCTTGCAACAAGGCTTGGTGAAAAGGCCTGTCTTGGCCACCAAGAAGGATACGAGCAGGGTCGAATTCATGTATTCCGAATCCAATTGTGCCGTTTGCCTGCGGGCGGTTTTGCGTAAGGAGTGTGTCGGCGCCAAGTCCGACACACTCCTAGGGTGACCGGGTGGAGTGGCTCACCACACTCGCCAACCTCACGCTGCACCTCGACCGCCACCTGCTATGGGTGGTGGAGAATTACGGGACGTGGATCTACCTGATCCTGTTCCTCATCATCTTCTGCGAGACCGGCTTGGTCGTCACCCCGTTCCTGCCCGGCGATTCCCTGCTGTTCGTGGCCGGCACGCTCGCCGCGACGGGCAGCATGTACGTGCACAGCCTGTTCGCAGTGCTCGCGACTGCGTCGTTTCTGGGGGACAACACCAATTACTGGATCGGGCGTTTCGCCGGCCCGCGCGTTTTCAGGCGTAAGGAATCGTGGGCGTTCAACCCGGCCCACCTCGAGCGCACCCGGCGCTTCTACGAGAAGTACGGCGCCCAGACCATCGTCATCGCGCGCTTCATGCCGATCGTGCGCACGTTCGCGCCCTTCGTCGCCGGCGTCGGGCGCATGAACTACGGGCGATTTCTGTTCTACAGTTTTTCGGGCAGCGTGCTGTGGATCAGTTCGCTTACGTACTCCGGCTATTACTTCGGCAACGTCCCGCTCGTGAAGCAGAACCTGACTCTGGTGATCGCCGGCATCGTGATACTGTCGATCCTGCCGGGCGTGGCGCAATACCTCAGGAGCCGCGCCCGCTCGACCTGAGGCAAGCGGCGGATCATCCGGCCGCAGGTCGCGTACCACATCGTTCTACTCGTCGTCGATCAGCGTGACGCGCGCCATGTGACCCGTTCCGTAGCCGGATGAAAATGACTGAACCGCCAAGACGCCAAGATTCAGGAAATCAGTGAGCAGTCAGCAGTCAGGAACGTTTTGGTCTTGCCGCCCACCGCTCACTGCTCACTGCTCACTGCTCACTGCTCACTGCTCACTGCTCACTGCTCACTGCTCACTGCTCACTGATCACT
>JACQGN010000194.1 GCA_016199545.1 Betaproteobacteria bacterium | reverse complement strand
TTCCTGCCATGAATTCCAAACCGGCCAATTCAGACGAAATTCACGCCGCCGCCAACATTTCTGGTGCATTCTGGTGCAAAATGGTGTATCCTGATCCCATGTCGATCGCCGAAAAGACCGTCCGTCAGAGCGTAAGCCTCCCAGCGCGCGTCGCCCGCCGGGTGAAATCCCTGGCGAAGACCAGCAGCACGAGCGCCAACCGCATCATTGTTGAGCTCATCGAGTCCGGTATCGAAGCCCGGGAGCAGGAAAGGAAACGCTTCTTCGAGCTGGCCGACCGTCTGGCACATTCCCGCGATGCGGAAGATCAGAAACGTCTCAAGGAGGAGCTGGCCCGCATGACCTTTGGCGAGTAATGCCCAGGATCCAGTGGAGCGGACTGCCTCCTGCGCTCCGCGACCATCTGTTTGACCGGCTGCGCGAACGCAAGATCACCGCGGAAGACCTTTACAAGCTCAGAACGTGGAGGGAATCCGATCCCGATGCCCCCGACGGGCTTTGGTACAAGGACTTCGGTTCGTTCAAAATTTGCGGCGAAGGAAAATACCCCAAGACCTTCTTGCTTGCGGGCCAACCTGCCAAAGGTCGGCAGCTCTGAGGGCTTGCTTGGGGTCATCCGGTAAAGCGCGCCGCGAGCGCAACTGACAAATTCGCGGGTTCTGGCTCCGACTGCAGGCGGATTACGATGTGGAGGAAGCGCGAAAGATCATCGCGAAGGACCTTGCGCACGTCGAGCGAATTGCGGCGTAGCTACACAAGCTCGCTGCCCGCCCTATGCAGCGTGGAGATCGTGAAATCGGGAGGTCGGAAGTGGGGTTTGGCACTGAGCGCTGAATGTTGAATGCTGATCGCTGAATCCCGAATCCTGCTCTTTCCCCCGCCCGCTCACCCGACCTCCCGCTCTTCCGGTCCTTGATGCAAGGTCAAGAACTGGCCCCGGCGCTAGAACTGGCCCCGGCGCTCCAGGCACCCGGTGAACGTCAGACCGCGCCCGCCGTACCGGCTGCCGTCAACCCCGCGGCCGCGCCCCGCTGACCGGCGCCGCGCAACAATTGACGCCCCGCGGTTACAGCAAGGATGGCTCCGGCTCAAACACGTAGAGCCGGTTACGTCCCGCCTCCGGCGCGGTTGTCGATCCGCTGATTCGCCCCCTCCACGAGCTTCTGGTTGATATGCCGCCCCGCGATGTCCACGCCGTCGCCGGGTCCTCCGGGGCACGAACGCGAGTTTGCTCAGGTGGAGATTTTCAGCCTGACACGGGTTACTTCGGACAGTCGGTACCCTTGCACAGGGAGCGCACGTATTGCATGAGCGCCTTGATCTCGTCCTTGGCCAGCCGGTTGCCCCAGGGGGGCATGAGGGAATCCAGGGTATTGACCGGGCCGCCGCGGGTCAGGGTCTGGATAATCTGCTCGCCGGTGAACTTCTTCATTTCCTTCGGATTGGAAAGGTCCATGGGACCGACCGGAAGTTCCTTTACCGAATTGATCCCCTTTCCGGTTCCGTCCGAGCCATGGCATTGCACGCAATACCATTCGAAATTCTCCTTGGCAGAAGCGGCCAGGCCACTCGCCGGCGCAACGAGCACGAGGACCGCAAGCAGCGCAGAAGTTTTCAGATTGTTTCTAGTTAGGGCCATACCCATTGCTCCTACAGATTACCGATGTACTGGCTGAGGAGCTTGAGTTCCTCATCAGTAAACGCTTCAAACGCCTGATTGCCATATACCGGCATGCGGGCGTTGGGATAGTACCGAACATTGTCCTTCAGCAAGGCGTGGACCCAGTCCGCTTGCAATCGGTTACCCGCTCCCACCAGAGAGGGCCCGCTGAATCCGCCGATGTCGCCCTGCTTGGACGCATACTGGTGACAACCAAAACAGACCTGTTTCTTGGTAAACAGCTTCTCCGCCTCGAGCATCTTGCGGCGATTCAATTTTTCGGCAGTCACGGCGCCCGCTTTCAGCGCGGGATCGGTCAAGCTCATCAAATAGGCGCCGACCTCCTGGGCATCCGCCTTGGATAGGGCGGGATGGGAGTTGGCGCCTTGCTCCAAGGTGCCGTACTTTACGCGATAGAGCGCCGTGGGTTTTTCCAGCCAGGCGATCAACCATTCATTTTTGAATTTGCTGCCCGCGAACCAAAGCGGCGGCCCCTTGATCTTGGAACGCTGGGCGACGGGCACCGCTTCTACGGGCCCCGACATTTGATGACAGGCGCCGCAGTTCTTTGCTTCAAACAGCTGCTTGCCTTGCGCCGGACCGGCCGCGGCAAGCGGGGCATGGACGCAGCCCAGCACGAGCACGGCGCCCCACCACTTCAGCAGAGGGCCTTTTTTGAATGCGATCATCGATGGCTCCATGGTTGAACTAATCCGCTTTTTGCGCCACCGGGACAGTCGGCGGGATGAGGCCCAGACGGCGCATCAGCGGTTCTCGATCCTCGAGCGTGAGTTCCGCGTCAGGCTTGATGCGCGGTGCGTTCATCCATACCGGCATCTCGATTTTGGCCGGATCGACGTGCCGCTTGAAATAACGCCTGGCGTCCTCCGCGCCCGAGATCTTCTTGCCCTTGGCCGCGGCGTTTTCCCGCGACAGATAGAACCACACGTCGCGAGGCCGGGAACCTGGAACCACTTCGCCCCGCTCGAGGGCATGATTGTTGCGCCGGAACTCGTCGCTCTGCACGTACTCGACGATCTTGTCGATCTCCGCCTTGGTCAGGGTCCCGCCGAAGCCGTCCCCGTTCCCGACGCCCCAGGGCGGCATGAACTTGTCGAAACGCCCGGTGTTCACGATCTTGAACATGGCATCGTGAGTGCGCTCGATGTCCTCCGCCAGCGACAGGCCATCGATCCCCTCGCCGAATTGCCCATGACAAGCGGCGCAGTTGGCTTCAAACATCTGCCGTCCGCTGAGATTAACTACAGTGCCCAGGCCCACCCGGATCGGCTTGGAGGGCCGCAATGGAATGATCGTGCCGTCGGCCCGTTCCATCGGCTGCCGCTTCACCAAGCCCTTTTCCTGCGTATCCTTGAGCGGCAGCAGGATGGCGAGTTGCTCGTCTTTGGACCGGGGTTGGTAGCGCATGCGCACGGTGTTGAAGCGGCTGGGATTATGCAGTTCCCCCTTGATGTCGGCGAAGGCCTTGTTGCCCGGCCCGCCGACGTTGATCACCACTTGGCCCGCCATCAGAGGGGCGATCCCGACCTTGCTGGCATAGGGAACGCCGTCGCCGTCATCGTCGCCGGTGATGAAGCCGGTATAGATCTCTCCGGTGCGCTCGGATTCCGATTGCATCGCTCCGCTTTGATTCACGGTTTGGGTCCACCAGCGCGTAAACCGCTCGATCTGCGGGTCCACCCGGTGGGTGGGGGTGGCAAACATCATCTCGCGCATGGCGGCCATCGCGATGCCGACCTCGTACGGCGTTACCACCGCCGTGTCCTCGCCGAGACGGCTGCGATACACACCCTGCGCTTCGACCCAGTACTTCTCGTTCAGCAGATTGAACGTCTTGCGCGCTGCGCCGAGAAAGGCCTCGTCCTCGGTGGTGAAGTAGGCGGCCAGCAACGCGCGTATCCCGGCCCAATTCGGCGCGCTGAGGTTGCTGGCGCCGATGGGCTTGCCGCTCGGCACGGAATAGGCCTCGTGGAAAAACCCGTCGGCTCCCTGCACCTTGAGCAGGAATCTGCCGTTGTCCTCCACCAGCTTGCGCGCCCGCTTCGCGATGGCCGGATGCTTATCCAGCAGGTTCCAGCTCTCGGCCATATCGCGCGATGCGGCCACTGCCATGGCGAGATCGCGCATCGTCACGCTCGCCCCGGTGCGTTTTTCCGGCGTCCACTCGGACACGAAGATGCCGTCACGCAGGTGCATCGCCTCGATGTTTTGAAAGACGGCATTGGCGAGGGCTTGCGCGACCCGTCCCAGGCTTTTTTCCACCATGCCGCCGTCCACGGGCGGATTGTCGGTAAACACCGTGGGACGGCGATGGACGCTCGTGGCATACGAGGTCGCGCCCCAGATCCAGGAGGCCTGATCCCACAACTGGCTCGAGTTGTCCTTGAGGGACA
>JACQGN010000204.1 GCA_016199545.1 Betaproteobacteria bacterium | reverse complement strand
TTGGCAAGGTTGCGCTCTACCAACTGAGCTATTCCCGCGTACTTAAAGGCAAATTATAGGGTAACCCCCCGGACCGATCAACTGCCGGCAGCGCGCTTCCAGGCTTGCGGCAGCGCCGCCTTGAGGTAAAAGCCCATGGACACCAGGGTCAGCAATGCCGCGATATAGATGAGCCATGTGCCTACCCGTTGCGTGCTGAACGCGCCGATGCGGTCGTGGTACAGCAGCAGGGGAATCGCGATCATCTGCGACACGGTCTTGATCTTGCCAAGGAACGACACCGCCACGCTTCTTGCCTCTCCGATCTTGGCCATCCACTCGCGCAGGGCGGATACCGCGATCTCGCGGCCGATGATGATGAGCGCAATGACGGCATCGACCCGGGCAAGCTGCACCAGGGTGATGAGCGCGGCAGCCACCATGAGCTTGTCGGCGACCGGATCGAGAAACGCGCCAAACGCGGAGGCCTGGTTGAGTTTGCGCGCGAGCCACCCGTCGAGCCAGTCGGTCACCGCGGCGACGGTGAAAATGATCGTCGCGAGAAGATTCTGGCTGGGCACCGACACGTAAAAGATGCCGACGAACAGCGGGATCAGGAGGATCCTGATCCAGGTCACGAGATTGGGAACGTTGAATGGCATGACCGGGGCTTCAGTACCCTTTAATGCAGTTCCTGGTGTATCTTTTCGGCGAGCGCGCGACTGATCCCCGGAACCCGTGCCAGATCTTCGATGCTCGCGGCGACGATTCCGCGCATTCCCCCGAAGCGCGCAAGCAAACGCTGCCGCCTCCTGGCGCCGATGCCCGCGATATGCTCCAGCGACGATGTCGTCCGCCGGTTGGCGCGGCGACGCCGGTGTCCCGCCACGGCGAAGCGATGCGCCTCGTCGCGTATCTGCTGCACGAGGTGAAGCCCGCCGTGGTCCGCAGGCAGACGTAGCGGCGCATCGGATGACGGGCGGAACAATTGTTCCATCCCCGGCTTCCGCTCTTCGCCCTTCGCAACCGCCACCAGCGCCACCTCGTTCAAGCCCAATTCGGTCAGGACTTCCCGCGCGATATTGAGCTGTCCCATGCCGCCATCGATCAATACCAGATCCGGTACTTTGCCCTCACCGGAAATCGTGCGGCGGTAACGGCGCGCCAGGACTTCGCGCATCGCCGCATAGTCGTCTCCTGGCGCGGCGAGTTTGATATTGTAGCGCCGGTACTCTCCGCCCTGAAGCGCCCCGTTGTCGAAGACCACGCACGACGCGACCGCTGCTTCGCCCATGGTGTGACTCACGTCGAAACACTCGAGGCGCTGCGCCGAGTCCGGCAGATCGAGCGCCTGCCTCAGGGCGTTCAGACGCGCGTCCTGGTTTGCGCGCAGGTTGGCGGATTGTTCCGCGCCGAGCTGCGCATTCTTCTCAGCCATTTCCAGCCAGGCGCGCCGTGCGCCTCCCCGGTAGCCGAGGATCCGCACCGGCCGCCCTGCGCGCGCGCCCAGCATTCGCTCGAGGTCGCGGCATACGCCGGCCAAACGCGCGACGATCGTCGAAGGAACGTCGTGTTGGAGATAGTGCTGCGCCATGAACGCCTCCAGCACCTGGTCGTCCGCGCAGTCCTCGGCGTTGCGCGGAAAGAAGTTGCGATCGCCCAGATGTTGCCCGCCCCGGATCACGACGAGATTGACGCACGTTACCCCGGAACTTCTGGTACATGCGATGACGTCAACGTCCTGCCCTGTCTCATCGCTGACGTATTGCTTCTCCCGCACCTTGCGCAGCGCCGCGAGCTGGTCCCTGAAGGTAGCGGCATCTTCGTAGCGCATCGATGCGGATGCCTGGGCCATCCGTTCCGTGAGCATCGCCTCGACCTCTCCCCCCCTGCCCTCCAGAAACAGCACGGCGGCACGCACGTCCTCCGCGTAGTCCGGTTGGGAGATCAGGCCCACGCACGGGGCGGTACAGCGCCTGATCTGGTGCAGCAGGCAGGGGCGGGAGCGCTTGTCGAATACGGTGTCTTCGCAGGTCCGGATGCGAAACACCTTCTGCATCAACTGAATGCCGGCCCGAACCGCTCCCGCATTGGGGAACGGCCCGAAAAAGCGATGCACCGCGTCATGGTTACCCCGATGAAAGCCCAGCCGCGGGTAACGGTGTCCGCTCAGCATCAGGTACGGGTATGACTTATCGTCACGAAACAGTATGTTATAGCGAGGACTTAAAGACTTTATTAAGTTGTTTTCAAGTAACAAGGCCTCAGCCTCGGAGCGCGTTGCCGTGGCCTCGATCTTAGCCACCTGGCTCACCATGAGCGCGATTCGCGGCGAGTCCGGCGTCCCCCGGAAATACGAGACCGCGCGTTTGCGCAGATCCAATGCCTTGCCCACGTACAGCACCTCACCGGACGCGTTCAGCATCCGGTATACGCCCGGCAAGTGGGGAAGTTGGGAAGCGATTTCCCGCGGATGTGGCATTGAGTGCAACGGCGCCCGCTGCTGATAACAGCGGCCTAACAGGGGGTTGGCGCAGCGAGATCCCTGATGATCGTGCTCACGACATCATGAAACATTGCCGCGCTCAGGCGTTTGGTCTGGGTATTGTAACGGCTGCAATGATAGCTATCGTAAAGCGTTCGCTGCCCTGGGAGATCGTACCGCGCGCCGTGCGAGAACGGAAATGCGCCGGCGGAAAGCGCGAGCGCCTTCAGCACCGCCGAGTGCGCGACCCGTCCCAGTGCCAGGATGGCCGCCCCGCCCGATAGCGCCGCCACCTCGGCGCGAAGATACCGGTTGCAGCGCTTGACCTCGTCGGTCAACGGCTGGTTCTGTGGCGGCAAGCACTTGACTGCGTTGGTAATGCGGCAGACTGTCAGCCGCATTCCGTCGCTTTCACTGCTTGCGGTGGGCTGGCTCGCAAGTCCGCAGCGATACAGCGTTTCATACAGCAGGATGCCCGCGTAATCGCCGGTGAAGGGCCGTCCGGTGCGATTGGCGCCATGAAGGCCTGGCGCGAGCCCGACGATCAGCAATCGAGGTTGCGGATCGCCGAACGGCGCCACCGGCCGCGCATGATAGCCAGGATGGCTGGCGCGTATCTGATCGAGATGGGCCGCGAGTCGCGGACAGTCCCGGCAGCCGGAGTCGAAATCCTCAGTTGCCAAAAGGCAGGTCTCCACTCTGCAAGCCGATTCCGGAAATGGCATGCAGCGCGGTCACGTAATTCGAGTCCTCGCGCAGCTTGAGCATGCTCTCCGCCGGATGCCGGCCATGCATGCGGGCGAGGCGCGCAAGGCTGACGGCGGGGATGGCGTACTCGAGTCCTTCCAGCAACCGGTCGGCGGCGTGGGCGTCATTGCATGCCAGCACCATGTCACAGCCCGCCCGTAGCGCAGCTGTCGCCCGCTCGATCACGCCTCCCGCTACGCTCGCACCTTCCATGCTCAGGTCGTCGCTGAATACCACACCATCGAAGCCAAGTTCCGAGCGCAATATCCTTTTCAGCCACACCTCGGAGAAGCCGGCCGGCCTCGCGTCCACGCTGCGGTAAATGACGTGGGCAGGCATGATGCCGCCCAATCCCGAGTCTATCAGGCGCCGGAACGGTACGAGGTCGCTCGCCGCAATGTCCTCGTACGAACGCTCGTCGACCGGCACCGCGTGGTGCGAATCGGCGCGCACATAGCCGTGCCCCGGGAAATGCTTGCCCACCGCGCTCATTCCAGCCCGCCGAAAACCCTGTACCAGCGCTCGCGCGAGTTCCGCAACCGCCTCGGGATCACTGTGAAACGACCGGTCACCGATCACGCTGCTTGACCCATGGTCAACGTCGAGCACCGGTGCAAAGCTCAGGTCCACCCCGTGTGCACGCAGTTCGGCGGCAAGCACGTAGCCGATCTCCTGAGCGCTGTGCTTGGCTTTCGCAGCGTTGCCGTCCCACAGACGGCCGAGTGCGCGCATGGAAGGGATGGCGGTGAAACCGTCCCTGAAACGCTGCACGCGCCCGCCCTCGTGGTCGACGGCGATCAGGAGTGGCGGGCTGCGGATGCCATGGAGTGTGGCGGTCAGTTGCTCCAGTTGCTCGGGTGAGGTGAAGTTGCGGGAGAAGAGGATGACACCGCCCGCCAGTGGATGCAGCAGGCGTTCTCGATCCTCGGCGCCGAGCACGGTACCCTCGATATCGAGCATGGCGGGGCCGAGCGGCTTATGTGCTGTTTCCATCATCACGCTCTCGGGTCGCTCGCTCCAGCACGACGCAGGCGCAGGCGAGGCTCGCTTCGTCGCTGATCGTAAGATGGTGATTGACGATACCCCACTCCCTCACCATGCGTTCGAGATCGGGGTGAAACGTCAGCCCGGGCTTGCCCGCGCGGTTCTGCACCACGCTGATGCACTGCAACGTCACCGGATAGCGGAATCCGGTACCCATCGCCTTGGAGAAGGCCTCTTTCGCGGCGAAACGGTTGGCGACAAACAAGACCTGGCGCGGCGTTTTGAGATACCCCGGCCGCTCGCCGGGCGTCAGTACCCGCTGCACGAAACGATCTCCATAGCGTTCGATAAGACGCGCCACCCGATGCGGTTCCACCACATCGATGCCGATACCGAAGATCACGCCGCCTGGTCCCGTTGTTGCCCGGCGCTGCCGCGTTCGATCTCCTGGAGATACCGCCGCACTGCGGCTGCCAGTCCCATCTCGAGCGCATCCGCGGTGAGCGCGTGTCCGATCGAAACCTCCAGCACGCCGGGAACGCACGCAAGAAACCGGGCGAGATTTTTCAGGTTGAGGTCGTGGCCGGCATTCACGCCGAGGCCGGCAGCAGCGGCCGCGCGCGTGGCTCGCGCGTAGGTTTCGAGCGCCGGGCCTTCAGCGGCGGTCCCGAATGCGCGAGCGTACGGCTCCGTGTAGAGCTCGACCCGGTCGGCGCCCGCCGCGCGGGCTGCGGCCATCTGGCCCGGTACCGGGTCCATGAACAGGCTCACCCTCACTCCCAGCGCCTTCAATTCTGCGATCACCGGCGCAAGACGCTCGCCGTCCTTCGCCAGATCCCAGCCATGGTCCGATGTGAACGCGTCCGGTTCATCCGGAACCAGCGTGCATTGATGCGGACGCACGGCGCGCGTGAGTTCCATCATGGATTGCGCAGGATTGCCTTCCACGTTGAACTCTGCCCGGGGCTCATCCTTCAGGAGCGCCGCCAGTTCGATCACGTCGTGCGGACGAATGTGCCGGCCGTCGGGCCGCGGGTGCACTGTGATGCCGTGCGCGCCGGCGTCCAGCGCCGTCCGCGCCGCCCACGTCACGCTGGGAATTCCAAGCGTTCGCGAATTGCGCAGCAACGCCACCTTGTTCAGGTTTACACTCAGTCTGGTCATACCTGCTGCATGAGCGGCCGCGGCCTACAACGCCTGCAAATCGAGAAGAAGTTGCCGAGTGTGCAGCCGGTGGTCGCCGAGATGATGGTTGATCAGGGCGCGCATCAGCACCTTGCCCTGTTGTTGCGTTGCCATGCGCGCGTAGTTGTCGTGCTGCATGTCGATCAGCGTTTGTCCGTCCAATTCTACGCCGTTTTGCAAGGAATCGCCGCTCACCGCGACCGGTCCGCGCTCTGCGTGATAGACATAACGTCGATCTGCTGCGATGGGATCGCCCGTGATTACTTCGTGGTCCAGGATGACACCATAGCCGAGTTCAGCGAGCAGATTCTTCTCGAATCGCCGCAGGCCCGCCGAATAGGCAGTACTCTCGCCCAGCATCGCGAGTGTCTCACGGTATAGGTCGAAAAGACGCTCGTGGGGGTCGTCCCGCGGCAGCAGGCGGAGCAACAGTTCGTTCACATAGAATCCGCAGATCATGGCAAGCCCTTTCAATGGCGCATGCCCTCCAAGCCACTCTGCCCTGATCAGCGTGCGCAGTTCGGACTTTCCCGACCACGACAGCAGCACGGGCTGAAATGCAAGCAGCACGCCCCGCAGCGCCGATTTCGGCCGGCGCGCGCCACGCGCGACCAGCGCGACGCGCCCGTTGTCGCGCGTGAAGGTTTCAACGATCAGGCTCGACTCGCGGAACGGGTAGCTGTGAAGGACGTACCCGTGCTGCCCGTCCAGACGGAGCCTGCCGCCGGTGATCATGCCGGGCCCTTCATTCCCTGGATCCTCCTTCCAGACTCATCGATCCATGTCGAATCCCAGGCGCTGCAGCGTCCGTTTATCGTCCGTCCAGCCGCGCCGGGTCTTGACCCATACTTCGAGGTGAACCTTCCCGCCCAGCAGATCCTCCATGCTGCGGCGCGCCTTGCTCGCAACCTCCTTCAGCTTTTCGCCTCGGCGTCCGATCACGATCGGTTTATGGCTTTCCTTGTCGACAAGGATGGCAGCACAAATCACCCGCACGCCTTGCCGCGCCTGGAACGATTCGATCTCAACCGCGCAGGAATAGGGTAATTCCTCGCCGAACAGGCGAAACAGTTGCTCGCGGATCAGTTCGGCCGCAAGATCGCGCTCGTTGAGCGTGGTGATGTCGGCGTCGCCGAACACGCGGGGTCCTGGCGGGAGCAACGGCGCCAGCACTGTTACCAGGGTATCCACCCCTGTCCCGCGCGCTGCAGACACGGGAATGATCGCGGTGGCGGCCAGGCGCTTGGCAATTTCGCTCAGGAATGGAAGCAGCATCTGCTTGTCACGCACCCGGTCGATCTTGTTTACCGCGACCACCAGCGGTTTGCCGTGTGGCACCATGGACTGCAACGCGGCGTCTTTTCCGCCGAAACGGAGCGCCTCGACTACCCACAGCACCGCGTCGGCGCCCTGGAGGCTGCGCGCCACGGCACGATTCATGGCGCGATTCAGCCCTGATACGTGCTCAAGCTGGAAACCGGGTGTATCGACGAACACGATCTGTGCCGCATCCGTCGTGACGATGCCGGGCACGCAGTAGCGCGTGGTCTGGGGCTTGCGCGACGTGATGCTGATCCGGTGGCCGACGAGCCGGTTGAGCAATGTGGACTTGCCGACGTTGGGTCGTCCGATGACCGCGACCTTCCCGGCACGGTATTCAGAATCCGTCATTCCCGCGTTGCATGCTCGTAGGCAAGTCGCGCGGCGTGCTGTTCGGCGCTGCGACGATTGCTCCCTTCACCCAGCGTGCGGATGCCCAGTTCGGGAATCACGCATTCCACCTCGAACTCCTGCCGGTGTGCCGCCCCCCGTGTTGCAACGACGGCATATCGGGGCAGGCTGATACGCCGCGCTTGCAGGTGTTCCTGGAGCGTTGTCTTGGGATCCTTGCCCGCAGCGGGATCCATGTTCGCAAGCGCGTCACCCAACACGGTCTGAACCACACCCAGCGCTGCGTCGTAGCCGCCGTCAAGGAACACCGCGCCGACCACGGCCTCCACGGCATCGGCGAGGATAGAGGGCCTTTCGCACCCGCCGCTGCGCAGTTCGCCTTCTCCCAGCAGAAGAATCGCGCCCACACCGAAGCGGCGCGCCACCGTGGACAGTGTATCCTGGTTGACCAGATGCGCGCGCAGACGCGAGAGTTCGCCTTCGGGCAGCTGCGGAAACCGGCGATACAGTTCCAGCGCAATGGCGCAATTCAGCACGCTGTCCCCGAGAAACTCCAGGCGCTCGTTGTGCGCCGAGCTGTGGCTGCGATGCGTCAATGCGCGCCGCAGTAGTGCAGGATCATGGAAGCGATGGCCGACCTGCCGAGCAAACGCCTCAAGATCCATCGCGCTGCGAGCCGCTACTTCTCCGAACTCGCGCTGAAATCGATGCAGGCGTTGATATTGCCCACGATGGGCACGCGAACCACGTAATCCGCGGTGATCACCACCTTCTCGCCTTCCTTGTTGATGACGAGATCGTTTGTACCAACCGACGTGATATTGTCTATCCCCGCGCGCAAGGCGAAATTACCGCCGATCATTTTGCGGTAATCGCCGACGCGCATGCCCGGATCGTTGGCGAGGTTCTTGATCAGTTTCTGGACCCCCTGGTACTCCATGTATGGCGGCCCGATCTTGAAGCCCAGCAGCAACGCGATCACCACCACGACCGCCCACATCATGAATCCGGACAACGTCACGCCTTTTTGACTGCGCATGGTCTTTCCTTTCATTTGATCGACTGCCCGACCCTTCTGATTTCGTCAAAATTCCACCAGATCAGGAACGCCTTGCCGACGATGTTCGCCTCCGGCACGAATCCCCAATAGCGGCTGTCGCTGCTGCTGTCGCGGTTATCTCCCATCAGGAAATAATGGCCCGCCGGCACGGTACAGGCAAAGCCGCCATCATTGTAAGCACAATTATCCCGAAAAGGAAACGCGCGCACTCCGGACGGCTGGACGCCCGGAACGTCGGGCTGCACCAGGATTGCGTGCCGGGCAGTGCCGAGCATTTCTTCGAATCGCTGCGTCGACACGAAATTCAGTCCGGACTCGACGTAGTTGAACTCGCCGCCAGGCGTGACCTTCACCGGCTCCCCGTTGATCGTCAGCCTCTTGTTGCGGTAGTCGATGCGGTCCCCGGGGACTCCGACCACCCGCTTGATGTAATCGAGCGACGGGTTTTCCGGGTAGCGGAACACCATGACTTCCCCGCGTTGGGGCAGGTTCACGTCGACGAGCTTTACGTTGACGATGGGAAGCCGGATGCCGTAGGTGAACTTGTTGACGAGAATGAAATCGCCGACCAGCAGGGTGGGCAGCATCGAGCCTGAAGGAATCTTGAAGGGCTCGACCAGAAACGAACGCAGGACGAACACGATCAGGATCACCGGGAAAAAACTCTTGGGGTACTCGATCCACCACGGCTCCGCCTGGCCGGCCGTGCGGCCACGCCGCAGCACGTAATGATCCAGCAGCCACACTGCGCCCGTGCCCACCAGCAGCACGAACATGATGAGGGCGAAGTTCATTTTTCCCCCTGGAGAATGGCGAGGAATGCCTCCTGCGGGATTTCGACGCTTCCGACCTGCTTCATGCGCTTCTTGCCCGCCTTCTGTTTCTCCAGGAGCTTCTTCTTGCGCGTGATGTCTCCGCCGTAGCACTTGGCAAGAACGTTCTTGCGCAGCGCTTTGACCGTTTCCCGCGCGATGATGTGCGAGCCGATTGCCGCCTGCACCGCGACGTCGAACATCTGCCTCGGAATGAGCTCGCGCATGCGGGAAACCAGTTCCCGCCCGCGGTGCTGGGCGTTGTCCCGGTGCACGATAAGGGACAGGGCGTCGACGTGCTCGCCATTGATCAGGATCTCGAGCTTGACCAGATCGGCGGCGCGGTACGCCAGAAAATCATAGTCGAGCGAGGCGTAACCGCGCGAAACTGACTTCATCCTGTCGAAGAAATCCATCACCACTTCGTTGAGCGGCAACTCGTAGGTGAGCACAACCTGCCGCCCCATGTACTGCATGTTGCGCTGGACGCCGCGCTTCTGGGTGCACAGGGTCATGACCGGACCGACGTAGTCCTGTGGCGTGAGTATCACTGCCTTGATGATCGGCTCGCGGATCTCCTCGAGCTTCGTCGCATCCGGCAGCCGGGATGGGTTTTCGATTTCGATCACGGCCCCGTCGCGCAGGGCGACCTGGTACACCACGGTCGGCGCGGTCGTGATGAGAGCCATGCCGTACTCGCGCTCCAGCCGTTCCTGCACGATATCCATGTGCAGCAGCCCCAGGAATCCGCAGCGGAACCCGAAACCCAGCGCCTGCGACGATTCCGGTTCGAATCGCAGCGAGGAGTCGTTGAGCTGCAGCTTTTCGAGCGCGTCGCGGAGCGCATCGTACTCGTTCGCATCCACGGGATAGAGGCCGGCAAAGACCTGTGGCTTGATCTGCTTGAATCCCGGGAGCGCCTTGTTCGCCGGCTGGTCCGCGCGCGTCAACGTATCCCCGACGCGTGCCGCCCTCAGTTCCTTGATGCCGGCGATCACGAAACCGACTTCGCCCGCGCCCAGTCTCTCCTTGCCACGCGACTTGGGGGTGAACACTCCAACCTGTTCACACAGGTAGGAAGCCTGGTTCGACATCAGAAGCACGCGGTCCTTGGGTCTCAGCTCGCCGTCGACCACGCGCACCAGCATGACCACGCCCACATAATTATCGAACCACGAATCGATGATCAAGGCCTTGAACGGCCCTGCCGGGTCGCCCCGCGGCGGCGGGATGCGCCTGATCGCGCCCTCCAGGATATCGACCACGCCGTCGCCTGTCTTCGCGCTGGCCTTGATCGCATCGTGCGCAGGGATGCCGATGATGTCTTCGATCTCCGCAATCACCCGCTCCGGATCCGCCTGCGGCAGGTCCATCTTATTCAGCACCGGGACCACTTCCACGCCCTGCTCGATCGCCGTGTAACAGTTAGCCACCGTCTGCGCCTCCACCCCCTGCGAGGCGTCAACCACCAGCAGAGCCCCCTCGCACGCGGCAAGCGAGCGCGATACTTCGTACGAAAAGTCCACGTGGCCCGGTGTATCGATCAGATTCAGCAGATATTTCAGTCCATCCTGCGCCTGGTAGTCGAGCGCCGCGGTCTGCGCCTTGATGGTGATGCCGCGCTCGCGTTCCAGTTCCATAGTGTCCAGCACCTGTTCCTCCATTTCGCGTTCCGACAGACCGCCGCACAGCTGGATGATGCGGTCTGCAAGCGTGGACTTGCCGTGATCGATGTGCGCGATGATGGAGAAATTGCGGATATGTTGCATAGAAAAGGGCGCCATCAGCGCCCTTGTAGCGGTCAAGTACCGGTATTTTATAGGAATTGCGCTAGGGGTGTGTCGGACTTTGTCCCGACGCACTCCTTACGCAAAACCGCCCGCAGACAAACGGTACCGTTGGAGTCGACATACGTGAATTCGGCCCCGCTCGTGCCTCGAGCAGCGGGTCATCATCCACGTCGACGACCGCGAACGCGAATGGGTGCGTGACCTGCCGGCGGCGCAGGCCTTCGATCATGTCATCGCACAGGTAACAATAGGGGTGCGCAAAAACGGTCAGGGCCGGGATAGCGTCAGTTGCCATCCACCCGGAACGGGATATAAAGAGAGTTGCCGCCCCGGCGCACCAGCAGCGCGATGATCCGGCCTTTCTCGAAGTGGCCCATCAGCTCCTTGAACTGATCGACCGATTTCACATCCTGGTTGTTGACCGCCAGAATGATGTCACCGGCCCGGATTCCCGCACGCGCAGCCGCGCCCTGGGCGTTTTCCACCAGGATGCCCCCTTCGAGCTTGAGTTCCCTGCGCCTCGCTTCGGTCAGGTCCGCGAGCGTCATGCCGTATTGTGTCGCTGCAGCCGGCGGCTTGCCGCCGCGCCGGGACTGGCGCGCAGCGCGATCGTCCTGCAGCTCCGCCACGACGACCTGTACGTCCCGCGCCGATTTGTTGCGGAAGATCTGCACGGTCACCTTGGTCCCCGGCCGGGTCGCTCCCACGATACGTGGCAGGTCTTCGGACGAGCTTACGGGCTTGCCGTCGAAACGAAGGATCACGTCGCCGGATTCGATCCCGGCTTTGTCGGCAGGTCCGCCTTTTTCCACAGAGTTGACCAGTGCGCCGGCTGGTCTGGTGAGCCCGAACGATTCCGCGAGCTCCTTCGTGATGGGTTGGATCACGACGCCGATGCGGCCTCGGGTGACCTTGCCGGCCGTGCGGATCTGCTGGGCGATATCGTTCGCAACATCGATGGGAATCGCGAACGATAATCCCATGAAGCCTCCCGTGCGGCTGTAGATCTGGGAGTTGATGCCCACGACTTCGCCGCGCATATTGAACAACGGCCCCCCCGAATTTCCGGGATTGACCGCCACGTCGGTCTGAATGAACGGCACGAAATTCTCCTGCGGCAGGGAGCGGCCCTTGGCACTGACGATACCCGCGGTCACCGTGTTCTCAAATCCGAACGGCGAACCGATGGCCACCACCCACTCCCCGACTTTCAGCCGGCCGGGATCGCCAAATCGGACCGCCGGCAGGCCGCCACCCTCGATCTTGATCAGCGCGACGTCGGTGCGCCGGTCCGAGCCTATGACCTTGGCCTTGAATTCGCGCTTGTCGTTCAGCTTCACTGTAATCTCATCGGCTGCCTCGACCACATGAGCGTTGGTGAGAATATATCCATCGGTGCTGATAATGAAGCCCGAACCGAGCGACTGCGACTGGAACTCGCGCGGCCCCGGATTCGGAATGAAGCGGCGGAAAAACTCGTAGAACGGATCGTCCTCCTGCAACTGCGGAACCTGGGGCAGCAACGGGCTGCGCACCGATTGCGTCGTGCTGATGTTCACGACAGCGGGCCCCTGTTTTTCCACCAGATCCGTGAAGTCCGGGAGCTGCGCCGGGGACACGACTGGCGCAAACAACAGAAATACTAATGCAAGAACCTTGAGCATGGATTGACCTCGTGACTGCAGGAGATGTTGCGAATTGCGGTAGTGAAGCTATCGGGCAGCGGCGCCTGAACGAAGTTCGAGAGAATTGCCGATCTGCATGATCGTTGCCGCCGGAGCCTCGCCGAGCACGGTCACCAATTGATCGGCGAGCGGGCGCGTGTAAATATTGACCGCACCCTGATGTGTGAGCGTCTGGGCCGGGCGCTTGCCGGGAATGGGCTCGATGAATACGGATATTGCCGCCAGGCCGTCGGAAAAGATGATCTGCGCCACCGCGCCCGCGCGCCCCGCGATCGAACGCTTGACCTCCAGCAACTTCCTGAATCCCGGGGGTTGCCGGGTCACGGCCCAGCCCGTCTCGACCTCCCGTTCGACGAGGCTCAGCGCCGAGCGATCGACACGCCATTTATGGCTTTTTGACGCGTATTTCGACATGACCCGGTCGCGCCTGAAACTGCCTCCGATGGTGAGTTGCGTGAACGCAAACGCTTCCAACCCTTCGTTCCGGTCGCTGATGGTTCGCACGCGTAACGGCAGGCCCGACTTCAACTCGGCGCAGAAGTCGCGCCCGTAACGCAGGTGGTCTTTCGGTTCGAGCGCCACGATCTGACACTCGTGTCCTGCGACGCGGTCGATTCCACCAAGACGCACCCGGTAGCTCTCGCCAATCCCGGCCAGATTTTCCGGCAACAGGCCGGGAACAAGCTTGGCATTGCGCTGCTCGACGCGCACGGTCTTGATCGAGGGCAGGTAACAGGTTACCTGGTCGTTGGTGCGGATGACTTCCCGCGCCGGACCATCCAGTGCCTCGAGCCTTTCGAACACGCCGCCGGCCGGATTCACGAAGTGCACCACCCGCGATGTTTCCGACGTCCCGCGGTTATGGTAGACGAAGGTCCCCGAATAATTGACCACGCTCGACGCGTTCGCCATGCGTGTGAGCCAGGAGAGTCCTTCGTCCGCGCCGTGCGCCGTCGCGAGGCCGGCAGTCGCGACCCCAACGGCAGCGATCCGCCAGAAGGCGTTCATCATTGCTTCAACGGTTCTGTTCGGAATGGGACGCGGCGACGGTGCGGATATACGGCGCCACGCCTTGGATGACGGTACTGGGGGAAAATCCGGTGTGGGCCATCAGGTACTCGTTGAGCGTGCCGTCGTACGGCTCGCTCGCCAGTTGCGCTTTGGGCGAAGGCACCGGTTCAGGGGCGGAGGACTCCGCAACCGCCGGAGCGGCCGCATTGGCAAGCTCGGCCGGTGGCGTGGTGGCGGTACGGGTGCCGACCGCGAGCCAGCCAACCAATGCTACCGCGGCCAGAGAAGCAGCTGCCGAGAGCGTATAGGCCGTGATCTTGGGCGCCGTTGAACGTGCGGGCGCCAACACGGTGGGTTCCCCGGCAAGCCTCTGCGCGAACCGTCGTCCGAACTCCGGCGACAACGTTTCCTCGCCCCGCAATGCGTCACCGATCAGATGAAACATATCCCAATTCTCGCGCATCCCGTCATGCTGCCTGAGCCGGATCAACGCCTGCCGGGCCGATTGCGAGTCCAATTCGCCATCCATCAACTGGGAAATTCTTTCCACGTCACCATCTCCTGTCGCCGCGCGTGCCGAGCAACGGCCTGAGCCTTTCGGCAATGGCCTCGCGCGCCCGGAAAATACGGGAACGTACCGTCCCGATCGGGCAATCCATCGCCTCGGCGATATCCTCGTAACTCAAACCTTCGATCTCGCGCAGGGAGATTGCCACCCTCAACTCCTCGGGCAGCTCCTCCAGCGTTCGATTCACCGTCTCCGCAACCTGCCGGCTCATCATCATGTTCTCCGGCGTATTCAGGTCGCGCAGCTGTTCGCCCTCCTCGAACCCTTCAGCCTCCTCGCTATCGTACCCCGTAGTCGTCGGCGCACGCCGGCCCATCGCCACCAGATAGTTCTTGGCGGTGTTGATTCCGATCCGGTAGAGCCAAGTATAAAACGCGCTATCGCCCCGAAACGTCGGTAACGCCCGGTATGCCTTAATGAAGGCTTCCTGCGTCACATCCTCGACCTCGGTCGGATCCCGGATGAACCGTGACAACAACCGGGCGAGCTTGCGCTGATACTTGCTCACCAAAAGTTCGAACGCGTGCTTTTCGCCGCTCTGCGCGCGTTCGACCAGCCGCTGATCGACTTCGCGGTCGCTCATCGAACCCTTCCCTGACCTTGATCTTATTTTTCAAGCTGAACGGTAATGCTGGCGCGGAAAGCGCACAGTATACCCGCCCGGCTCTGCCCGGTGGAGCGCGAAGCAGATCGTTACTGCACTGACCAGACAGGAGAAAATTAGTTCATGAGCGATCCCTCGCTGGGCAGCCGTCCTGACTTTTACCGCCGTCCAGGCACCCTTGCATTCCACATCGTGGCCAGGCATCCTCGCGCCGTAGCGCCCAGCCACCGATTCCGTCCCAGCGGGGGGAGCGCGGCGCCCCGGCTACGCGCCGGCGCGTGCGTCGTGGCGCAGGCCCGCCGGAATCAGCCAGCGGTCAAGCACATCAAAACCGAGTTGCATGGCTATGGCCATGAGCGCTGCCGGCACAGCCCCTGCCAGGAGCATCATGTTGTCGTTTACTGCCAGACCGGCGACGATCCGTTCCCCATAGCCTCCGGCGCCCACGAACGCTGCGATGGTCGCGGTGCCGACGTTGATCACCGCCGAGGTCTTGATTCCTGCGAGTATCGATCGGGCGGCGAGCGGAAGTTCGATCAAACGCAGCCGTGCACCCCCTGGCAGACCCAGCGCCTGGGCGGATTCCCGCAGCGGTTGGGCGATGTCGGCTAGGCCGCTCGAGGTACTGCGCACGATCGGCAGCAACGCATACAGGAAAAGCGCGATGATCGCTGGCACCGTGCCAATCGTGTCCATCAGCGTGATCAGGAACGCGAGCAGCGCAAGGGAGGGGATTGTCTGCAGCATGCCGACGCTGCCAAGGATCCAACCCGACACCCGCGGCGAGCGCGCCGCCCAGATCCCGAGCGGAACGCCGGCTACGATGCTCAGCCCGAGGGATGCAAAAACCAGCAGCAAATGCTGGCCCGTGAGCCGCCAGAAATCCGCCCCGACCAGCGTGCTGATGAAAGTGCGGCCTTCTCCCGGCGCGGCAAGGTGGCGCGCCGCGCTGCCGCTCAGGAATCCCTCCGCCACCCTGGAGAACGGCACACCGGCAAGCTCCGCCTCTGCGTTCATGGCGATCATCTGCCGCGAGGAAATCCGGCCTTCGAGACCGATCAGAGCCTCCCATGTCCTGGGCGCGCGCCGCGGCAGGTCCAAACGATACAAGAGCACTGCGTCGTATTTCGGGAAAAACCCCAGGTCGTCGGTCAAAACCCTTAACTGGTATTTGGCAAGCTTGGCATCGGTTGAGTAGACATCGATCAGGTCGACCTGCCCCGACGCGGACGCCTCGTACGCCAGCCCGTGGTCGAGCCCGAGTGGAGAGGCCGCAAGCCCATAGGCTCGCGCCATGGCCGGCCATCCGTCGCGGCGGTTGAGAAACTCCTGTGAAAGGCCTATCCGCAGTTCCGGCACCCGCTTCAAGTCTGAAACGGCGCCAATGCCGAGTTCGGCCGCGCGCGCTTCGCGCATTGCGAGTGCGTAGGTATTGTTGAAACCCAGGCGTACGGCTGCGCCCAGGCCGAGCGGGGCAAGCTCGCGGTTGAGATCCTCGAGGCTGGCCGCGGCACGCTTCCTGAGCAGCTCGAACGCGATCGTGCCCGTGTATTCCGGGTAGACGTCGATGACGCCGGCGCGAAGCGCGGCAAATACGATCGCGGTATTGCCCATGCCCTGTCTGTGCACTGCCTGCGCCTCGCCTGCCGAGGCCACGGTGGCGGTGACGATCTCGCCCAGAATGTAGGATTCCGTAAAGCGCTTGGAACCCACGTGGATCGTGGCCTGCGCCGCACACAAGGCGGGCAGCAGAAACAGGATCGAAAAGATTACGCGCATCGCCTCAGTTCGCCGCCGGTACGGCCGCCCGCTGAGCGCGGATGAAATCGCGGACATAGTCCTCCGCAGGATGGCTCAGAAACTCGCCGAACGAGCCCGCCTGCACCACACGGCCCGAGCGCAGCAGCACGATGTGATCGCCGAAGTGCGCGGCTTCGTTCATGTCGTGTGTCACCAGCACCACGGTCTTCGCCAGTTCTGCGAAGACGCGCTTCAGTTCATCCTGCAGCTCGTAGCGCGTGACGGGATCGAGGGCGCCAAGCGGCTCATCAAGGAGCAGAATGGGCGGGTCGAGCATGAGTGCGCGCATGAGACTCACGCGCTGGCGCTGGCCCCCTGAAAGTTCCCTTGGGAAGCGCTCGAGCAGACGGGCCGGAATTCGCATCAGGTCGACCAGACGGGACATCCGTTCCTCGATCCAGGCGCGGGAACGCCCGAGGTAACGCGCCAGGAGCGCGACGTTCTCGCCTGCGGTAAGGTGCGGGAACAATCCGCCATCCTGGATCACGTAGCCGATGCCGTGACGCAGGCGCTCGACGTTGTCTTTGTGCAATTCTTCGCCGCCGACCCATACGCCACCCGCATCCGGGGTGACGAGGCCGACGATCAAGCGCAGAAGCGTGGACTTGCCGCAGCCACTGGGGCCGATCAGCACCGAGGTTTGCCGCGCGGCAAAGGTAAGGGTCGTCGGCGCGAGCGCGACGCTCCCGCGGTAGGTCTTGCAGGCGCCTTCGAGCCGGATCACTTGGACTGGCTCAACGCCGCCACGGAGTGCGCCTGTCGTACTCCGCGACCGCGTCTTCGAGCTTCATGAACACGGCGCCGTGATCCAGCAGCGTGCGGATGAGTTTTTCCAGGATGATCATGCGGTGCCCGCGACCGATCACAAACGGATGAAAGGTATAGGTGATGATGCCCCAATCGAGGTTGTGGCGCAGGTAAAGAAAATCGTCGATCCAGTTCTGCAGCACGCCGCGAGCGTTCATCAGTCCCTGCAGGATCCAGGTTGGCGTGCGAATGAACTCGAAGTGCGGGAAGTCGTCGAGCGTCCAGCTCACCGGCGCCTCGATCAGCCGGGTCACCTCGCCGAACACGGCCGGCTTTTCGAGCTCGATCACGTCCCCCTGTCTCACCCGATACGGGATGTAATCGTCCGCCATCATGCTGCTGTCGTAGACGAATCCGTGCCTGACGAGGAGTTCCACCGAGTGCGGGCTCAGGTCCCACGAAGGCGAGCGGTAACCGCGTGCATGGCGACCGGTAAGTTTCCTGATCCCCTCGTTGGCGCGCATGAGCCCTTCTTCTTCCTTTTCACGGGTAAGCTCGGACGGCGGCATGTGCGTCCAGCCATGGTGCCCGATCTCGTGGCCGGCGTCGCATATACGCCTGCACTGATCCGGATACGTCGCGAGCGTATGGCCCGGGATGAACCAGCTCGCCTGAATCCCATGCTGCTTCAGCAGCGCCAGGATCCGGGGCGCTCCGACGTTGGCGCCGAACTCGCCGCGCGAGATCGGCGAGGGCGAGGTCATGCCACGCGAAATAAACCCCGACATGGCGTCGAAATCAAACGTCAGACAAACGATATGTCTTCCCATCAAAACCTCGTTACGAACCGTGAAGACACCAGGAGCCCAGCTATCGTGCAGACGCGCTGCGCGCGGGCAAGGGCTCCTCCCCGAGATCCCAGAACACGCCCGTCATCATCTGCAGGCCCTCCCGCAGAACCGGCGCGAGGGCATGCTCGTTGGGCGCATGCTGCATGCAACCGGGATACGAATGCGGTATCCACAGCGTAGGCAGCCCCAGGATCTCGGCGAAGCAGTCGTTAGGCAGCGATCCGCCGATGTTTGGCAGCACGGCGGGCTTCACGCCCGTCGTCTTCTGGATCGACGCCACCGCCCATGTCACCCACTCATTGTCAGGGTCAAGGCGTGTCGCTCTGAAGAAATCCTTGCGCGATTGCGCCACCTTGACCATTTCGAATCCGGCGGTGTGGAGATGTCCCTGCAGGGTATCGAGAAACGTCGCTGGATCGGTATCGACGGTGAATCGAATCTGGCAATGAGCCACTGCACGACCCGGGATTGCGTTGACCGGGTTTTCGGGATTCCCGGTATGCATCGCCAGAATCTCAAACGTGTTCCATGCGAAAACCTTTTCGGCCGCTGTCAGACCCGGCTCTCCCCACCAGCCATCGATGAATGGGCCGCTTTCGTCCCCTTTCGGTTCGCAATCGGCCAGTGCTTTTCGGACAGACGCGGGAACGTCCCTGGGCAGCAAATCGCGCACCAGCACCCTGCCGTCGCGCGAGATGATCGAGGCCAGCGCGTGCGCCAGGATGACTCCGGGATTCGCGAGCAGTCCACCCCAATTGCCCGAGTGGTGGCTGCCTTCCCGCAGTTCCACGGTCAGCGTGAAATTAAGCCCGCCGCGCGAGCCGAGGTAAAGAGTGGGCCGGTCGGCCGACAAGCGCGGCCCGTCGGAAGCGACGAATACATCCGCCGCCAGCCGCGCCTTATTCTCCTCGCAGAATCGCTGCAGGCCCGGAGAGCCCATCTCCTCGCCGGTCTCGATGAGAAACTTGGAATTGAAGCCAAGCCGGCCGCGCTCTGCGATCACCGTCGCGAGCGCCGCCATGTTGACCGAATGCTGTCCCTTGTTGTCGGCGGTGCCCCTGCCATATAGGCGGTCACCTTCCTGCCTGACGATCCACGGGGCGAGGCCGTTGCGCCACTGTGCATCAAGTCCGCGGATGACATCCCCGTGCCCATAGCTCAGAACCGTGGGCAATCCGGGATCCTCGATGCGTTCGGCCAGCAACAACGGCCCGCCCCGCGGCTCGAGATTCTCGATTACGTCGACCCGATAGCCGATGCGCTCGAAAGCGGGCCCGATTTCCGACTCGAGGTATTGCCTCAGATGCGGCCGGCTCTCGGGATTCTGGCTCTCGCTCCGGATCGCCACCCGGCGCGCAAGGTCACCGACAAACGTGCCGTCATCAAAGTGTTTCGTCGCGCGCGAAACCGCCGTTTCCCTGCTCATCCGCCCTGCTCCCTCTGACCGCAGTGCATCATAGCCAGCCCCGACCATACATACAACCCGCGCCCCCGTTGCACCGGTCTCGCGGGCGCGGGGAGTTGTCCCGTCCGGCATATCGGTCTAGTATTTTGCCTGCCAATAGCTGCGCGCGGATTGCGCGAATAACCATCGATTGCCCATGATCCGGAGAAGCCACCCTGTTACAGTTCGTTTGGCGGCAAGTGCGATGGCAACGAGCTTCATTATCGTCGCCTGCACCACAGCGCCCGCATTCAACCGCTATCCCCAGACGGCTTGCACGCAGTACGTGCACGCGACGAAGGAATTCAGGGCCGAGGTCAACTGGTGCGCGCATTATGTCGAAGTACGGGGTGACGCGACGGAGGTGCGGGTGTCCTGGGAACTCGTGAACCTGCACGGCAGCCTTGACGCGGTATTCCAGATTACGGACGAATCCAATCCAAGAATGTACCTGACCGATGAGTTCGGCCACCGCTACGACCACACGCACGTCTCGGGCGCGGCGTTGGGAAGCCGCTACCAGGTCGGCTCAACGCAGGCCGGGAGCTTCTTCTTTCCATTGCCCAGGGCGGGAGCGAGGGCGTTCCTGTTTCACGACGAAGAAAATGGCGTCAGGCTGCCACTACGCCTTTGAGCCATCGCACCTTCTCGCCTCCCCCCATGAGGCGTCGCGAAGCACTGCCCTCCTAGCCTAGGGTCGGGATGTTGAAGCCGGGGGCGGGCGTGTCCTGGCGCGGCCAGCGCGCCGTGACCTGCTTGGTGCGGGTGTAAAACCGCACGCCTTCCGCGCCATGCACGTGAAGGTCGCCGAAGAGCGAACTCTTCCAGCCGCCGAAGGAGAAGAAGGCCATCGGCACGGGTATCGGAACATTCACGCCGACCATGCCGACGTTCACCTCTTCGTAAAAGCGCCGCGCCGCGCCTCCGGAGTTCGTGAAGACGGCGGTGCCGTTGCCGTAGGGGTTGGCATTGACCACCTTGATCGCTTCATCGACGGTATCGGCGCGCAGCACGGACAGGACGGGACCGAAGATCTCGTCGCGATAAATGCTCATCTCGGGTTTCACGCGATCGAACAGCGTCGTGCCGAGGTAGAAGCCGCGCTCATAGCCGGGGATGTTGACGTTGCGGCCGTCGACCACCAGCCGCGCGCCCTCCTTGACGCCCGCGTCGATGTAGCTTGCCACCTTGTCGCGATGGGCCGCGGTAACGAGCGGCCCCATGTCTATGCCTTCCTTGTCGCCCGGGCCGACCATGATCTTCTGCGCGCGCTCCTTGATCTTGCCGACGATAGCGTCGCCTATGCCGCCAACGGCGACCACCGCCGAGATCGCCATGCAGCGCTCGCCGGCGGCGCCGTACGCCGCGCCGATGATGGCGTCCGCGGTGAAATCAAGTTCGGCGTCGGGCAGCACCACCGCGTGGTTCTTGGCGCCGCCGAGGGCCTGCACGCGCTTGCCGTGGCGCGCCGATTGCTCGTAGATGTACTTGGCGATCGGCGTCGAACCAACGAACGACACGGCGCTGATGCCCGGGTGGGAGAGGATGGCGTCAACCGATTCCTTGTCCCCCTGGACCACGTTGAAAACGCCGTCGGGCAGCCCCGCTTCCTTCAGCAGTTCCGCGATCATCACCGATGGCGACGGGTCCTTTTCCGATGGTTTGAGAATGAACGTATTGCCGCAGGCGATCGCCATCGGCGCCATCCACATCGGAACCATCACGGGGAAGTTGAAGGGAGTAATGCCGGCGCATACCCCGACCGGCTGGCGGATGCTGAACGAGTCCACGGCCGGCCCGACGTTTTCCGAGTATTCGCCCTTCAAGAGTTGAGGGATCCCGCAGGCGAACTCGGCCACCTCCAACCCCCGCTGAACCGAGCCCACCGCGTCGGTGAGTGTCTTGCCGTTCTCTTCCGTCACCAGCCTTGCAAGCGCCTGCTGGTTCCTCTGCATGAGTTCCATGAACTTCTGCATCACCCGCGAACGGCGCAACGGCGATGTCGCCGCCCAGCCCGGCAGCGCGTTCTGCGCCGCCCTGACGGCAGCATCGATCTCTCCCGCGGCACAGAACGGGACGCGGCGTATGATCGCGCCGGTCGCCGGATTGGTCACTTCGCCCCAGCGCGCGACATTGGGGGTGAGGTGCTTGCCGTCGATCCAGAGCGGAATTTTCTCCACGCTCACGCGGGCATCAGCAGGCTTGTTCATTCTTTGCGCCTTTCATTTCAATGTTGATTGGAGGGGGGATGAGCCGTAGCAGGGGGCGTACAAACAGGCGAGGGTTCGCGAACGTGAAAGTTTGCCTGCTGGGGCGGTAGAACGCAACCTCCGCGATGCAGCGGCTGCGATGCCCGTGACTCCGGCTGCTCTTCACGCATCAAGGGCCGTGAGCGCGTCAACTTGCGCGTACCCATGCGCCTGGGCAACCGGCGCGCACGTCACCTTTCCCCGATGGATGTTCAGGCCGTTGCGCAGATGGGGGTCCTCGCGCAATGCACGCTTCCAGCCCTTGTCGGCAAGCGCGAGCACAAACGGCAGGGTCGAGTTATTGAGCGCGAAGGCGGAGGTACGCGGTACGGCGCCAGGCATGTTGGTGACACAATAGTGGATCACACCGTCTATCGTGTAGGTCGGTTCCTGGTGGGTCGTGGGGCGTGAAGTCTCGAAGCAGCCGCCCTGGTCGATTGCAACATCGACCACCACCGACCCCGTGCGCATTTGTCGCACCAGTCCCGCGGACACCAGCTTGGGTGCTGCCGCCCCTGCAACCAGCACACCGCCGATCACCAGGTCAGCAGTGGCTACGTGCCGCTCGATTGCGTCGCGTGTCGAAAATACGGTGTTGAGCGGCCTGCCGTAGTGTTCCCAGAGGCGGCGCAGCACCTCCGGGTTTCTGTCCAGCACCCACACCTCTGCATCCATGCCGATCGCAATGTGAATCGCGTGGGTACCCACGACCCCTCCGCCGAGCACCACCACCTTGGCCGGATCGACGCCGGGCACGCCGCCCAGCAGCACGCCGAATCCGCCGTTTCCCTTTTCCAGATAGTGCGCGCCAACCTGGATCGACATGCGCCCCGCGACTTCCGACATCGGCGCAAGCAGCGGCAGTGTGCCAGCGGATGAAGTTACGGTTTCATACGCGATGCAGGTCGCGCCGCTTGCCACGAGATCACGCGTCTGTTCGTGGTCCGGGGCAAGGTGAAAATAAGTGAAGAGCACTTTGCCGGGCTTGAGCCGCGCGCGCTCCGCCGGCAGAGGCTCCTTCACCTTGACGATCAACTCCGCGTTGTCAAACACCTCGTGCGCGGAGCTCACGATGGCAGCCCCGGCGGCCGCGTACTGCTCGTCCACAGCGCCGATGCCGCTCCCGGCACCGGCCTCCACGATCACCTGATGTCCGTGCGCCGTGAGCTCACGGACGTTGGCAGGCACCAGCCCGACGCGGTGCTCGTGAATCTTGATTTCCCTGGGTACACCGATCAACATTGCGTTGCTCCAGAATCCGAGTCGCCGGCCGCGGCCGGGAGCCGATAAAATACCACCCATTATCACGTATTGCGCTACGCCTTCAAATCCACGGAGCCCGAACCCATGAAACCGCGAGACTACGATCTCAATGCCCTCTGGATGCCTTTCACCGCGAACCGGCAGTTCAAGGGCGCGCCGCGCCTCCTGGTCTCTGCCAAGGACATGCACTATACGGCCGAAGACGGCCGCAAGATTCTCGACGGCACCGCGGGTCTGTGGTGCGTCAATGCCGGGCACTGCCGTACGCCCATCGTGGAGGCGATCAAACGGCAGGCTGAAACGCTCGACTATTCGCCGCTGTTTCAGATGGGCCATCCGGGTGAATTCCGCGCCGCGGGTCTAGTCGCGGCGCTTGCGCCCGAGGGCCTGGAACACGTGTTCTTCGTGAATTCGGGCTCCGAAGCCGTTGACACCGCGCTCAAGATCGCACTCGCATACCAGCGGGCGCGCGGCGAAGGACACCGCAACGTGCTGATCGGGCGGGAAAGAGGCTATCACGGCGTGGGTTTCGGCGGCATGTCGGTCGGCGGCATTCCGGCCAACCGCAAGGCGTTCGGCAACATGCTGGGGCGCGTGGACCATCTTCCGCATACGCACAATATCGACCACAACGCCTTCAGCCGCGGCCAGCCCGCATGGGGAGCGCACCTTGCCGAGGATCTGGAAACGCGCATCGTCGCGCTGCACGACGCCTCCAACATCGCGGCCGTGATCGTCGAGGCGGTGGCCGGTTCCGCTGGAGTCCTGGTGCCGCCCAAGGGTTATCTCGAGAAGCTGCGCGCCATCTGCGACCGGCACGGCCTGCTCCTGATCTTCGATGAAGTGATCACCGGCTTTGGCCGCACCGGACGTGCGTTCGCGGCAGAAACTTTTGGCGTGGTCCCGGACATGATCACGTTCGCAAAAGGCGTCACCAGCGCGACCGTGCCCATGGGCGGCGTGATCGTGCGCCGCGAGATTTACGACACCGTTGTGAACGATGCGCCACCGGGGATGGTCGAACTCTTTCACGGTTACACCTACTCCGGACATCCGCTGGCTGCGGCCGCGGCGGAAGCAACACTTGCCCTGTATCACGAAGAGAAATTGTTTGACCGGGCGCGCGAGACCGCTCCCTATTTCGAGAATGCGTTGCACGCGCTCAAGGGCGTCCGGAACGTCATCGATGTCCGCAATTTCGGCCTGATGGCGGCGATCGAACTCGAACCAGCGCCTGGCAGGCCGGGCGCGCGTGGCTTCGCGGCTTTCCTCCAGTGTTTCGAGCGGGGGGTGATGACCCGGGCCACCGGCGACATCATCGCGCTCTCGCCGCCGCTCATCATCACCCGCGCGCAGATCGACGAACTCATCGGCACTATCGACAAGGTCCTGCGCAACCTGGATTAGCACCGATGCCAGGCCCCGCGCTGTAGCGGCGCACCGCGCTCAGATACGCTGCATCTCGCGCAGGCCGAGTTTGATGAGGCAGTGATCCAGCCACTCGGCGGTAAGTTTTTCCTGCACGGAGTTCTGGCGCAGGCGCTGGTCGAGCGCCTTCCAGTCCACGCAGTCGAGCGGCTGGTCCTGATTGAAACAGGAGAACACGTACGTCGTCTTCCCGGTCTGCGGATCGACGTGCGGCTGCAGGCATTGCGCGCAAATCTCTTTCATCATGCACTGCATCGGCGAGTTGATGGAACCAATCCCGAAGTGGTGCTCCTTGAGAAAAGGCTTCAACACCTCGTGCCGCGCGCGCGCTACCGCCGCCATCATGCGGTCCGAGCCGATGGCGATCAGGCGGTCGGCGTCTCCGAACGGGATCGGCTGCACGCCGAGGGCGCCGCCGGCGTAGGCGTGCATCGCCTGCACAATGTTGCCGACGAAGGTCCTGTCCTGCGGCCGCTCCGGCGTGAATCCGGGTTCCTCGTCGCAGCACCACACCACCACGTCCGACGCCGCCTCGATTTCCGAAACCTTGTAGCGGTCGCCCATGTGCTTGTAGGCGGCAAAATAGAGCACCCGGCTTCCCGCTTTGCGCATCGCCTGGCCGATGGAAAACAGCACCGCATTGCCCAGTCCGCCACCCGCCAGCACGACGGTCTCGTCAGCCGGAATCTCGGTCGGCGTGCCGGTCGGCCCCATCACCACCACGGGCTCGCCCTTGCGCAGGTAGGCGACCAGGCGGCTCGACGCCCCCATCTCGAGGGTGATCATCGACAGCAGCCCCTGCGCCTTGTCCACCCA
>JACQGN010000193.1 GCA_016199545.1 Betaproteobacteria bacterium | reverse complement strand
TGGGAAAAGCTGGAAGGCGCCGAAGTCGTCATGTTCAAGGAAGGCCAGCCGCTCGTGATGTTCAAGTATGCGTGCCACAGGGCGGGCATAGCCTTCGACAAAATCAAGCCCATTCCCTTGGGCAGCGCCGTGGAGATCGACCGTGCATTCCGCGAAGGCCGGGGACAGTACGTCCAGCAGCAGGGGCCGTTCCCGCAGCAACTGCAGGCCGACGGCATCGGCCATGTCGTGGCGCAGGTCGGCAAGCAGATCGGCGCGTGCGGTTTCTCCAGCGTCGCGGCGACGCGCGAGTGGCTTACGACCGACATGGCGAAGGCATTCATCCGCGCCTACCGCAAGACGCGAGCCTACATGAACGAAACGCCGGCCGCCGAGATCGCCCGGGCGGAAAAGCCGTATTTCCCCAATATCGGTGAAAGCGTGCTCGCCGATTGCATCGCGACCTACCAGCGGCTGGGCTGCTGGACGCCGCATGTGGAGATCACGCAGGCGGCGTTCGAAAAAACGCTCGATGTCTTCGAGTACGCCGGCCTGCTGAAGCAGCGCTATCGCTACGAGCAAGTTTGCGCGGCACCGCCGGCCACCGATTAGAGACGCGCCTATAACGTCCCCGCCGCCGCCCGGCTAGCGGCTTCGCTCCAGCCGATGAAGCGCCCGGACGGAGTCGCCCGGCGACCCGCGACGCGCTCGAGTGCGAGGCGAATACCTGTCGGCCGACCGCCGGCGCATGATCAGCCTATACCAGGCGCCCGACGCCGAATCCGTGCGCCTCGCGCTGCAAGCTGCGAGCATTCCCGTCGAGCGGGTCTGGGCGTTCCGCCGGTTCAGTGCTTGACTGACACGTAGAGGCCGGGCAGCCGCTGAGCGGCGCAGTCAACGGATTAACGGGCCTCAGCTCCCCTGCACCTGAATACCTGCATCGCGTACCGCTTTCGTCCAGCGGGCAAGCTCGCTGCGGACCCATTTACCCAGTTCCTGCGGTGTGCCGCCGGCCGGCTCCATGCCGAGCGTCTCGATGTGCTTGGTGAACTCGGAGTTCGCCAACGCGCGTTTCATTTCCGCGTTGAGCTTGTTGATGATCGGCGCGGGCGTGCCTGCGGGCGCGAAGATTCCGTACCAGCCGTCATTGAGAAACCCGGGCACCGTCTCGGCGACCGTGGGCAGATCAGGCATGGAGCGCAATCGCTTGAGATGGCCGGTCGCGAGCGCGCGGATTCTCCCCGCCGAGATTTGCGGCTGAGTGCCTGTGACACTGCCGACGAACACCTGGATGCGGCCCCCGACAAGATCGATCACCGCCGGGCCGGCACCTCTGTAAGGCACGTGTACGAACTTCGCGCCGGTCGTCGTGTTGAGCAGCGCGATGCTCAGATGGCCGATCGATCCGACCCCGGGCGTGCCGAAGTTGACGGTGCCCGGCCGGGCTTTCGCGAGATCGATCAGCTCGGCCATGGTTTTCGCCGCCACGGAAGGATGCACGACGAAAAGTTGCGGCACGTAGGCCGCGAGCCCCGCGGGTGCGAAATCCTTGACGGGGTCGTATTCAAGCTTGGTTCCGAAGGCGGGGTTGGTGCTCAGTCCCGAGCCGGCGCCGAGCACCAGCGTGTAGCCATCCGGCGCGGCTTTGGCTGCGAGCGTGTGAGCGATCGCGGTGCCGGCGCCGGGGCGGTTATCGGCGATCACCGGCACGCCGAACTTGTCCGAAAACCAGGCTCCGAACGCGCGCGCAAGCGGATCGGCGGAACCGCCGGGCGGAAACGGCACGATCAAACGGATCGGCTTGGTCGGGTAAGCGATCCCCGCTGCGTGAGTCGCTGCGGCTGCAGCGAGGAGCGCGAGACCTGCGGAAACGATTTTCAACATCGAGTGTGCCAACATGGCTATGTGTCCTCCACGGGGATGGGTATAGACATCAAAACCCTTTTTTCACCAAAACGCAAGCTATGTCCCGCCCGGTGAATCGTTAACTTCGTGCATTTTCATGCAAAAGCAGTACCACGGCAGGCGCTGCCTATGAATTAGAAGCGCGCAATGATCGTCTCCTCATGGCCGCAAGCGGGCTTCTGCGTCTGACATCAGCCGCGTTTGAACCCGCTATACAAGGTGTCTCCGGGCCTCGGTCGCTCGTGTCTGCACCGATCGCAGCGGCCGCGCTTCAGGAGCAGGTGCGTAATTCGAGTAGCCCATACCGAGCGCACGCAATTCCGCCGCATCGCAGGAAATTTGGGCCTGGCACGCGAACGTCGGTAAAATCCCGGCCTCAACGCGCCACGGAACCTTATCTTGCCGACCCTCCCCGACTTAGTGCATACGATCGATACCCTGAGTTACGGCGGTTTTACCGTCCTGCCGGAGTATATCGACCCGAACGGCCACATGAACGTTGGTTACTATTCGGTCCTGTTCGACAAGGCACTCGATCTCCCATGGGCGGTACTGGGCCTGGGTTATGCGAGCATCAAGGCGGGCGGTCGTAGTTCCTTTGCGCTGGAAACCCACGTTACTTACCAGCGCGAATTGCACGAGGGTGACCCGCTCGATTTTACATTTCAGTTGCTGGACTTTGACGCCAAACGCATTCACTACTTCATGACCATGTTGCACGCGCGCGAGCGCTGGCTCGCGGCCACGTCCGAATCGATCTCGATCTGCATCGATATGACGACCCGGCGCAGCACCACCTGGCCCGATGATCATATCGCTCGCTTACGGGCCTTGCACATCGCACATCTCCAGCGCCCACGACCACCGGAGGCTGGCCGTACCATCGGAATACGCCGAAAATGAGCGGCTCGCGACGCGAGGTCCGCGGTTGACAGCGGCTGCCAGGGCTGGAGATACTGTCCGCGGTACCGTTGAATTTTCTTTCACCTTTACATTGACAGGAGGGAGCTACCATGGCCTACGAAGGCATGATTGCGGAAACGGTTTCGATCAACGGCCACAACGGCGACAGGATCTCTGCGTACGTCGCGCGGCCTCTGGGCGCGGGCCCGTTCCCGGGGATGACGGTGATACACCACAACCCGGGGTGGGACGAGTTCTACCGGGAGATGACGCGCAGGCTCGCCCACCACGGCTACGCGGCGATCAGCCATAACCTCTTCGAGCGCGCCGGCGAGGGCAAGTCCGACGACGTCGCGGCGAAGGTGCGCGCGGAAGGCGGCATCCCCGACGCGCAGGCGATGGGCGACACCGAGGCCGCGACGAAATGGCTGCGCGCCCAGCCCTGGATCGGGTCCAAGGTCGGCTGCATCGGCTCGTGCTCGGGCGGCCGGCTCGCGTTCCTCTACGCCTGCCAGACGAAGAGCATCGACGCGGTGGTCGAGCTGTGGGGCGGGCGCGTGGTGATGAGCAAGGAGGAACTGAACCCCAAGCAGCCGATCGCGCCGATCGACTACACCAAGGACCTCTCGTGCCCGCTGCTGGGACTCTTCGGCAATGAAGACCGCGCGCCCACTCCGGAGCAGGTGAATCAGCACGAGGCCGAGCTCAAGAAACACGGCAAGCAGTACGAGTTCCACCGCTACGACGGCGCCGGCCACGGCTTTTTCTACTACGACCGGCCGAACTACCGCATCGAGCAGGCGCTGGACGGCTGGAAGAAGGTGTGGGCGTTTCTCGAGAAGCACCTGGCGAAGTAGCGCGTCGAGGGGCGGAGCAGGGGCCCGCGGGGATACGCCCCGAACTCGGTCTCTCGCAGAGTGGTGCGGGAAGGGGCGTTGAGGCTGCGATTCTGAGTGTCGATTGGGGCTTCTGCGGCTGCTCCCGCAAACGGGCCAGATGGCTAACGAGTCGCAGCCGCACCCCCGGTGACGCGCTGAGCGACCGACGCGATGGCTTCAATATTCACGAAACCTTATCGGAGGTCGCCGGATGTGCACCTCGATCGTTGAAATCGCCGAGGCGGAAGGTGCGGGCAAGGGTGGTGATGGGTGGTTCGATCTCACGCACTCGGTGGTCTCGTATGACCACCCTCACCACGCCCTGTTCGAGGAGGCCATCTCCATCGATTTTGTAAACTCCGCGCTCGGCCCGGGCGCGCGCGTCGCGGTGGAGATCTCGCTACAGTCGGCGAAGGAGCTTTCCGCTTCGCTTTCGAGAGCCATCGCGGCGGCCGAAATGGTGGAAGGCGCGCGTCTGAGAGGAACGTGAATTCGGCCGACTTGGATCGACCGGTCCTGGCCGGTCGGCGACTATCGGGCAAGGGGCGCAAAGCGACCCGAAGGGGAAATCGGTGAGTTCATGAAAGGAACTGCCAAGGCCGCGGCTTTAACCGGAGATCGCCGCGATGACGGCGGCGTTCTTGTGCTGGGCCGCAAGCATGGCGGGCGTCTGACCCCGCCCATTCTTCGCTTCCCTGTTCGCCCCCGCCCCGAGCAGAATCTTGACCACACCAACATGACCATCCGCTACTGCCTTGTGGAGCGCCGTCCAGCCCTCGATGTCGACCGAATCGATTGCTGCACCCTTTGCGAGCAGCATCGTGACGACTTCCTCGTGGCCGCCGACGGCTGCCTGGTGCAGCGGCGTCAAGCCTAGATCACTTCGGGCGTTTACGTCGGCGCCCTTGGCGAGCAGCAGCTCCGTCACGCGGGGATAACCCTTGAACGCGGCCCAGTGCAGCGACGTATAACCGAGGGGATCCCGCGCATTGACGTCTGCCCGAGCGTCGATCAGGGCCTGCGCAGCCTGTAAATTGCCGACGACGGCGCTCGCGATCAGCGGCGTCCAGCCGCTGCCGTTCTTTATGGCGACATTCGTGCCAGTACTCAGCAGGAGGCGGAGCGCCAGCGCGTTACGGGATTCGATTGCACGGAAGAGTCCCATGGGAGAGTAATCGACTTTTTGGTTTTCCAATCTGTGTCCTTCTGCAGGGTTACCCCGCAACAGTGGTTCAACAGGGACACTCGACGGAGAAAGTGATGTGCTCTCTCAGCAGGGAGAAAGCCGTACGGACTACGAGGGGAGTTGTCGGGCGACAGAAGGAGAGATCACCGGCAGCCCAACAACCCGCCCTCGGCAATCTCTCGGTCATGGAGCGCAAGGCTCTTTAGACCAGTGACTTTGCGTCCCCGCCTTTCGGTCGGGTTTGCCCTTTTCGAAGCTGAGGAGAATCGCGCGCAGGCGAATTCCCACTTGGCTTTC
>JACQGN010000185.1 GCA_016199545.1 Betaproteobacteria bacterium | reverse complement strand
GGATCGCGGTTTTCTCCTGGGGAGGAGGAAGCCGGCATGAACATAAGACCCATGATGCGCACCCGGCGAGCACTTTTGCACGGGCTCCCGGCGCGTGGGCTCGGCGCGGCGACAGCGCTGCCGGATTGATTTTCTTATCGGTCGGCAATGCCGCCTCCACCAGAATGAATTGACGTCCGTTTGCCGACGCTAACTTCCGAATGTCCGCCTTGGGTACCCCAAGGGGCTATCGGCGCGAGCGGAAACGTGATTAGATGACCGGATGAAAATTCAGCGGTGCAGTTTTCAGAGTCATGTTGCCCTACTCCTCGCGTTGGCCGGCGGGTTAACGTTTCTGACCGTCTCTTTCCACCCGCCCGCTGCATGGGGTCAGGCTCAAAAGGTCTTCAAGATTGGGGTTTTAACCGACGGTATGGTTCCCTGGACGTCGAGCGCGAAGGGCTTTCAGGACGGTCTCAGGGAATTTGGCTACATTGAGGGGAAGAATGTCAACTTTGAGGCACGGGCCACGCAGGGCGATAGTAGCCGTCTGCCCAAGCTGGCTGCCGAGCTGCTGAAATCGGAACCTGATCTCCTCTTTTGCATTTCGGATGCATGCTGGAGGGAGACCGGGCGCATCCCGATGGTGTTCACACAAGTCAGCGATCCGGTGAGGATCGGCCTCGTGGCGAGTATCGCTCGACCAGGCGGAAACATCACCGGGATCGCGAATCTTGGCGCCGACCTTGCCGCCAAGCGCTTGGAACTCTTCAAGGAAACCGTCCCGTCACTGCGCCGGGTATTGGTCACTTACGACCCCCGGAAGAGGGAGGAAACGGAGGCGGTGGCATCTGCCAGAAGCGTAGCGAGGCGTCTTGGGCTGCAACTGCTTGAGAACCCGATTAAGGTTCCGTCTGAGATTGAACCAGCGCTCGCCAAACTCAACGAGGGCGGGCAGGACGGAATTCTGATTGTTCAAACTGGTACGAACCTCAATATCCCGGGACGTGCGCTGGAAGTTTCGACCTCGAACAACCTACCCACCATGTACGCGGCTTCATTTTGGTCTCAGTTTGGAGCACTTGCCTCCTATGGCCCCGACCAGTACGCGCAAGGGCGACAGGCAGCGCGATTGGCCCACAAGATCCTGACGGGAACGCCTCCTCGGGAATTGCCCGTGGAGCTCCCCGACCGTATAGAATTCATCATCAACCTCAAAACCGCGAAGCGGATCGGCCTTCAGGTGCCGGGCGTCGTATTGGTTCGCGCCGATCGTGTCATCAATTAGCAGCGGCCGCGGCCGCAGAAGGAGGAGGGTCATGAAGGATTCAGTGTTGCTCTTCGTATCGCTCCTGGTGCTCGGAGGGATTCCCACATCGCACGCGGCAAATTTGAAGGACAAGGTCAAAGCGGAAATCGGAACCGTAGGCCTTCACCCCGGCATGAATCCGGGAATGTATGTTTGCGCCGCGAACCACTTCCATATCAAGGGAACCGTGCAGAACCTGGCCAACGTCACCGTTGGCCGGATCAAGGTGGCGGGAAAGGCTTTCGGGGCTGACGGCAAGCTTCTCGGGACTGCCACCACCTCGACCAAACAGGCAACTCTCGCTCCCGGTGAAAAGGCGGAGATCAACTTGGAGTTCCTCACGGTCATGGGGCCATTGATCGAGCAGGTCAAGAAACACGAGCTGGTAGTTGTCGAGGTATCGCCGAGCAAGAAAGGATCACAGGCAGGAAAGGATCACCCTAAATAGAGGCACCACGCAATTGTGCGTCCTGCCGATCGCGGTCAGTACCGGATCCTTCTGCACGTGCTTGCCGCCGACGGAGCGTTTCTTCCCGGCGGTCGCTTTGTCGCACTGCCACGTGTTCCGGCACATCTTCTTGTGGAGGGTTTTCGGCGCGCGGTGCTCGACTACCGCTCCAAGATGCACGCCGGCTTGAAGCGTAACTTCCAGGTCATGCCGGGCGAGGCGCCGGCGACTGAATTGGCGGCTCGCGCAAAAGCTGTCTGGGCGCGGCTTATACGCGGTGCCCGACATCGCCTGAGCTGCCGTACCGGCAGTAACGCCTCGGATGAGCCGGGGTGCGGCAAAGCGCTTGCCTTGCTCTCGCGGGTGGAATAGATTGTGCGGTATCGGCCTCACCATCAACCTGCGGACCGCACGCTCGATCGGGCTAACCATTCCGCAGTCTCTTCTCATTTGTGTCGACGAGGTGATTGAATGAGCGGACGCGCGTCCGGGACGCGAGGCATCAGACGCCGCGCGTTTCTCGCGCTGCTCGGCGGCGCCGCGACCACATGGCCGTTTGCCACCCGCGCGCAGCGGAGCGGAGGCATGCGGCGCGTCGGCGTGCTGATGCTCAACGCCGAAAGCGATCGCGACGGGCAGGTGCGGGTCGGCGTCTTTCGGCAGCGGCTGCGCGAGCTGGGTTGGACCGAGGGCGGCAACATTCGCGTCGACTACCGCTGGGGGGCCGGCGCGCCGGCGCGTGCGCAGACCGCCGCGGCCGAGCTTGTGGCGCTCGCGCCGGACGTGATCCTTTGCAACGGCACGCCGGCAACCGCCGCGTTGCAGCGGGCCACGCGCAGCATCCCGGTCGTATTCGTGGTGGTGACCGATCCGGTCGGCGCCGGGTTTATCGAAAGCTTGGCGCGGCCGGGGGCCAACGTCACAGGCTTCAGCACCTTCGAGCCGGAGATCGGCGGCAAGTGGCTGGAGCTGCTCAGGGAGGTCGCGCCCGACCTGCGTCGGGTGGCCGGCGTGCTGGACCCGGCCTTTGCCGGATTTGCCAAGGTGTGGCGTGCGGTCGAAGAGCTGGCGCCGAAATCGGGCGTGCCGGTGACCAGCATAGTGTTTCGCAATCCGGCCGATGACCTCGAATCCGCTCTGGCCGTGTTCGCGCGGGAGCCCGGCGGCGGCCTGATTGTGTTGCCGACCGCAATCAACAACATGGCGCGCAGCCGGATTTTCTTGGCTGCGGCGCGCCATCGCCTGCCGGCCGTCTATCCGTTCCGGCATTACGCGGTCGACGGCGGCCTGATGTCCTACGGTTTCGATCCGCCCGACCTGTTCCGACGCGGCGCCTCCTATGTCGATCGCATCCTCAGGGGCGAGAAGCCCGCTGCGCTCCCGGTGCAGGCGCCGACCAAGTTTACGTTGATCGTCAACCTGAAGACCGCCAAGGCGCTCGGCCTCGCCGTCCCGCAGTCGCTGCTCGCCCGCGCCGACGAGGTGATCGAATGATGCGACGGCGCGACCTGCTGATTGCCGCCGGCGCCGCTGCGGTCGCCTGGCCGCTCGCCGCCGGTGCGCAGCAACCGCGCGGCCGCGTGGCTCGGGTCGCCGTCCTGATGGGGGTCTCCAGGAACGCGCAAGGAGAGGGGTGGTACAGGGCGTTCCGGGAGAAGTTCGAGCAGCTCGGCTGGAAGGACGGGGGCAACGTCGCGATCGATCTGAGATGGGGAGCGGGCGACATCAACCGCATCCGCGCCCAAGCGGCGGAACTGGTGCAATCGAAGCCGGACGTGATCATGTGCTTCAGCGTCCGCGTGGTGAGGGCGCTGCGCAAGGAGACCAACGAAATTCCGATCGTGTTCGTGGCGACCGCGGATCCGGTGGCGCAGGGCATCGTCGCGAGCTTCGCACGCCCGGGCGGCAACCTCACCGGCTTTACGCTTTACGAGTTTTCGGTCGCCGGCAAGCTGGTGGAGCTGGCGAAGGAGATTGTGCCGGATGTGACGCGAGTCGCGGTCCTGTTCAACCCGGAGAACACCAGCGCCAAAGGTTATTTGCAGGTCCTGGAGAGCATCGCCCCGAAGCTTGGCGTCGAGCTGGTGCCGGTCCAGGTACGCGATGTCGCGACGATTGAAGCGGGGATCGTTCGCTTCGCGCGCAGGCCGAACGGCGTCCTGCTGCTGCCGCCGGATGTAACCACACGAGTGTATCGCGAGCCGGCCATCGCGCTGGCGGCGCGGCACAAGATTGTGGCGATCTATTCGGATCGCGCCGATGTCATGGCGGGCGGCCTGATCGCGTATGGCCCCAACCTGCGCGGCCAGTTCCGCGGCGCAGCGTCTTATGTGGACCGCATCCTGAAAGGCGAAAGGCCCGCCGATCTGCCGGTCCAGGCGCCAACCGAGTACGAGCTCCTCGTCAACATGAAGACGGCTCGCGTGCTCGGCCTCACGTTTCCGCAATCGATCCTCGCCCGCGCCGAGGTCATCGAGTGAAGCGGCGGGCGTTCACGCCGATACGGCGTGAGGGGCGCGCTAAGCCGCCGCACCATGCAGGATGCTGCTCAACGCCTCAGTCTGAGCGGGTGTATCGTTCGAGCGGGTCGTTGGCGCCGGAATCGTTCGTTATTGTGCGGCAGGGCTAGGCGAGCCTCGCACCTGCGACACGCAGGGCTTTTCTGAGCGTTTCAGCGGCAATGGGATCAGGTCTTGGCGAGCAAGGCGGCGATGCGCGCCATATCGCTTTGGTTTTCGAGATCGGCCACCGCATCCATGATCGCCCTCGCCTGCGGTCCGCCGATGAGAGTGCGCGTGTAGCGGCTGAACTTCTCGCAGGCATCGTCCCAGGAAAGCGGGTTGAGCGGCGACCCCTTGTGAGGAGTCGTCATCTTCTTGTACGTCTTGCCGCCGCAGGCTATCTCCACCTCCGCAGGGACGAGATCGTGCACGGTATGGTCCACGATCAACTCCATGTTCTTCGCGAGGCTCCTCACGAGCGGATCCTTCACGGCCGCATCGTTGTAAACCAGCGGATTCGACATATCCCGTGTGAGCACCACTGCCGCCGTGAACGGGAGGCTGTACTGGCCGCCCATCACGGTCATGGGATCGCGCACGGCGTGGCGGTCTTCCAGAATGCGATGCGCGCCGCGAATGGTGACGTGGGTGATAGCCCTGGGGTCGAATCCATGCTCACGCTTCAAATCCTGGATGGCCTGCACTACCGCCTGGTGGGTCACGTGGGTGGCGAACGCCTTGTGCGAGGCGGGTTGGATGATCCACTTCCTGCCGAGCCCTTCGGTGAGTTTCGCGATGTCGGTGGGCTCGGAGAAGGCGTTGAAGTAGCCATAAGGCCCCTCGATCACGGTGACGGGACCATGAAGTCCCTTCCTCGCGAGCAGCGCGCTTTCCAGCCCCATGGAGCTGGCGCGGCCCAGGTGAACGCGCTTGGTATCGTCGCCGGCCCAGGCGAACTCGAGCAGGCCCGCGGCGCAGGAGCCGGCGAGCCCCAGGGCGCTTGCGAGCGTGGCGGCATCAAAGTCGTAGAGCTTACCCACGGCGGCGGCGGCGCCGAAGGGACCCTGGATGCCGGGGTTGTGGAAGCCGCGCGTGCTCTCCAACCCCACGGCGGTCCGCTGCAAGCGTCCGGAGAGTTCGAACCCGAGCGCAAGGGCGAGCAGGAAGGCCTTGCCGTCGCGATGGTCGCGTTGGCTGACGGCAAGCGCGGCGGGGAGCACGGTGCCGGAGGCGTGCGATCCCGTGAGGGGCTCGCACTCGAAAGCGCCGATCATGGCGCCGTTGGCAAGCGCGGCGCGGGAGACGTCGGTCGTCCACGGCTGGTTGACGACTGAGACTTCCGGCGCGCCGCCCAGCTCGTGCACCATTTCCACCACCCGCTGCGCCCAGGGCAGCGACGAACCCACGAAGGCGGCGGCAAAAGCGTCCAGCGTGGCGATTTTGCACTCGGCGATGAGGCTTGCGGGCAGGTCGGCATAGCGCGTCTGCGACACAAAGGTTGCGAGAGTCTGGGTGGCTTGCATGGGGTCTCCCTAGGAGTTTGTCGGACTTAGTAGGTCAGACAAACTCCTTATGCAAGACCGGCCGCTGATTTCAAGCCATGAGACGTTAAATTTCTCAAAACGGCGTCGGCATGCACAGTTTGTCTCCATTCTAACCACTCGAATTCGTTTCTTACCCGCTTTTTGCTTGGCCGGTTTTGCCAAAGGCGCTTGTCGCACCTTAAGTCCGACAAGCGCCTAGACTTCGGCGAAAGCGATGTCCAGCATGTTTCTCAGGGCGCGGGCGGTAGCGCCGAACACGCGATGTTCGCGGAAGTGGAAGGTTTCGTTGGGCCACAGCCGCTCGTTCAGTTGCCTGGGTTCGGCGACGGTCAGGTTCTGGGGATCGAGGACATGGCGCAGCGGCACTTCCAGTATCTCCGCGACTTCGGCTTCCGCAGGGCGCCAGGTATAGGGCGAGGCCTGCGGGTCGATCAGGCCGACGAAACCGGCGATGAGGATCTCGCCGTTGCGGGTCGAGAAGTCGTCGATGCGGCCGAACACCTCCACCCGACCGGGGTCGAGCCCGATCTCTTCGAAGCTCTCGCGCAGGGCTGTTGCCAGCAGGTCCCGATCGCCGCGCTCTCGTCCGCCTCCGGGGAACGAGATGTGACCTTGCTGCATCGTCACCCGTGTCGTGCGCTTCGTGAGGATGACGTGCAGCTCGCCGCCGAGCTGGTAGAGGGGAACGAGGACGGCATGAGTGAGGGCCCCGTCGTCCGCGGCGATCGGCCTGTAGCGGTGGCCGCGGATGCGGTGCCGGATCGTGTCGATCGGCGGGCGCGCGGCGGGTCGCGTCATCACGCAGCGGGCGCGGCGAGGATTACTGAGGGGAAATCCCCGCATCGCGGGCGGCTTTAATCCACTTCGCAGTTTCCGCACGGAAGAACGCCGCAAATTCACCCGAATCCAGGGGCTCGACATCGACACCAAGATCCACCAGACGCTGCCTGATTTCCGGCGTTTTCAGCAACCTGAGCACGTCGACCTCGATTTTCTTTTGAATGGCTTTATCCACGCCGATGGGCGAGCACATCCCATACCACGACGAGACGTCGTAACCGGGTACGCCAGACTCGGCGATCGTGGGGATTTCCGGCAAGCGTTGGCTGCGCTTGATCGAGGTCACGCCCAGGGCGCGCACCTTGCCCCTCCGTACCGTGTCGATGTGATTCGGTAGATTGGACATTTGGGCGGTGATACGCCCGGCGAGCAGATCGGTCTGGGCCATTGCAGCGGCCTTGTAGGGCACGTGCACGACATTGATCCCGGTCATGCTTTTGAAAAGCTCGAACGAGAGTTGCGGCGATGAACCGACTCCGGTTGCGCCATAGTCGAGCTTGCCGGGATGCGCCTTGGCAAGAGCGACGAATTCCTTGACGGTCTTCGCGGGCACACTTGGATGCACGACGAATATATTCGGCGTCAGCCCGATGCGGGCCAGGAGACCGAAATCGCGAAGATGGCTGTAGGAGGGCTTCTTGTACAGTGCCGGTGAGATTGCATCGCCCACCCCGCAGCGATGCAGCGTGTAACCGTCGGGGGCGGACTTGGCGACGATGGCAGGGGCAATGGTATTTCCCGCGCCGGGGCGGTTGTCAACGATGACTTGCTGCTTCCAGAGCTCGCTCAACGCGGCCGCCATCACTCGCGTGAGCCCGTCCGCCACGCTGCCTGGCGCGGGGCCCAGCATGAGCCGCACCGGTTTTACCGGATAGGGCGGTGGGCTGGTACCCTGACTCTGTGCCAGCGCAGGGCTGGCGCAGCATGCAATCGACAACAATACAGATCGGACGAACATGCGCGCAACTGCGGCGGAAAACTTGATCACGGAACGCTCCCCAATCGAAGGAAATGCAGCAAGACGTCGTGGAGTGTCCCCCCGTCTGTGAGCCGCAGTCAATAGGCGATTTCGTGCTCGACATTGCAGAGCGACTCTCCCCCTGAAGCATAGAGGATCGGATCCCCTCGGGCCGCGCGTGCCTTCGCGAGAGCGATCCATTCTCTTACCGATTTCACGGGTACTTCAAGAAGGAAACTCAATCGGCCAAGCGAAGATTGACCAGGATGGCCCCGCCCACGGTGAGCAGCGCTCCCACTGGCACCCGCCAGGTAATGAATTCCACGCGCCGCAGGAAAAGGAGCGCGAAGACGACGGTGATGAGCGGGGAAGTCTGGATCAGAGAAAGCATTCGGTAGACTTCCCCTCTTTGAAGGGCAGCCGCAAAGAAGAACTGGCCGATAGCTCCGATGATCCCCACCAGCAGAAATGGTTTCCATGCTCTCTTGATGCCGTCGGGAATCTGGCTGCGCAGGAAAGTGACGGTGTAGAGGACGGTGAGGGCGAAGGCCGCGACCAAACCGACGAACGCGCCCGCGAGGGTGTCCGGGAACGACGGGAGGGCCTTGCGCCAGAGCACCGCGCCCAAAGCAGC
>JACQGN010000190.1 GCA_016199545.1 Betaproteobacteria bacterium | reverse complement strand
CATTTTGTTAGGCGCTCTTAACCTTATCCGTTGAAACAATCACCAGTGCAACCTGCGCTGCATAAGCGGCGACGGTAATCGCGGTAACGAATGCTCCTGCGTTGCTACTCGGCCGAAAGTGACAACCTGGCCAAAATATGGCGAGACAGAAAAACGCGTTCGCCATGTAGGCACATTGCATGGCCGCCAATGCGATGATCGCGGAGGGTGCACCGCGGCGCCTACACCACCAGACCAGCGCAATTCCGCTAGTAATCGTGATCCAGGGAAGCGCAAGGACCAGCCATTCGCTCGCAGCAGTTGGGCGCGAAATTGAAAAAGTCCATAACGTGAACGCCAGCGTCGCGAAGGCCATGATGAAGCTGGAGCCATATGCGATGATGGCTTCGATTCTCGAGAAACGGCCGGAGGCGAGTACGCGCGCGCAGGTGAACAAGATGAGGATCGCCAGGAAGAAGGGAAGGGCGATCGGCGCAAATACGAACTCGGCCCGGGAAGTACCCCCAACGATCACGCTCAGCGGGGAAGTGGCCCACGTAAACGGCAGAAACGGCGTCAGGATTCCGACCGACCCAAGGACTGCGATCCCGATTTGAAGACAGGAACGGGTCATCGGGTTCGCGTTGGCGTTCATCATTGTTGGCCAATTCATGGTGCTACTTCACCAGCGAGAGCATGCCGGTGCTGAGCCACGGCACATAGGTGATGGCGAGCACGCCCGCGGCGAGCGCGACGAACAGCGGCAGGACCGCGCGAAAGATTTCGATGACAGGCTTGCCGAAACGGTAGGATGCGAAAAAGAGATTCAGCCCGACCAGCGGCGTGAGATAGCCCAGCTCGAGGTTGGCGAGAAAGATGATTCCGATATGCACCGGGTCGAGGCCGAATGCGGCGCCCATCCGGGTTACCAGTGGCGCGAGGATCAGGATCGCCGGGTAAATCTCGATGACGCAGCCGGCGAGGAGCAGGAAGACGTTCAGGGCGAGCAGGAACAGGAAACGGTTGCCGATGGTCTCGGTCGCCCATACGACCATGCGATCCGGAATCTGCGCGTCCACGAGATAGTTGGTGAGGCCGAGCGCAACGCCCATGATCAGCAGGATGCCGCCGATGATGAGACCGCATTCTGTCATGACCCGCGGCACGTCGCGCACGAGATCCAGATCGCGATGAACGAATACGGTGACGATGAGCACGTAGAGCGCAGTGAGCGCCGCGGTTTCGACCGGCGTGGCGAGGCCGGCAGAGAGTGCAACGATCGGCACCAGCGGCACGCTCAGTTCCCACTTCGCGGCCGCCAGCGCGGCGCGCACCCTCTGCCACTCGAAGGGTGCTGGCGTGCGGCGGCGGGCGGGCTGTTGCCGGATCCCCCACGCGGCGACGATTCCCATCATCAGCAGCGTCGGGAGCGCGCCGCCCACGAACATCGCCTCGATGCTCACGCCAGCCACAATCGCATAGAGGATGAGGGGCAGCGCCGGCATCAGCAGCGTCCCGGGGAGCCCCGCGGCAGTGACCAGTCCGAGCGCGGGTTTCTGGGCGTACCCCGCTGCCAGCAGCAGAGGCATCGCCAAACCTCCGAGCGCGAGCACGGTCACCCCGGAGGCGCCGGTAAAGCTGGTGAAGAAGGTGCAGGCGAGCACGGTGGCGATCGCGGCGCCGCCAGGCAGCCGCCCAAACAGCGCATCGAATACCTCGATCAGGCGGCGCGGCGCGCCGCTCTCGGCGAGTACGTACCCGGCAAGCGTGAACAGCGGAATCGCTGGAAGCGAGGGATTGGCGGTCAGGCCGTAGTGGTTGACAGCAACCGACGCGATGGGTACGCCGGCGTTCCACAAGAACAGGAGCGCGGCGCCGCCGATCAGCGCAAAGAGCGGGGCCCCGAGGAGTGTCGCCGCCACCAGAGCGATCATGCCGGCCGTGACCATGTGCCGCGACTCGAACCACGGCACGAGAAAAGGCACCACGAACGCAGCCGCGAGCACGATTGCGTAAAGCTGTCCCAGGGGATGCGTCGATGCGCGCGCCAACAGGCGCCATGCGATGACGCCGAAACCGAGCGGCAGGAGCAGTTGAACGGCCCACACCGGGATGCCGTGCGCCAGTATGCGACCGCCCGCGCGCTCCACGTCGACCAGTTGAGCGCTCGCGTAGCAGAGCAGGGCGCTCACCGCGGCGGCGGCCGCGCAGCCCAGAATTTTAGCGGCGCGGGCGACGCGGCCCTTGAGCAACGTGGCGCCGGAGAAAGCGATCAGCCGCCCATCGCGTGCAGCGACCGCCGCCCCCAGCATTCCGATCGCCATTGTCAGATGCTGCACCAGGGAGGACGAGCCCTGGAACCCGATGCCGGCCGTGGCCCGCAGCGCGATCTCGATGAGTGGCAGCAGGACCAGGATCGCGAATACCAGCGAGAGCACCGCGTTCTCGACTGCGGCCAGAAAACCCGGCGCCGCGACGCCTGGAGAATGCGCCAGGGCAAGTGAAGCCGTACGCAACGTGGGGGCCGGCTGCATCATTGCTTCTGCCCCCGGTATTCCGCCAGCAGGCGTTCGACGCGGTCAAACATGTCCGCCGGCACCATGCCTCCTCTGACGCGCGGCCATGCCTTGCGTGCGAGGTCCTGCCACGCGCGTTCGATCTCCGGCGTGGGCGTCATGACCTTGAGGCCGCGACCCTCCAGTGCCCGGATGATATCGTCGTCGCGCGTGTTGCGGTGTGCACGCAGCGTTTCCCCCGCGCGTGCCGACGCTTCAAGCAGGGCGGCACGGCTAGCCGGGCTCATTGCGTCCAGGGTTTTGGCGCTCATCACCACTGCGCCCACGATCGGCACCCAGTTCAAGCGTAGCATGTACGGCGCCGTCCGGTCGAACTGGCCTGCCAGCGCCCACAACGGCGCGGCCGGCACCGTGTCAATCATGCCCGTCTGCAGCGACGGCAGGATGTCGCTCAATTCCAGCACCACGGGACGGTATCCGAGCGACTTCATGAGATCGACCTGGGGGTTGTCGCCCGCCCAGGCGAATATCTTAGCCGCCTTGTATTCGTCCGGCATTTTCATGGGCGTCTTGACGAAGAACTGCACCCAGCCGCCTTCTCCCCAGAACAGCACCACGAAGCCCTTGGCGCGCAGGCGCTGCTCGAGTTCGGGGCGCAACCGTTCGCGCACATAATCGACTTCTTCCCATGAGCGGAACATCAGCGGGATCTTTTGCAGCGCGGACACGGACTCGTCGATTTCGCTCAGGCCGACGATACTCACCATGGAAGCGTTCAACTGCCCGATGCGCATGCGGCGCACGGTTTCCGCCTCCGGACCCTGGGCGCTGTCGGTATAGACGACAAACTGGGCGTTGGCGCCTTCAGCGGCCTTCCACTTTTCGCCGACGTCCTGAAGCACGCGGTGGTAGATCGAGCCCTTGGGCGCAACGGTGGCGATCTTCAGCGTGACCGCGCGCTCGGCTGCGACCGCGGTGAGTGCGGCGAACGACAGCGCGGCAACGGCGAGGCGTGCGGTCAGTGTCGTACGGAACTCGAAGCGCATAGGATTCCCCTTATCAGTCCGCGAAAAGTCTCTCGGTCCGGCCGAGCAGCCAGCGCGCGCGCCGCTGCATCACGGTATTGACCAGCCGCCACTCCGGCTTCGCGCCGGTATCGAGTTTCAGTACGCCCTGCAGCAGGGACTCGAACTCCCCGCGGTTGCGCTCTGCAATGGAGACGGCTTCGGCGAGCGTCACGTACGGGGCCGCGTGCGCGCCCCCGGTCAGCTCGATGGCGCGCGTGAAGTGCCGGCGCGCGCGTGCCGCCGCACCGGCGCTCAACCCGGCCCGGCCCATCTCGTAATTGATCATGAATACGTGCAGCGCGCCGGCGTCGTAGGCTTCATCGAGCACAAGCGCGCGGCCTACCAGTGCTTCCACCGCAGGCAGATCGGCGACCAGAAAGGGGTCGTCCTTCGCGAGCGAGATCGCGGCGGCCCATGCCACGCCGGTCCAGTACAGGAGACCCACGTCGTCGCGCGTGCTCTTCGCCAGCGCCGCGGCGGGATCGGTCCTCAGTGCTTTCGTGATGCCCGGGTACGCGGACTCTAGCCCGCGCAGACCGTAGTCCCGGGCGCGCAAGTACATGCGGGCCGCGCGCGCGCGCTGGGCGTACGCGGCCTGGAGGTTGGTATCTTCCAGTTCGTCAGCCTTCAGTTCGACGAACGCATAGGCGTACTGAACGAAGCCCTGCGTCGCGGCAAGCAGCAGTCCCCGGTGATGGGGCGTTTCGGCCAGCACGCTCTCGATGAGCTTCAGGCTGAAGGGCGCTGCGGCACCGACCAGCTCGGGATCGTCGTCCGAACCGAACCCCGAGCCGCTCGCGGCGAGCGCATCGCCCATGCTGTTCAGTGCGAGGCTGCGCACCGAGCATCCCGTAGCAAGCAGGCACAGCATCAGGGCCATGGCGAACGCCCGGCTTTTTGAGGCGCATCCGCCGCGGGCAACGGCTAACACGCGAGTTTCCGTTCGGTTCATGGGAGGTCCTCCGCGTTTCATGGCGCTCATAGTCGGGCACCGCCGGTTACGCATCGCTTACCGCTCGCTTACATGTCACTTACATCGCGGCCCGCACACCGCGGTCGCTGGGCGCATCATGACGATGCCGGGGCCGAAAGGTATCCCACGATCATGGGATCGCATTGGGTGGCGGCCGGGGATACGATGTGGGAAACTCAGTACACGGACGCCGGAAAACCTGTCACGGACATGAACGAACGGACCCACTCGATCGTGCGCGTGATGATCGTCGAGGACGATCGCGATACGCTCGAGCATTTCGCGCGTGTCGTCTCTCATGGCCAGGGAACGGCGGTCGTCGAGAAAGTCGGCACCGGGCGCGAGGCCATTGCGCGCATGGCGGCGGTGCGCCCCGACGTGTTGCTGGTGGACCTCGGGCTCCCCGATGTTCACGGCACCCAGGTCATTCGGGCTGCGGCGCGGGCGCTGCGCGATTGCGACATCATGGTGATCACCACCTCCGGGGACGAGCGCGATGTGCTGGCAAGCATCGAGTCGGGCGCGACCGGATATGTGCTCAAGGATTGCAGCGACCACGATTTGATCGCCGGTATCCGTGAACTGCGCAGCGGTGGTTCGCCCATGAGCCCGGGCATCGCGAGGATGGTGCTCAACCGCATGCGCGCGAGCAGCCGTGCGAGCGCACGCCAGGAATCCCGACAGATGGCGGCTGGCGAGGACTCCGCGCAGCTGACAGCGCGCGAAGCCGACGTGGTGCGCCTGCTCGCGCGGGGATACACCTATTCCGAGACCGCGGCACGGCTCGGGATCTCGGTGCATACGGTCACGAGCCACATCAAGAACAGCTATCGCAAACTCGCGGTCCATACTGCGGCCGCTGCCGTGGCGCGGGCCGCCGAGTTGCACGTGCTTGACGGGCGCGCGGATACGCACTCCGGGTCGTGCCCCAATACTCGCCCGGGAAATTCAAGCTGACCCCGTACCGCGACGCGACACCAGACTGAGCGCGCTATCGACGCCGGTTCCAGTAGTACCGGAGCCGGTTGCCTGGCGAACAAGCCTGCGCGGAAGGCTCAGCCGTACCGTGGTGCCATGCTGTGGTGACGAATCAATGTCGACCTGGGCGCCGAGGCCGCGCGCCCGTGCGCGCATGGTGGAAAGGCCCACGCCGCTGGAGCGTTGCGCCGGGTCGAAGCCGCGTCCGTCGTCTGCGACGCACACTTCGATACGTTCCTCACCCACGGCGCGGGCCGTGATGCGCATTCGCATGGCGCCCGAGTGCTTGAGAGCGTTGGTGATCGCTTCAAGGAGTATGCGCTGGACGGAGAAGACGGCCGACGGATCGAGGCTGACCATCGGGGGAAGTTCTTCCACGTTCCACTGAAGCCGCATGCCGGCGCCGAGAATGGTCTCGTCGAGCCGATAGCGCAGGTTGCCTAGCACCGTATCGAGATCGTTCTCGCGCGGACGCAGGGCGTCGATCGCGATGCGCATCTCCAGGAGTGCTTCGCGCACGCGCCGCTCGATGAGCGCCGGATCGGTGTGCCCCGCTTGAACGAGGCGCAGCAAGCCGATCAGGCTTGCGCCCAATCCGTCGTGCAGGTCGGCGAGGATGCGCTCGCGATCGAGCGCGAGAGCTTGTTCGTGCGTCATTCCCTGGCTCGCAGGGCCGCGGTGGCGACCAATGTGTTAATCCCAGGCCGGATAGTGACGGCCCGGGAGTTGCGGATCGCTTACCGCGCGGTTACCGATGACTTACAGGTTGTGCTGCGGCGCGAAAACCGCGCGCGGCAGGGTGCCGGACAAACTGTTGTAAGATAAACACTTGCATGCGTACCCTGATGCGCATTGGATGCGCACACACCACGCCGCATGAGGAACCGTGATGTCTGACCAGGCCTATGCCGACGCGCTGGCGCCGGGCTATCGCATGCACTGGTACACGGTCGAGAAAGTGCTCGGGCAGGGCGGGTTCGGCATCACCTATCTCGCCCGCGACAACAACCTCGATCAGTCGATCGCTCTCAAGGAATACCTCCCGGTCGACGTCGCCGCGCGGCGGCAGGACGCCACCGTACGCTCGCGCGGGGAGGGGCTGGGCGAACGGTTCCGGTGGGGGCTGGAGCGCTTCATCCAGGAGGCGCGCACGCTGGCGCGCTTCGACCACCCGAACATCGTACGCGTGCATTCCGTGTTCGAGTTCAACGGCACCGCCTACATGGTGATGCGGTTCGAGGAGGGCGAGAACCTCGGCGCCCTGCTGGAGCGGCGGGGAACTCTGCCCGAGAGGGATCTGCTGCGCGTCCTGCTGCCCATTCTCGACGGACTGGAACTGGTGCACAACGCCGGCTTCATTCACCGCGACATCAAGCCGGACAACATCCACATCCGCGCGGATGGAAGTCCCGTGCTGCTCGATTTCGGTTCGGCGCGCCACGCGCTGGGCCGCTCCCGTACGTTGACGATCCTGGTTGCGCCCGGTTACGCGCCATTCGAGCAGTACTACAGCAACTCCGAAACCCAGGGTGCCTGGACCGATATCTACGGGCTCGGCGCGACCTGCTACCGCGCCATCTCCGGCGTGCCGCCTCTCGACGCGATTACCCGCAGCAAAGGCATACTGGGCAGCACACGCGAAGTTCTGGCGCCCGCCCGATCGGTCGGTGCCGGCCGTTATTCGGGCTGGCTGCTCGCAGCCGTCGATCACGCGCTCGAATTCGCCGAGAAGGATCGCCCGCAGACCATCGCCGAGTGGCGCAGGGAGCTTGCCGGAGAGGGCCGCACGGCGAGCGTAGCGGCCGGCGCAGCGCAAGCGCCCCCGCCGCCCGCGGCACCGCTGGAGGCTGCGCCAGTCGCACCGCACGGTGCCGGGACGGCAGCGTCGCCCGTGGCGGCGCGAACCGGGTGGGCGCGTGTGCGCGCGCCGATCGCGTGGGCGGTTGCGGGTGCGGCTGCCGGCGCCGTCGCGATCGCAGTTTTCCTGCATGTCGAGACTCCGATCCGTGACGCCGAGCAACAGCTTGCCGAATCCAAGCAGCAGCTCGAGCTGGAGCGCCAGCGTTTTGACGAGGTGCGCCGGCGCGACGAAGACAAGCGGCGCGAGGACGAACTCGCGCGCAAGCGCCTGGATGACCAGCAGAAGCAGGAGGAGGCCAAGCGACGCCTGGAGGAGCAGGCCCGCATCGCCGAGCAGCAGAAGCAGGAGGAGGCAAAGCGGCGCTTGGAGGAGCAGGCCCGCCTCACCGCGCAGCAGAGAAAGGACGAGGCGAAGCGGCGTTTGGAGGAACAGAAGCGCAGCCAGTCGATCGCCGCGCGCAGTGTCAAGCCACCCGTGGCGGGGAGGCCCGTGTCGACGGAACCGGACACGAGACGCGAGCCCATATCGGCTCCGCCGCCGGAGGCGCCTGCGACCCGCCCGCCACCTGTGGTATTGCCCGCCGAGGCGGAGCCTGTCGAAACGCCAGTGGTCGTTGCGACGGCGAAGCCTGCGGGGGTCCCCGCGCCGTCCCCGCAGGCGCAGCAGCTCGCCCAAGGGGAGGCTGCACTGGCCCGGGGCGACTTTGCGGGCGCCCTCGAGAATTTCCGGCCATTGGCCGAACGCGGCAATACGCGGGCCCAGATCAGGCTCGCCGAAATGCACGCGAGCGGCCAGGGGGTCAAGCTCGACTACATGCAGGCTTACGTCTGGTACAGCCTGGCCGCGCGAGGGGGAAGCGCCACGGCGCCGACCGATCGCGACAAGATCGTGAAACGGCTGCAGCCGGCTCAAGTCAGGCAGGCTGATAGAATCGTCGAGAATTGGCGGTCGCGCTGAGGGGGAATGTTCATGGCTATCGGGGAATGCGTGGCCGTGGGGAGACAATGGACCGCGCGAACCTGCGCGGCGCTTCTACTTCTCGCGGCGGGTTGCGCAGCAGACCCGGAGCGGGTCCGCGATGCAATAAGCGCCATCAACGTAGAGTTTCGAAGAGACTACGAAGCCATCCTCGAGAAGAATGGCACGCGCGTATACAAGGTGACGCGCGCAGAAGCCTATGACGCGATCCGGGTGAGCCTTGCGCGTCTTGGAATGACCGTAGAGTCGCAGGATCCGGCGCTGGGTTACGTCAACGTGTTTGCGCCGGCGCCGCGACCGCTCGAGTTGAACGAGTGGGAGCAGGCAGCGGCGGCAGACCTGCCGCGGACGCGCGAGATCATCGGGCCCCACATTGGAATGTTGAGCAATTTCTTCAACTTCGAGCCGAGGGGCCTGGAAACCGTCATCAGCGGCACTGTCGTCGAAGTGCCGGCCGGCGCCGAGGTCTCGTTTACAGTGCGCATGCGGGAAATTGCGCCGCCGCAGTCGGGGTTTCCGCGGAGAGAGTATCTCCCGCCGAGCGCGGTCCGGATGGGACTGGACAAGATTTGGGCCGAACTCGAGCGGGAATTCAAGGCGACCTACCGCAAGCCTTGATCGCGCGTCATTCGCCGGGCGCAGCACGGGCGCCCGGTTTTGCAAGTAAGCTCGCATACACCGCCTGGGTTTCCGGAGACGGCATGACCTTGAGCCGCACCGCGAGCGCCGTGCGCAATCGCTCGTACGTGGAGAGCGCCTCGGTGTGTTCGCCGCGCCGCTCGTAGCACAGCATCAGATTCCGATAAAAAGTCTCGCAGAGTCCGTCCGCGTCGATGCAGCGCAGGTAGCAATCCACGGCGGCGTCGGGCATACCGGCTTCCTCCCACGCGCGCGCGACCCGCGTCAGGGACCGCAGCAGGCGGGCGCGAATCTGCTCGCGGCATCCGATGTAGCTCGGTTGCTCGGACTCGTCCGGGAGAAACGGACCGCGGTAGAGCGCAAGCGCCTCGTCGACGAATCCGCGCAGGTTGGAGTCCGCCGCTCTCGCGCGCGGGTCACGCAGCGCGACATCCAGCTCCCCGAGCAGGTGATCGAGCGCCCAGGTATCCAACCAGCACAGTCTGGGATTGAGCGAGAGACGCGTCTCGCGCAGAATCACCGCCTCGTCGTCTTCGAATATCCGCCGCAGCCGGTGCAGCGTGGTGGTGAAGGACTTGTGGGCATAATCCGCATCGACGCGCGGCCACAGCGCGTCGGCGAGCTGGTCGCTGCGCACGTTCTGTCCGCCCAGCGCAACCAGCACCTTGAGCAGCTCCACCGGGCGTCCCGGGCCCTTGCCGGAAAATTCGACCGGCGCGGAGTCGCGCAACAGGCTGAATCCGCCCAGCGTGCAGATCTGGAAGGGGCGGGGCCATTGTTTCACGCGCAGCGCCGAAGCGGGCGGCGCAAGGTTCCCGGCGCGCGCCAGCGCGCGCGCATACTCCGGCTCGATGCCCCGGCGCAGCGCGGCCGCGCATGCCTCCGCCAGCAACTGGGGGCGCACACCCACGACATGGTGCAATCCATGTTCACGACCCAATGCAAGCCCGATCCTGAGCGGAGCGAGCGCGGATTCTTCCTCACCGCCGTTGAGCGCCACGCCGGCCGCTGCGAGACGCACCGCAACGCGCAGGTTCGGGCTGCGAACGCGCTCGGCAATGGCTTCCGCCGCGCGCAGTTGAGCATCGGCGCCCCGGTGATCACCATCGGCGCACAGCACCTGGCCGCAGGCGACGCGCGCCAGGCCTTCGAGCCACGGCATGCCCAACTCCACTGCAACCGCGACTGCCATCCGCGCCTCCCGGCTGGCGCCGGCACGGTCGTCGTCCAGCATCGCGCGCCAGCACCGCAGGTAGTGGACAAAGGCCTGAACCCCGCGTCGCAGCGGGACGCCCGCGGTCTCGAGCGCCTGCAGCTCGCTGCCTGCGCCACCGGCGTCGCCCGCGTTGAGAGCGGCGGATGCGGCGATCACGCGGAGGCAATCGTCGTATGAATGATTGCCTTCGGATGCGGCGTTTGCGAGGGTATCGCGAGCGGCGCGAGACGCTGCCGCGTGTGCGCCGCCCAGCAATCGGACCAGCGCCAAGGCCACGCCAAGCGCAATGCCGGCGCCTGGATGATGCTTATTCAGTGTCGATTGCAGCTTGGCGACGATCGCCTCAGCCGTCGCGGCGTCCCCGCGAAGGAGCGCCGACAGCGCGTGTGCCAGCCCGAGTTCTACCTCGCAACCGGACACTGTGCGCGCGTCGGCGGCGCTCCGGGCGACGCGCTCGGCGTGATCGAGCCAGCGCTCCAGCGCCTCGTTGCCGGGGTCGCGGAATAGCATTGCGCGGACCAGGGTAGCTGCGGCAGCCGGGTCAGGGCTCGGTGGCACCGCGCCCTGGGCGCCGGCGAGCAGTTCCGCGAGCGTGTGCATCCAGTGATCCAGCGCGGTGAGGTCGTCAAACTCCGCGATGATCGCGTTCACCATGCCGCAGCAGCTCTGCGTCATTCCGCGCGGATCCCTGGCACGATGAAAACCGTCATAGGCCCGGGCAAACAGGTGCCGCGCCGTTCTGGGGCTCGCGTGCACACGGCTGGCGGCATGCGCGCGGAGCAGCCGCGGATCGGCGTCGATCAAATCCGGCGGCAGCAGTTCCAGCCAGCCGCAAAGCATCTCGCTGCGGCCCTGTACCAGCATGTGGTCCGCTTCCTCGGCGGCGATCCGCGCGATGTCACCCCAGTCGCGGCATTCGGCAAGGAGTGAGACGGCATCCTCCAGGTGTGCGGCGCCGCGCAACAATGCAGCAGCGCGTTTCAAGCCCGCCGCGCCCACCGCTTCGGGCAGCGCCTGGGCTGCGCGGTGACGCAGGAAGTCGCGCAGCAGCGGGTGGAGCTGAAAGGTGCGGCCGTCGTCACCCGGCACCTCGCGCACGAAATAGTCGTTGCGCGCCAGGTTGAGCAGCAGGCGCCCGGCTCTTTCCTCTCCGGCGAGCGCCTCGGCGACTTCCGCGCTCATGCGCGGCAGGCAGGCGATCCTGAGGAGGAACTGCTGGATCTTCGGTTCGAAGCGGTCGAAGATTTCGCCCGCGAGATAATCGAAGATCACCTGTGGCGTCGCGTCCCCGGGCAACTCGGCGATGCGGCCGGAAACCTTCGCATGCTCGAGCATTAGCACCAGCCCTGCCGCCCAGCCCTGCGTGCGCTCGTGGAGCTTCGCCACCTCCTCCGGTGCAAGCGCGTGGCCGCGCAGACTTGCGATGCTGGCGATCTCCTCCGGCCCGATGCGCAGTTCCTCCCAGCCGATGTGTATCATCCCGCCGCTCACGCGCATGCGCGCGAGCGCCGACTGCGGTTCGGAGCGGCTGGTGATCAGAACCCGACAACCTTTCGGAATCTGCGCGAGACCTGCTTCAAGCGCCGCGTGCAGCGGGCTCGTCGCCGGCACCTCGTGCAAATTGTCAAGTACCAGCGCGGCGGGAGCCTTGGCGCCCATGAACAGCTGGCGGAAGAAGCGGCGGGAAAACGACGCAACGTCTCCGGCGTACTCCGGCGAAAACGCCGGCAGTTCCCGCGGCCGGCCCTCGTCAAAGCGGCGAGCGGCGTGTCCCAGATAATGGAAGAAAGTCGCGACGTCGGCGTCGTCGGGATCTATCTGGTACCAGATGCAGCGAAGATTGCGCGCCTCGACGTAGCTCGCCGCGAGCGTGCTCTTGCCGGATCCCGCAGGACCCGAGATCCAGGCCACGGTCCATCCGGCGCTACGGTCGAGGCGCGCGAATATCGACTCGCGCCGCACGACGCTTCCGATTACCGGCCGCGTCGTTTTCGCGAAGGCGATGCCCCGTTGTTTGGCCTGAGCCACTGCGTTTTCCCTCCGATTCGCCCGCGTCGATATTCGCATGCCGATGTGCAAACAGTCAAAGCACGAATGTGCCGCAGCGTTCTTGCGCAGCACTGGAAATTACGCGCTATGTAGTTGACAGGATTTGTAAATCGGCGCAGCCTCTCGCGCAAATGTGGGGCGCGGGACGCCGCTGTCCCGGCTGCCGGCAGCATCACGCGTCGAGCGGCTCTGACGGAGAATGCGCATGAGCGGATGGTGGTGGGCGGTCGCGGCGTCAGGCATGGCGTGGGCGCTCGCGTACTGGCGCGCGCCGATTCTCGTGTGGACCACGGCAGCCGCGCTCGTGCTCGCCGCGTTCATGCTGGATCGGGGCGTCACCGCAGGCGGAGCCGCTGCGACGTGGGCCATATTCATTGTGCTTGCCGCAATGCTCAATGTCGCGGCGATCCGGCGCAATGTGATCGCGCGGCCGGTCTTCGCGTGGTTTCGCGGCGCGCTGCCGCAGGTCTCGCCGACGGAGCAGGAAGCGCTCGACGCCGGCACGGTGTGGTGGGACGGGGATCTTTTCAGCGGGCGTCCGGACTGGCGCAAGCTCCTCGCGATCCCCAGGCCCGAACTCACCGCCGAGGAGAAAGCCTTTCTCGACGGCCCGGTCGAGGAACTATGCGCGATGCTCGACGACTGGAAAATCACCCACCAGCTCTATTACCTCCCGCCCGAAGTCTGGACGTTCATCAAGGACCAGGGTTTCCTCGGCATGATCATCCCCAGGCAGTATGGCGGCCTGGGGTTCTCCGCGCTTGCACACTCGGAAGTGGTGATGAAGTTGACGACCCGCAGCGGCACGGGCGCGGTGTCGGTGATGGTACCGAACTCGCTCGGTCCCGCGGAACTGCTGCTGCAGTACGGCACCGAGACGCAGAAGAATCACTACCTGCCCCGGCTCGCCAAGGGACTGGAGGTTCCCTGTTTTGCGCTGACCGGTCCCGAGGCGGGTTCCGATGCGAGTTCGATTCCCGATGCCGGCGTCGTGTGCAAGGGCGCGTTTGAAGGCCGCCAGGACGTGCTGGGGATCCGGCTCAACTGGGAAAAGCGCTACATCACGCTGGGTCCGATCGCGACGCTGCTCGGTCTCGCGTTCAAGCTCTACGACCCCGAGCACCTGATCGGCGGGAAGGAGGACATCGGCATCACGCTGGCGCTGATTCCGACCCACACGCCCGGAGTGAGCATCGGGCGCCGGCACTTTCCGCTCAATTCCGCGTTTCAGAACGGTCCCAATTCGGGCAAGGACGTGTTCATTCCTATGGACTGGGTGATCGGGGGCGTGGAGTACGCCGGACAGGGCTGGCGCATGCTGATGAACTGTCTGGCCGCGGGACGCTCGATCTCGCTTCCGGCCAACAGCTGCGGCATCGCCAAGCTGGCCGCGCTCACGACCGGCGCCTATGGCCGCGTGCGCATCCAGTTCCGCATGCCGATCGGCAAGTTCGAGGGGGTGGAGGAAGCGCTCGCCCGCATCGGCGGCCACACCTACATGATGGACGCGGCGCGGGTGATGACGGCCGGCGCGATCGACATCGGCGAAAAGCCGGCGGTGGTCTCGGCGGTGGTGAAATACCACCTGACCGAGCGCGGGCGCATCGTCATCAACGATGCGATGGACGTGCACGGGGGCAAGGCGATCTGCATGGGCCCGCGCAACTATCTTGGGCGCTCCTACCAGCAGATCCCGATCGCGATCACGGTGGAAGGCGCGAACATCCTCACGCGCAGCATGATCATCTTCGGCCAGGGGGCGATCCGCGGCCATCCGTACGTGCTGCGCGAGATCAATGCCGCGCGTGAGCCGGATTCGGCGAAGGCGCTTGCCGACTTCGACGACGCTTTCTTCGGCCATATCGGATTCGTCGCGTCCAATGCCGCACGCGCGCTGTTTCTGGGGCTCACCGGCGCCGCGTTTGCGCGCGTGCCGGGCGATGCGGATACGCGCCGCTATTACCGGCAGCTCACGCGCTACAGCGCGGCGTTCGCGTTCGCCACCGATCTCGCCATGCTGCTCATGGGCGGGCAGTTGAAGCGCAAGGAGAAGATATCGGCGCGCCTCGGCGACATCCTGAGCCAGCTCTACCTGTGCTCGGCGGTACTGAAGCGCTACGAGGACGGCGGGCGGCAACGCGCTGAACTGCCGCTGCTCGAGTGGTCGATCCAGGACGCGCTCTACCGGATGCAGGCGGCGTTTTCCGGACTGGTGGAAAACTTTCCCCATGCGCTCGCCGGCTTCAAGCTCAGGCTGGTGACGTTTCCACTGGGGCGCCGGCTCGCGCCGCCTAGCGACGAGCTCGGGCACAAGGTGGCCGCCCTGCTGCTCGAGCCCTCGTCCGTGCGCGAGCGCTTGACGAACGGTGTCTACGTTCCGGCGAACCCGGACGAGCCGGTCGCGCAACTGGAACAGGCGTTGCGCGCAGCGCTTGCGGTGGAGCCGGTCTACGCGCGGATCTACGCTGCGGCAAAACGCAACGAGGTCAGCGGCCGCACGCCCGACGACCTCGCCGCGCACGCCGAGCAGCGCGGCATCATCACGCGCGACGAACTCGACGCCATCGCGCTCTCCAAGGCTCTGCGGCGCGCGGTCGTCATGGTGGACGATTTCCCGCCCGACTTCGGGAAGGAAAATGCGGGCGCGCGGTCATCCCCGTCGGCATCCGCCGAAGCCGTGACGAAGACGGCGTAGGCAGGGCGGCGGAAAAATGAAGGTTTAAGGGAAGACTCCATCCTCGGCTGTTGAAAAGGAACCCTGGTGTGGCGTCCCGCAAATAACTGCGGAAATGACTGGTTGATGCGGCGAACTGGACGGTAACCAAGGGGTACTTTTCTTGTCATTGCGAGCGAAGCGAAGCAATCTCGTTGCGGGCAACGCAAACGCGCCCAGCCGCGAGATCGCCGCGTCGCCCACTCCTCGCGACGACAGCGGGGTCTATGCCCGCCGCAGATTATTGAAAGTTATTTGCGGGACACGACACTAGGGGGGCTGATGTCACAGCAGAAAGACCTGTCACACGTGGTGACGGCGCAGGCGGCGGGGACGCTCGACGGCCTGTTCCGGGAACGCGTCAAGCTCACGCCCGATACGGTCGCGTACCGTCATTTCAACGAGCCACACGCCAACTGGCGTGACTACACCTGGGCCCAGATCGACCACCAGGTCGCGCGCTGGCAGGCCGCGTTCGAGCGCGACGGCCTGAAGCCCGGCGACCGGGTTGCCGTGATGCTGCGCAATTCGCCGGAATGGGTCATGTTCGACCAGGCGGCGCTTGGATTGGGGTTGGTGGTGGTGCCGCTGTACACGCAGGACCGGCCGGAGAACGTCGCATATATCATCGGCGACGCCGGGTGCAAAGCGCTCCTGTTCGAGGGCCCCGAGCAATGGCACGGGCTCGAGGGCGTGCGCGGGCAGCTGGCGAGCCTCACGCGGATCCTGTCGGTCATGCCGCTTGGGGGTACCGACCACGATCCCCGTCTGCAATCCACTGGAGAGTGGTTGCCGGATGAAGGCGGCGACACGCGTCACCTCGCACGCGATCCCGCCGCGCTCGCGACCATCGTCTATACCTCGGGTACGACGGGGCGTCCGAAGGGCGTCATGCTCTCGCACCACAACATCCTGAGCAACGTGGCGGCGTGCCTCACCGTGCTGACCCCGCGACCCGACGATGTGTTCCTGTCGTTCCTGCCGCTGTCCCACACCTTTGAACGCACCTGCGGCTACTACCTGGCGATCATGACCGGCTCGACCACGGCGTACGCGCGATCGGTGCAGCAGCTGGCGGACGATCTGCAGTCCCTGCGCCCGACGCTGTTGATTTCAGTGCCGCGCATCTACGAGCGGGTGTACGCCGCCATTCGCGCCAGGCTCGACGAAGGCCCTGCGTTGCGGAAGAAGCTGTTTCAGCTTGCGGTCGAGGTCGGTTACGCGCGCTTCGAACACGCCCAGGGGCGCGGGCCATGGCTGCCGTCGTTCCTGTTATGGCCCGTCCTCGACGCGCTGGTGGCAAGGAAGATACTCGCGCGGCTCGGCGGGCGGGTGCGCGCGGCGATCTCCGGCGGAGCGGCGCTGCCGCCTGACGTCTCACGCGTGTTCACCGGGCTCGGCCTCATCGTGCTGCAGGGGTATGGTATGACCGAGCTGAGCCCGGTCGCGTGCGCCAACCGGCCGGACGACAACCTGCCGGCGAGCGTCGGGCGCGCGGTACCGGGGGTGGAGGTGAAGCTCGGCGACAACAACGCGCTAATGGTCAAGGGGCGCAACGTAATGCAGGGCTACTGGAACAATGCGGAGGCGACGCGGCAGGTGATCCAGGCCGATGGCTGGCTCAACACGGGGGACACCGCGCGCATCGATCCCCGGGGCCATGTTTTCATCACCGGCCGGCTGAAGGAGATCATCGTGTTGTCGAACGGCGAGAAGGTGCCGCCGGTCGACATGGAAGCGGCAATCGCGCGCGATCCGCTGTTCGAGCAGGTCATGCTGCTGGGCGAGGCGAGGCCGTATCTGAGCGTCATGGCCGTGCTCAGCGCGGAGCACTGGAAGAAGCTCTGCGGCGAGCACAGGCTGGAAGCCGGTGCGGCGGGCATTCTGCAATCGAAACAGGTTGCGGACATCGTCCTGCAGCGGGTCGCGGTCCAGATCGGACATTTCCCGGGTTACGCACAGGTGCGCCGCGTTGCGCTCACGCTCGAACCGTGGAGCGTGGAGAACGGCATGCTGACGCCGACGCTGAAGCTCAAGCGCGCGAAGGTGATCGAGAAGTTCCACGCGGAGGTGGACCAGATGTATTCAGGGCATTGACGGATAAACCGAAGGCGAATAGCGGGCGTGCGGCAGGAACGGCGTTACCTCAGCGCAACTCTCGACAGCCAATCTATCGTGATGGCAATGACGTTCGGATCCACCAGGACGTCCCAATGCCCGATGTTTTCGATGGTTCGGACCTCGGCTTGCGGGGCGATCGCCTGGAACGCCTCGGGGTAAGCGTCTGCAAAGAAGCACTCGTCTCGATTTCCGGCTACAACCAGTATTGCCTTGTTGCCGTCGATGCCCTTCGCGTGCGGCGCCCAGCAGCCCGGGCCCATGGCGAGAAGCGTGTTGAATGACCAGCTTGGCGTATATGACTGACGGTTCGAGCAGGCCGTCAGATCGAATGAAACGACCGTAGCGTGATTGAAACGCGTGATGCCGAGCACGCTCGCCAGGGACACGGCGCGTAAGCGGCTCGCGCGAACCCTTACCCAGCCGCCGAATAGCGGCCGTATCGTCGGCGATCTAATCCCCAGATAAGGGGCAAGAAAAAGGCAGGCGGATATCCTGCGCCCGGCGGGGCTGCGGCAAAAGCGCAGGACCAGGCCTCCTCCCGCTGAATGCCCGCCGAGTATGATTCGTGCGCCCGGCGATACTCGGTCGAGGAAGCCGATGAACTCGGCGATGTCTTCGCATGGCTGTTCAACGTGAAAGACGGCATGGCCCGCCTTGCCGCCCGACATGCCATGTCCGCGCATGTCCAGGGTGTACACCTGCGCTTCCCCGCTTGCCGCGATGGCGCTGGCGAGGGCGTGCAACTGATCCCCGTATCCCGCCGAGCCATGTATCAGGACGATGATGGCGCTGGCGTTGCTGCGCCCGACGTAATGCCGGTAAGCGAGTCTACAGCCGTCGGACGCGGCAAGGGTTGCGGGGGCGGGCAGGTTGGATACGTCCAGCGCGGACAGCCGGGCGAAACTGCCGCGCGGGAGGATTACGGGAGGAGTCGTCGTAAATTCCGACGCGGCGCGATCATACTGGCGCAGCGTCGACCAGTTCAATCCGGTGACACTATCGCCGGCCGCGGGCGAGCGGGGCCGGAACAAACCGAACGCGCGCACCAGATTAACTATGCCCATTCCTCGAGATAGGGCTGCGGCGATCCGGCCGCGCGGCGCGATCAACGATCTTCGCCGGCAGGTTTCCCGCCGGCGACGATGAAAATAGTCGCCCCGCCAAGAAAGCGTCCGGTGCGCCGCCGCTCCTCGAAATCCGCAAGCCATGAACGCGCTTCCTGCGCGTCGAGTTTCCCCTTCTCGATCATGGTTTCGATGGCAGCGCCAAACCTGAGAATATTGTCTGCGGATTGCGGGTCGGTCAACGCGACCGGGCGCAATAGCAAACGGACGTCGACCAGCCCGGCATCCAGGAAATGGTGGTACAGCTCCCGGGCCGCGAACGGGCGCTCACATGAGTGGGCGATCGCCTGCAGGATACGGGTGCTGGTTGCGTGATGCGCATTGTTTACCCAGCAGCCCAGCATATCCGGCTCGCTCACGACCACGCGTCCGCCCGGTTTTACAACCCGGACCATCTCCCGCAGCGCCGCCATGGTGTCGGGAACATGCGTGAGTACCCGATCTGCCCGAATCGCGTCGAAGCTCGCCGAGGCTGCCTTGAGCTCATGGGCGGGGGACTGGATGAACTGGAGATTCGCGGTCGCGGCATCGTGTCGACTCCGGGCCTCTTTCAACATTGCCTCGCTGATATCGAACCCGACGACGAGCCCGGATTCGCCTACGAGCTCGGCCATTTGCCGGGCATCTTCACCCGTGCCACATCCTATGTCCGCGGCGCTGGCCGCGGCGCCAAGCTGCATCAGAGCGAAGGTTTCCCTCTTGTAGGAACGAAAAAACTCAAGCGCGTGCATCGTGTCCAGACGGCCGACCAGTTCGGCGGGGTTTGCCTGGTCCACGTTCGCAAAGTTGCCCAGGAATCCTCGGGACTTGGAGTCTGCTGTCGACATGACTGCCCTCGCTGCATCGCCAGCATTGCCGGCACAATTGGACTCAATCGAAACGGGAAATGGCATTCGAGCTGATTCTCTTACCAAACCACTCCGGCCACAAGTGGTTCGCGCGGCAGCATCCTGCCGCACGCGACCCGTGCATCGCGTTTTTGAGTATGCTCTTCCTTCCGCCACCTCTCAAATCCCGCCATGTCGGATTCCACGCCTGATGCATCAGCTCACCTGCCGACGGGCAGGGAACCGGCGCTGCGCGTCGTCCCCATGCCCGCGGATGCCAATCACACGGGCGACATCTTCGGCGGCTGGATCATGGCGCAGGTGGATATTGCCGGCAGCATACCCGCCGTACGGCTTGCCAGAGGCCGGGTGGCGACCGTGGCGGTGAACTCATTCCAGTTCAAGCAACCCGTATTCGTGGGTGACCTGGTGAGTTTCTACGCCGAGGCGGTGCGGGTCGGACGGACTTCGATCACCGTCAACGTCGAGGTTTACGCGCAGCGCAAACCGGAGCGGGAGGAAGTCGTGAAGGTCACGGAGGCGACGCTCACTTATGTGGCCGTTGATGAAAATCGACGGCCGCGCGTTGTGCCGGTGCGTCAGTAAACGATAAACTTGATGGCGATGGTTAAAAGCATGCAAGCTCAGGGTAAGTTAGGTACGAAATTCGTTGCCGGGCATATCGGATACAGGAATACAGTCGCCTTCGTAGAAAAGGGAGAGACATCATGAAAACCGATACGCCGATCCAGTGCGCGATTGCTGCTGCTCTTGCAAGCTTCACGGCCGGTGCACAGGCTACCGGCTTCCAGCTTGAACAGAATGCGAGCGGCCTGGGCAACGCCTATTCCGGGCAGGCGGCCGCGGCGGAGAACGCAAGCACTATTTTTTACAATCCGGCGGGCATGACCCGGTTGCCAGGCAAGCAGTTGGGTGTTGTATTGACCTTCATCGGCCCGACCATCAAGTTTTCCGATACGGGCGGCTCGGCCGCGCCCGGTGGATTACCGTCCCCGGGCGGGAACGGCGGCGATGCCGGCGGCTGGACGTTGGTTCCCAAGGGCTATTTCTCGTATCAGCTCAACAACCGGGTGTGGCTCGGGCTCGGCCTGTCGGTGCCATTCGGGCTCAAGACCGAATACGCCGAGGGCTGGCTCGGCCGCTTTCAGTCCCGGCGCGCGGAACTCAAGACCATCGATCTCAATCCGAGCGTCGCCTTCAAGGTGAGCGACGCCGTGTCGCTCGGGGCGGGGGTGAGCTACCAGAAAGCCGACGTCAAGGTGGACCGCTCGACTTTTCTCGGTATCGAGATTCCGACCAAGATCACCCTGGAAGACGAAAGCTGGGGTTATAACCTGGGCGCGTTATTCACCCTGTCTCCCGCGACCCGTATCGGCGTGACCTACCGCTCGAGGATCGAGCATGATCTTACCGGAAGCGCGGTCGTCGCCGGCGTGGCTGCGCCGTCGGTCCGTGCGACCGCCGAACTTCCGGACACGATCTCATGGGGCATCGCGCACCAGGTCAATCCGAAATGGGAGCTCCTGGGCGACATCACCTACACGCGCTGGAGCAGCATCAAGGGCGTGCCGATCGTCGCGACGAGCACGTCGGCCCTGGGAGCCGCGGGCACCACGCTCGACACTTTCAACTTCCAGTTCAAGGACTCCTACCGCATCGGGGCCGGAGCCAACTGGCAGTGGCGGGATGATTTTGTGCTGAAATTCGGTGTGGCATACGACAGGAGCCCGGTGGAGGACCGGTTCCGGACCGTGGTGTTCCCCGATGACGATCGCATCTGGCTGGCGCTCGGCGGCAAGTACCGCATGTCAAAGCAGTCGGTGCTCGATTTCGGCTACGCGCATTTGTTCATGAAGGACGCATCCATCAGCCAGCTCAGGGGTCTTGGCATCGGTGGACAGGGTAACGTCGTGGGCAATTACGACAATATGGTCAACATCTTCTCGATCCAGTATTCGCACACTTTCTAGACGGAAGGAAAGCACGAACAAGACCTCGCGATTACCCGGGGCTGTTTATTTTTGGCACGCGGGTGCGTGCTAGAATGACCCCAACATCCTTGGGGGTTGATTCGTGACAGCAAGCTCGCCCTTCGCCGTGCGCAAGGCGGCCGTTCTCGGCGCCGGAGTAATGGGGGCGCAGATCGCAGCTCATCTCGTCAACGCCAACGT
>JACQGN010000189.1 GCA_016199545.1 Betaproteobacteria bacterium | reverse complement strand
AGCCGATTATTACGCCGCCTTCAGGCGGCTCACGGGGTGCGAGCGCCTTTGAGGCGCTAACCCAATAAGCCCCCGGCTTTGCCGGGGGTCATTTAACTGTGCGGGATCGAAGCGACGGCCTCGTCGAGCTTCATCCTGCGCTCGTGCTGCGGTGCACCGCGGTGAGTGTTGTGCCGCCATGCGCGCGCGGTCATTGCGTCGTGCCCCCGTTTGGAGTTAAGGTGGCCGGCGTTCCTCTTCATCAATCGACAAGGGAGAACTCGCATGCGTAACGACCGGAGAAAATTCCTCAAGGGTGGAGCCATCGCAACCACAGGAGCGGCGATCGCCGGTTTTCCGATGATCGCGCGCGCGCAGCAGACCTTCAGCTGGAAGATGACGAGCGCCTATCCCAAGGGCGCGCCGTTTTACATGGACGGACCCGGCAGCGCCACCGACCTCGCCAGGCGCATCGAGGCGATGTCCAACGGAAGGCTCAAGATCCAGGTCTACGGCGCGGGCGAGCTGATCCCCGCCCTCGAAGGCTTCGATGCGGTGCGCGCCGGGACGGTCGAAATGAATCACGCCAACAGCTACTTCTGGACCGGCAAGACCTTCGCTGCGCAGTACTTCACCGCCGTTCCGTTTGGCCTGAATTTTCAGGGCATGAACGGGTGGCTCTACGACGGCGGCGGCATCCCGCTGTGGCACGAGGTCTATGCGCCCTTCGGGATGGTCGCCTTTCCCTGCGGGAATACCGGTGTTCAGATGACGGGCTGGTTCCGGAAGGAAATCAGATCGGTCGCCGATTTCAAGGGCCTGAAGATGCGCATTCCGGGACTCGCGGGCAAGGTGTACGCGACGCTCGGGGTGGACGTGAAACTCTTGCCCGGGGGCGAAATCTTCCCGGCGCTGGAACGCGGCGTCATCGATGCCGCCGAGTTCGTCGGCCCGTACCAGGATCGCCGGCTGGGACTGCAGAAGGCCGCGAAGTTCTACCACACCACCGGCTGGCACGAGACCGCCACCGTGTCCGAACTTCTCGTCAACAAGGCTGCGTGGGGGAAGCTGCCAAAGGATCTACAGGCGATCGTCGAAAACGCCTGCGCCGCGTGTAACGTCATCAGCGAAGCGTGGTGTCAGCGCACCAATGCCGAGGCGATGGAGGATCTGATCAAGAACCAGGGCGTGACTGCCAAGCCGCTGCCCGATTCAGTGGTCAAAGCGTTGCGCGAGGCGACGAAAAAGGTGCTCGACGAAGCGGTCGCCAAGGATCCGGTGACCAGGAAAGTTCACACGTCCTACATGGCGTTCAAGGCCAAGTACGATAGCTGGGCCGGCTACAGCGAGGCGGTCTACCACGGCAAGATCCGCGGTGCCTGAGCCGGCGGCGCGCACGCGCGTGGCGGGGAGCGTGCGCGCCCGCATCGAGCGCTTTGTCGATATCGTGGGCGAGTGGACTTCCTGGCTCGCCCTCGTCATCGTCGTGCTCATGGCGATCAACGTGCTGCTGCGCTATTTCTTCAGCACCGGGTCGGTGTGGGCGCAGGAGCTCGAATGGCACCTGCTGGTGCCGCTCATATTGTTCGGCTCGTCGTACGCCTTGCGCCACGGCGCGCACGTGCGCGTGGACATCATCTACGGCCGGTTTTCCGAGCGTAACAAGACGATCGTTGATCTCGCGTCCGCGATTCTTGCGATTGCAATCTCGGCGCTCTTCATCTGGTTTTCGCTCCATTACGTCCAGCAGTCCTACGTCATCGACGAAGGCTCGCCCGATCCGGGCGGATTGCCGCACCGTTATCTGCTGAAGGCGCTGATACCGATCGGCTTTGCGCTGCTGCTGCTCCAAAGCATCGCGATCGCGCTGGGCAGCATCGAGAAGTTGCGCAGTTCCCGCTCATGAGCGGCACCGAGATCCTCGCCATCCTGATGCTGGTGGCGTTCTTCGGGTTGCTGATGGCCGGGGTGCCGGTTGCATTCACGCTCGCCACCACGGGCTTCGTGTTCGGCTTCCTTGGCTTCGGGACAGGGCTTTTCAACCTGCTGCCCGCGCGCATCTACGGCGTCGTGAGCAACTACCAGTGGCTCGCGATTCCGCTTTTCGTTTTCATGGGGGTGATGCTGGAGAAATCCCGCCTGGCCGAAGATCTGCTCGACGTGGTGGGACACCTCGCAGGCGGCTTGAAGGGCGGCATGGCGCTCGGCATCATCGGCGTGGGCGTGTTGATGGGCGCCACCACCGGCATCGTAGGGGCCACGGTCATCACGCTTGGCCTCCTGACGCTGCCGACGCTGCTGCGGCGCGGTTACGACCCGGGTGTCGCGTGCGGCGCTATCTGCGCGTCGGGCACGCTGGGCCAGATCATCCCGCCGAGCCTGATCCTGATCCTGCTCTCCGACATCCTCCAGCTCTCGGTCGGCACGCTCTTCGCCGCAGCCGTGATGCCAGGCATGTTGCTCGCGGCGCTCTATTGCGTCTACATCGTGATGCTGGGGATGATGCGCCCGGAGATGGTGCCCGCCGTGCCGCAGGACGAGCGCGATGCGATGCCGCGGGCGGAACTGTGGCTGAAGTTTTTCAAGGTCGTATTGCCGCCGCTGCTCCTCGTGTTGTCGGTGCTCGGCTCGATCATCGGCGGGGTCGCCGCGCCCACCGAGGCGGCCTCAATGGGCGCGCTGGGCGCGATTCTGGTCACCGCGTCTGCCGGGCGCATGTCGTTCAGGGTGCTGAAGGAAACGCTGCAGACCACGACCAAGATCACCGCCATGGTGATGTTCATCCTGATTTGCGCCCAGGTCTTTGCGCTCGCATTCCGTGGGCTGCACGGGGAAGATCTCATCAAAGGCCTGTTCGAATTCCTGCCGGGGGGTGTGGCGGCCGACATCTGGTTCCTGATGCTGCTGATCTTCGTGCTCGGATTCTTCATCGAGTGGATCGAGATCAGCTACATCGCGGTGCCGCTGTTCCTGCCGGTGTTCATCGCCCAGAACGTGGATTTGGTGTGGCTCGCCATGCTGATTTGCGTCAATCTGCAAACCTCGTTTCTCACTCCCCCGTTTGGCTGGGCACTGTTCTTTCTGCGCGGCGTGGCTCCGCCGGAGATCACCACCCGCCACATGTACCTTGGCGTAATCCCTTTCGTGCTCATGCAAGTAATCGCCGTCGCCCTCATGTTCTTCTTCCCGCAACTCGCGTTGTGGTTGCCCAAGGCAATCGGCTGGTGAGATCGTCGCGCGACGCGCGGGCCTGACGGGAACACAGCGTCGTCGGCGCGCGTGCCGCGGAGCGTAGAATCACATTTTCCGTTCGGCGGTCCAAGCATGAATCACTCGACACGCGGCATGCGCGGCATGGCCGTCGCGCCGCACGCGCTCGCGGCGCAGTCCGCGCTCGCCATTCTGCGCGAAGGCGGCAACGCGATCGAAGCCATGATTGCCGCGGCGGCGACCAGCGCCGTCGTCTATCCGCACATGAATTCGATCGGCGGCGACAGTTTCTGGCTGTTGCACGTGCCGGGAGAAGCGCCGGGAGCGATCGATGCGTGCGGGGCTGCCGCTGCCGCCGCATCGATCGACTGGTATCGCAGCCGCGGCGCCGAAGCGGCCATTCCATTTCGCGGCGGGCTCGCCGCCAACACCGTGGCAGGCACGGTTTCCGGGTGGGAGGCCGCCCATCGGTTGTCGCGGCGCGCGTTGCGCGGGCGCCTGCCGTTCGCGCGGCTGCTGGAGGACGCCATTCACTACGCGGAGCGCGGGGTTGCAGTGACCACGAGCCAGGCTGCGAGCACCGTGGCGAAGGCGACGGAACTCGCGCCGCAGCCCGGCTTCGAGGAGACGTACCTGGTAAACGGCACGCCTCCGGCGCCCGGCAGCCTGTTCGTGCAGAAACGACTGGGCGCAACGTTGCGCCGCATCGCGCGCGCGGGTGCGGCGGATTTCTACCGCGGCGATCTGGCGCGCTCCATTGTGCGCGACCTCGAGCAGACAGGCAGCCCGTTGACGATGGATGACTTCACTGCGCATCGTGCGCGCCTGTGCGACCCGCTCACGCTGCGTCACAGTCTCGGCGAAATACACAACCTGCCGCCGCCGACGCAAGGCGTGGTGTCGCTGCTTATCCTGGGCATACTCGACGCGCTCGACATCGGCAAGGTCGGCTCGGGAACGCCCGACTACGTGCACCTCTGCGTGGAAGCGACGAAGCAGGCGTTTCGCGTGCGCGATCGCCACGTAACCGATCCGGCGTACATGAAGGTCGATCCTCGCACGCTGCTGCGGCCGGATAACGTGAGCAGACTTGCCGAAGGCATCGCGCGTTACAAGGCAGCGCCGTGGGGAGCAGGTCGTCCACCGGCGGATACCGTGTGGATGGGAGTGATCGATGGCCGCGGTTGTGCGGTCTCCTTCATCCAGAGCCTCTACCACGAATTCGGAGCGGGGATCGTACTCGGCGAGTCGGGTATCGCCTGGCAGAACCGCGGCTCGAGCTTTTCGCTCGATGCGCGGGCCCTGCATGCGCTTGCGCCGGGCCGCAAACCGTTCCACACACTGAACCCTGCACTTGCGCGTTTCAAGGACGGGCGGGTGATGGTGTACGGGACTATGGGTGGTGACGGCCAGCCGCAGACGCAGGCGGCGGTGTTCACGCGCGTGGCGGTTTTCGGCATGGATCCGCAGGCCGCAGTATCCGCGCCGCGCTGGCTGCTGGGCCGCACCTGGGGACAGAAGACCGACACGCTGAAGCTCGAATCACGCTTCGAAGGCGGCATTCTCAAGGCGCTCGGCGAATGGGGCCACGACATCGAGATTCTGCAGCCGTTCGACGAGGCCGTTGGCCACGCCGGCTGCATCATCCGGCATCCGAACGGCGTCATCGAGGGCGGCGCCGACCCGCGCAGCGACGGCACGGTGGCCGCCTTTTAGTGTCGGGGAACGCTACGCGTACCCCGACCTACGGGAGGCGGGCATCTGTCATTGCGAGCAACGCGAAGCAATCTCGTTGCTGGCAACGTCATCGCGCCTGCCGCGAGGTTGCTTCGTCGCGAAACGTTGCTCCTCGCAACGACAGGGCAGATTCAGCAAGTTACTTGCGGGAGACCCCATTAGCGGGACGTGCTCAGATCGCTGCGGCGACGGCCTTGCCGAGATCCTCGGTGCCGGCCTTGCCGCCGAGGTCCGGGGTCTTGGGACCTTCCTGCAGCACGCGCTCGATCGCCTTGACCACGGCTGCGCCCGCTTCGGGGCAACCGAGGTGATCAAGCATCATGGCCCCAGCCCACACCATGCCGACGGGATTGGCGATCTTCCTGCCGTAGATGTCGGGCGCCGAGCCGTGCACCGGCTCGAACAACGATGGATACACGCGCTCGGGATTCATGTTGGCCGACGGCGCGATACCGATGGTGCCGGTGGCAGCCGGTCCCAGGTCGGAGAGGATGTCGCCGAAGAGATTGGAGCCGACCACGACGTCGAAGCGGTCGGGATTCATGATGAAATGCGCGCACAGGATGTCGATGTGGTACCAGTCGGTCCTCACTTGCGGGTATTTCGCCGCCATTTCCTTCACGCGCTCGTCCCAGTACGGCATCGAGATCGAGATGCCGTTGGACTTGGTGGCCGACGTGAGGTGCTTCTTCGGCCGCGTCATCGCCAGCTCGTACGCGTACTTGAGGATGCGGTCCACGCCCTGCCGCGAAAACACCGACTGCTGCGTCACGAACTCGCGTTCGGTGCCGGCGTACATGCGGCCGCCGACGGAGGAATACTCGCCCTCGCTGTTCTCGCGCACCACCCAGAAGTCGATGTCGCCGGGTTTGCGGTCGGCGAGCGGGCACTTCATGCCGGGCATGAGCCGCACCGGGCGCAGGTTCACGTACTGGTCGTAGCCGCGCCGGAACGGGATCAAGAGACCCCATAGCGAGATGTGATCGGGCACCGTCGCCGGCCAGCCTGCCGCGCCGAAGTAGACCGCATCGTGCTTTTTCAGGCGCTCGAGACCATCCTCCGGCATCATGCGACCGTGTTTGGCGTAGTAGTCGCAGCTCCAGTCGAACTCCTCGAACGTCCACTCGATGCCGAACCTGCGGCCGGCAGCCTCCAGGGCGCGCAGGCCTTCGGGCATCACTTCCTTCCCGATGCCGTCACCCGCGATGACGGCGATACGGAATTTCTTCATGGAGACGCTCCTGGGATCAGATGTCGTGCGGTGGCGGATGGCACAAATACAAAGGGCAGCGTTTAGCAGCCTGTCGGACCGGTAAGTCCGACAGGCTGCTAGGCTGCCCTTGGCGCGCGCGCGCGGCGCGTTACGCCGTGGCCCGCGGCTTGGGTGTGGATTTGCCTGCGTATTTCTGGCGGAAACGCTCGACCCGGCCGGCGGTGTCGACGATCTTCTGCTTGCCGGTGTAGAACGGGTGGCAGGCCGAACAGACCTCGACGTGGAGTGCCTTGCCCAGGGTCGAGCGCGTGGTCCACGTGTTGCCGCAACTGCAGGTCACGGCGATTTCTCGATACTGTGGATGGATCTTCGTTTTCATCGGATTTTCCCTTCACCGCCGGGGCGGCAACCGGAAAGAAAGGCGCGCATTATCAACGATTTTCGCTAACGAAGCAAGGGCCGCTGCCCGGGCGCCCAGTTCTCCAGCAACACGCAGCAGTCGAGGAGTTCCGCGCGGCCGATGGCCGCCGGCCTTGCGACGTAGTGGGAGGTGCCGTCGAGCACGGTGAGCGCGACAAAGTAGATGTCGCCGGGGCGGACTTCGATCTCGAGTACCCCCTGATCGTGAGCGATGCCGTGAAGCCGCCGCTTACCCGGGTTCGCGTCGACCCGGAAGAATCCTCCGGGAAGGGTCGAGCCTATGAGGCGGTGGTCGACGTATAACACCGTGTCAGCACCGGGTTGATCCAGAGGGCTGCGGTAAACGTAGATTGCAGCCGTTGCCGGGTGGGTGACGAATTCCTTTGCCTCGGCATCCCGCTCGCGTGTGCCTTGCGGCGTCGACGCGCAGCCGGCCAACAGTCCCAGCGCAACCAACAGCGCCGGGCGGACCGGCGCGAGCCGTCGCTCAGAATCCCGCATGTTGGTATTGTGCCATTCGAACGACCTGGAACGATCACGACGCGCGCGCGGCATAGCGAAGCCAATTCCCCGCGGGAGCGCCTGGCGCCCGCGTCAGCTCCTGCTGCGGTTCACCCGCTACAGCAGCGTTGCGCGACGCACCAGCATCCGGCCATCCCGCTCGGGCAAGATCTCCAGGTATCCTCCCCATGTTGAACCGCGGAATCCGGTCACCCTGTGCTGGACGAAATAGATTTTGCCCGCTTCGGCGTTAAGGGTCACCCGGCTCATATCCTGGGCCATCCCAGCGATCAGGTGCGTGCCCGGGGCAACTTCCCAGCGGTAGAAATTTCCTGCGAACATTGTGACCATGATCGAATCGTCGAGGGCGAGTGATCCATGCCCGTCGTAAAAGTCGGGGTAACCCCGCACGATGTAGATCACGGCCTTTCCTGGCACGGGCTCGAATTTTTTGGCCTGTGTCTCCTGAGGCGAGGGCGGTAACTGCGTGCAGCCTGCGATAAGCACGAACATCGGTATCAACAGAAAACGCAACATGACGGCCTCCTTTCACGGTCCTTGAATCGTTCGGCCCGTAACGTACTTTGCGGCGGGTGAATCCACACAGTCAATATGGGGACGACTGAGGCCGTCTTCGCCCGCGATGCGCGCAGAAGCCGGCCGGACACCCCGGACCGGAATACGACAGCCTGGCGATTTCGGATGCAACTGCCGGTTGAAAAGGGACCTCTTGGTTCCAGAGCGCGTGCGAATAGCGCTTCATCGAATCGAAGAAGTTGCACGCAGGAGGGCGGAGCAGGGGCCCCCTGTTGTCATTTATCGAGTCGAAGAAGTAGCGGGTCGGAAGGTTGAGCAGGGGCCCCACTTCTGTGGGGATGCGCCCCGGACTCGGTCTCTCGAAGAGTGGTGCGGGGAGGGGCGCACAAGGCTGCGTTCACCAAAGCCGAACGGGGCGCTTCCGCGTCTGCTCCCGCAAACGGGCCTTCGGCAAACGAGTCGCAGCCGCACCCTGGAGACACGCGGGATTTTTTCGTTCCAGAGCGTTGGGTAAGGCGCGGCCTGTCGATGTCCGTCAGCCCCGCTTCATGGAATCGAAAAAATCGGCGTTGTTCTTCGTCGCCCGGATCTTGTCGAGCAGGAACTCGGTCGCTTCGAGCTCGTCCATCGGGTAGAGGAGCTTGCGCAATACCCAGATCTTGGTCAGCACGTCCTTGGCGATCAGCAGCTCTTCGCGGCGCGTGCCGGAGCGATTGACGTTGATCGCCGGGAAGATGCGCTTCTCGTACATGCGGCGGTCCAGATGGATCTCCATGTTGCCGGTGCCCTTGAATTCCTCGTAGATCACGTCGTCCATGCGCGAGCCGGTATCGATGAGGGCGGTGGCAAGTATGGTGAGCGAACCGCCTTCCTCCATATTGCGCGCAGCGCCGAAAAAGCGCTTGGGCCGCTGCAGCGCATTGGCGTCCACGCCGCCGGTGAGCACCTTGCCCGAGGCGGGAACCACTGTATTGTAGGCGCGCGCGAGCCGGGTGATCGAATCGAGCAGGATGACGACGTCCTTCTTGTGCTCGACCAGGCGCTTCGCCTTCTCGATCACCATCTCGGCCACCTGCACGTGGCGGCTCGCCGGTTCGTCGAAGGTCGAGGACACGACCTCGCCCTTGACGGAGCGTTGCATCTCGGTCACTTCCTCCGGCCGCTCGTCGATCAGCAGCACGATCAGCACCACCTCGGGATGATTCGCGGTGATGGCATGTGCGATGTGCTGCATCAGCACCGTTTTGCCGGCCTTGGGCGGGGAGACGATGAGACCGCGCTGGCCCTTGCCGATCGGCGCGATGATGTCGATGATGCGCCCGGTGATGTTCTCCTCGGCCTTGATGTCGCGCTCGAGCTTCAGGTGCTCGGTCGGGTGATAAGGCGTGAGGTTTTCGAACAGGATCTTGTGCTTGGAGTTCTCGGGCGGCTCGTCGTTGACCTTGTCGACTTTCACCAGCGCGAAGTAGCGTTCGCCGTCCTTGGGCGTGCGGATCTCGCCTTCTATGCTGTCGCCGGTGTGCAGGTTGAAGCGGCGGATCTGGGAGGGCGAAACGTAAATGTCGTCGGTGCCGGCGAGATACGAGGTGTCGGGCGAGCGCAGGAATCCGAAGCCGTCCGGCAGCACTTCCAGCGTGCCGCCGCCGTATATGCTTTCCCCTTTCCGGGCCTGGTTCTTGAGGAGCGCGAATATCAGCTCCTGTTTGCGCATGCGGTTGGCGCCGTCGACTTCGTTCTTGACGGCCATGTCGACGAGTTCGCCGACGTGCAGGTTCTTGAGATCGGATAGGTGCATATGGGGATGCCGCTACATACGGGTAAAGCCAGGGAAGGGGACGGGAGGAACGGCGCGCCCGAAGAAGCCCGTCACTCCAGTGCGGGCTATTCGAGTTCAGGCGCGCCGGGTCAGACTACCGGGTTTAGATATGGCTGTCAATGAATGCGGTCAGTTGGGACTTGGACAGGGCGCCGACCTTGGTCGCTTCGACGGCCCCGTTCTTGAAGATCATGAGCGTCGGGATGCCGCGTATGCCGTACTTCGGCGGCGTACCCTGGTTTTCATCGATGTTGAGCTTGGCGACCTTGAGCTTGCCCGAGTACTCCTTCGCCACTTCGTCGAGGATGGGTGCGATCATCTTGCAGGGGCCGCACCACTCGGCCCAGTAATCCACCAGCACGGGGGTGGACGACTGCAGGACTTCCGGGTCGAACGTGTCGTCGGTCACATAATGAATATGCTCGCTCATGGGTCATGCCTTGAATGATTGGGATGGAATAGGCCACAGAATGCGTGGCAGCGGGAACTCGCGGAACTCATCCTAACCAAATTCTTGCGCCTTGGGAAGCGCGCCCGGCGATGCTGCGGTGCGGGGGCAACGCCAAGTTTCTGATAAAATGCGGACTTTTCCGGCGAATTCAAGTTTCGCGCGCTTTTTCCGAAAGAATACTATGACTTACGTTGTGGTTGAGTCCTGCATCAAGTGCAAATACACCGATTGTGTTGACGTGTGTCCGGTGGATTGCTTCCGGGAAGGCCCCAACATGCTGGTGATCGATCCGGACGAGTGCATCGACTGCACGCTGTGTGTTGCCGAGTGCCCGGTCGAGGCGATATTCGCAGAAGACGACGTGCCGGATGATCAACGCAAGTGGACTCCCTTGAACGCCGAACTGGCCAAGGTGTGGAAACCGATCATCGAGAAGAAGGCTGCGCCGGCGGATGCGGATGAATGGGCGAAACTGAAGCAGAAGGGACACTTGCTGGAACGGTGACGGTGCCACCGGCCCCGCTCCGAATCCGCATCCGGGACGCACTACGGGGTCACATCCCCATGAGAAACATGGGGCCCCTGTTCCGCCCGTAGCACGTCCACGCGTCCGAGTGGGCAAAGTTTAAGGCAACAAAGGGGAAAGCTGGTTGAGTCATGACATGCGACTGATCGTTGCCGCAATCCTTGCCGCGCTGCCCGCTGTCGCGCTCGCGCAGCAGCAGGTTGTCAAGCCGCCGGTCGCGAACTACTGGGTGAGCGTCGACACCGCCGCCGGCATGACCATCCCGGGCATGGGCGGCATGGGGGGCGTCATGGCCGGCATGATGGGCGGTCCGGGCCAGAGCGGCCGCCGCATGGTGCTGCAACTCGGATCGCAGCGCCCGTCGGCGGACGGCCCGCGCGCCGACCACATGATCCCGTCCGGCATGGAAATGGGACCATCGCTTCCGCTCGTCACGCCCCGACAGGCGCCGCGCGCCGAACCCGTCGAACGCAACATTCCCCAGGGCATGGAGCAGCCCAAGGGCCGCATGCTGATCTACTGGGGCTGCGGCGAAAACACGCGCCCGGGTCAACCGGTCATCGTCGATTTTGCCGCGCTCTCCCAGGGGCAGACGCCGCCCAACATGGTTTCGCGCCGCGTCTCGATCCCGAACCCGCCGTCGCCCTCGCGCGCGAAGACCTACGGCGACTGGCCCAACCAGCAGGACTCGACGCGACTGTGTTCGGCTCCGACGGCACCGACACCGTGATGTGGACTTCCAGCGAGGTGCAGGAGATGGGCGGCAGGCTGATGAACTTCGTGCCGCCGGCGGAAGTCGCGCGGCTCATCCGCGAAAAGGTCGTGCTCGCGCCCTCCGTCACCAAGTGCACAGTGCCCGTCGAGGTGGTGAAACGCGCGGGCGGCACGCCGTTCCTGAACTTCATCACCTACGGTCCGGAAGCGAACTTCGCGCAGCCGCCGCGCCCGCAGGACCCGAGGCAGCCGTGGGCGCCGCTATGGACGGTAAAGGTGCGCTTCAAGTCCACCGCCTCCACGCTCCTTGGCGATGCCGCCGGCGGCGGGCGCCGTCCCGCGCGCACTCAAGCTCCGAGCGAGGCGGGTGGAGAACAAAGCGCCGAGCCGGCGCAAAAACCCGCCGCCGGGCCCGACCCGGTGAAGGATGGCATGGACATCCTGCGCGGCATCTTCGGCCGGTAGCCGCTGCCGGCAAGCAGCATTTACATGTAGCCAGATGCGAGCCGACCTCGCGCAACGGATCGATGCCGGGTGCGCGGTCGTCACCCCGAACCGCAGGCTCGCGGCACACCTCAAGCACCAGCACGATGAGCGGCAGGCCGCTGCCGGCAAGTCGGCCTGGCCGACCGCGGATATCCTGCCGTTGTCCGCGTTCGTCGAGCGTGCTTATGAAGACGCGCGCTATTCGCAAAGCGCAACCGAGCTTCCGGTTTTGCTTACCCCTGCCCAGGACCAGGCGCTCTGGGAAGGCATCATCCGCGATTCGGAAGCGGGCCGGGCATTGCTTGCGATTCCGGAGACGGCCGCGCTCGCGCGCGAGGCGTGGCAACTCGCACACATCTGGCGCCTCATGCCGCAGCTCGGGCGCGTTCCGCTCAATGACGACGGCAGGGCGTTTCACCAATGGGCGCAGCGTTACGAGAACCTCAGCCGGCGCGAGCGGCACACCGATGACGCACGTCTTGCTGACGTGACTGCATCGTTGCTGCCACGGCCGGAGATCCGCAAGCCGAAATCCCTGGTCCATTACGGCTTCGACCGGGTCATGCCGCAGCAGGCCGCGTTCTTCGAGGCGCTGGCGGCTGTCGGGTGCGAAGTGACGGGCGCCGGCCCCGCGCCGCGCAGCAGCGAGTGCCTGCGCGTGGCTTGCGCAGACAGCGGGGACGAGATACGCCGCGCTGCGGCATGGGCGCGCGCGCGCCTCGAGGCCAGTGGTGCGGCGCGCATCGGCATCATCGTGCCCGATTTGGCCGAGCACCGCGCGACGATTCAGAGAATCTTCAGTTCTGTCATGGAACCGGATTACGCGCTGCCGGGCAGCCGGCACCCGGCGTTTCCCTTTAATATTTCTCTCGGCGAAGCGCTGTTTTCGTATCCGCTCGTCGACGCCGCGTTCCTGGTCCTCGAACTGGCGGGACGGGAGATCGACTTCAAGCGCGCCAGCCGGCTGATCCGCTCCCCTTTTCTCGCCGGTGCGGATTCCGAGCTCGCGCCGCGCGCGCGATTCGACGCATGGTTGAGAAAGCACGCCGAACCGGTCATCACTCTGGACCGCATGCTGGTGTTGATCGCGCATCAGGATACGGGCTGTCCGGTTCTCGCTCAGCGCCTGGCGACGCTCGCCGAGTTCCGCAGGGCTCGCCTGTTTGGCGGGCAGCCGCCCTCCGCGTGGGCGCGAGCGATCTCGGATGCGCTCGCGCTCGTAGGGTTCGCCGGGGAGCGCAGCCTCGATTCGGCTGAATACCAGACGCTGGCGAAATGGCACGAGGTCCTCGCCGATTTTGCCGCGCTCGACCGCGTCTTGCCACGCGCCGGCTACGGCGACGCGGTGTCGCGCCTGCGGCGGATGGCGGCGGATGTGCTGTTCCAGCCGGAGACGCCCGACGTGCCGATCCAGATCCTCGGCGAGCTCGAAGCGACCGGCATGCAGTTTGATCACCTGTGGGTCATGGGCCTGTCGGACGAAACCTGGCCGCGCGGGCCGCGCCCGAATCCATTTCTGCCGATCGAATTGCAGCGCGCGGCGGGATTGCCGCAAGGATCGGCTGCCGGGTCGCTCGAGCTCGCGCGCCGGCTGACGGGCGAGTGGCTGTGCAGCGCCGGCGAAGTCGTGTTGAGCTACCCGCAGCGCGAGGACGACCGCGATTTCAAGCCGAGCCCGCTCATCGTCGCCGTGCCGGAGCAGGGATTGTCCCTGCCGGTCTACGCGAGCTATCGCGACGCGGTCCATGCCCTGCGCAGGATCGAGCGCGGCGAGGATGACAGGGCGCCGCCGCTCGCCGAGCCGGCCGCCGTGGGTGGCGGCACTGCGGTCATCCGGGATCATGCGGCGTGCCCATTTCGCGCATTCGCGCGCCACCGGCTGGGAGCCGAAGGCCTGGAGGAGCCGCACGCCGGTCTTGACGCGATGGAGCGCGGCACGCTGGTGCACCGCGTACTGGCGCAGGCGTGGGCGCACCTCAGGACGCGCAGCGCGCTCGACGGAATCGGGGAGGCCGATCTCGACACGCTGCTCCGGCAGGCGGCGGAAGACGCGGTTGCCCGGATCCGGCGCGAACGGCCAACCGTGCTGTCGGGCCGCTTCGCTGAAATCGAGAAACAGCGTCTCGCGCGGCTCACGCGCGCATGGCTCGAAGTCGAGAAGAAGCGCGGCGGCTTTACGGTCCTCGCCACCGAGGACAAGCGCCGCATCGAGATCGGCGGGCTCGCCTTGAACGCGCGTCTCGATCGCGTCGACCAGACCGACGACGGGCGCCGTATCGTGATCGACTACAAGACCGGCAAGGCATCGCCGGGCGCCATGCTCGGCGAGCGCCCGGACGAACCGCAGTTGCCGCTCTATCTGGTCAGCGGCGAGCCGGACGCCGCCGCGGTGGCGTTCGCCCAAGTGAGGACGGGCGAGATGCGCTTTGCCGCGCTCGCACGCGATGGCGATCTGCTGCCGGATACGAAAGCGCTCTCGGAATCTCGCTACCGTGGCCGCTACGGCTCCTGGCGGGAAGTGGTTGGAGCCTGGCGCTCAGACCTGGCGCGCATAGCCGCCGGTTTTGTGGCGGGAGACGCCAGCGTCGATCCAAAGCAGTACCCGGATACCTGCCGCTACTGCGACGTGAAACCATTCTGCCGCATCTACGAGCGGATCGAGAACGCGCTCGACGAGGATGCGGCATGAGCGCCGGCGGCGTTCCCGATCTTGCCGCGCGCCGCCGCGCGCTCGACCCCGCGCGCTCGTTCATCGTGCAGGCGCCCGCGGGATCGGGCAAGACCGAGCTCCTGATCCAGCGCTACCTCCTGTTGCTGGCGCGTGTCGATCATCCCGAGGAAATCGTCGCCATCACCTTCACCCGCAAGGCCGCCGGCGAGATGCGCGAGCGCGTCCTGGGCGCACTCGAAGACGCGCGCGCCGGCAAGACCCCTGCGAGCGAGCACGAGCGGGCGACGCTCGAACTCGCCTCCGCCGCTCTCGCGCGCGACACCGGGGCCGGGTGGGGCCTTGCCGAGAACCCGGCGCGCCTGCGCATTCAGACCATCGACTCGCTGTGCTCGGGTCTCACGCGCCAGATGCCGGTGATGTCCCGTTTCGGCTCGCAGCCGGAGAGCATCGAGGACGCGGCCGAACTGTACCTCGAGGCAGCGCGCGCGACCATCGGGCTGGTCGAAAGCGACGCGGCGGTCGCGCGGGACGTCGAGCGTTTGCTCACGCACCTCGACAACGATGTCGCGCGCATCGAGACGCTGCTCGCCGACATGTTGAGCCGCCGTGATCACTGGCTGCGCCACGTGCATGGCAGGGAGCGCGCGGAACTGGAGGCCGCCCTGCAAGACGTGAGACGCAACGCGGTCGCGCGCATGCGCGAGCTGCTTCCGCCGGAGGTGGAGGCGGAGTGGAAGTCGATAGCCGGCTACGTTCTTCGCAATCTCGGGCGCGGGGCATTCGGGGACAGCGTTGAAGACTGGGGTGAGCTTGCCCGCCTGTTCCTGACCGAAGTGGATCAGTGGCGGCGGAGCCTCACGAAAAATCAGGGGTTTCCCGCGGGCAAGCCGGCGCAGCTCTGGAAGGAGCGCGCGCTGGCGCTGTTTGCCGGACTGGAAGAGCACGATGTGTTCCGTGCCGCGCTCGCCGATATGCGGCGGCTTCCCCCGGAAAGGTACAGTGAAGGTCAGTGGGAGGTGCTGGGCGCCATCATGCGGCTGCTGCCCAACGCGACCGCGCAGTTGAAACTCATGTTCCAGGGGCGCGGCTGCGTCGATTTCACCGAGGTCGCCCAGGGCGCTTTGCGGGCGCTCGGCGGGGTGGAGGGACCGAGCGACCTCGCGCTCGCGCTCGATTACCGCATCCGCCATCTGCTGGTGGACGAATTCCAGGACACCTCGATCAGCCAGTACGAATTGGTCGCGCGGCTCACCGCCGGCTGGGAGCCTGGCGACGGGCGCACGGTGTTCGCGGTCGGCGATCCGATGCAGTCGATCTATCGCTTCCGCGAGGCCGAAGTCGGGCTCTTCCTGCGCGCGCGCGCGGCGGGCATCGCGGGCATCGAGCTCCATGCCATCGGCCTGGCTGCCAATTTCCGCTCGCAGGCCGGCATCGTCGAGTGGGTCAACGCGGCGTTCGCGCGGGTGATGCCGGAGCGGGAGGACATCGCCACCGGCTCGGTGCCGTACACGCTATCGGTCGCGACGCGTGCGGCGCTGCCGGGTACTGCGGTCAGGGTGCACCCGTTCTTCAACGGGGATCGCGCGCGAGAAGCCGCAAGAGTGGTCGAGATCGTCGCTCAGGCGCGGCGCGAGGACGCGGAAGCGGGAATCGCGATCCTGGTGCGCAACCGCGGCCATCTGCGCGAGATCGTGCCGCAGCTCAAGGATGCCGGGCTGCGCTTTCGCGCGATCGAGATCGAGGAGCTGGGCCACCGCCCGGTCGTGCAGGATCTGCTGGCGCTGACGCGCGCGCTTTCGCATCCGGCCGACCGGCTCGCATGGCTCGCTCTGCTGCGCGCGCCGTGGTGCGGATTGACGCTCGCCGATCTCAGCGAGCTTGCTGGCGCCGATGCGAAGCGCACGGTGTGGGAACTGATGAATGACGGCGTGCGCGTCGCGGCGCTGTCCGCCGATGGCCGCGCGCGGCTGCAGCGGGTGTGCGCCGTCTTGCGGGCGTGCCTCGATCATCGCTGCCGCGGCTCGCTGCGCAGCCGCACCGTCGGGGCTTGGTTCGCGCTCTCCGGGCCGGCGTGCGTCGAGGATACGACGGACCTCGAGGACGCCGAGATCTACTTCGACTATCTCGAGTCACACGAGGAGGCGGGCGAAATCGCCGATCCGGCGGCATTCGAGGAAGGGCTCGCCGATCTCTACGCGCTGCCGGACCTGCAGGCGGACGAGCGGCTCCAGATCATGACCATCCACAAGGCGAAAGGCCTCGAATTCGACACGGTGATCGTGCCCGGCCTGGGCCGTGCGCCGCGCGGCGACGACAGCAGGCTGTTCCTGTGGATGGAGCAGCCGCGCCGGGACAGCGACGGCACCACCGATCTGCTGCTCGCGCCGATCCAGGAGACCGGTGTCGACGACGATCCGATTTACCGCTGGCTGCAGAAGATCGAGGCCGAAAAGCAGCGCCTCGAAAGCGGGCGCCTGCTCTACGTGGCCGCTACGCGGGCACGGCAGCGCCTGCACTTGCTCGGTGACGCGCGCCTGGCGGTCGGTGACGACGGCGTGCCCGCGCTGAAGCCGCCGGGCGCGAGAACGCTGCTCGGTGAGCTCTGGCCCATGGTCGAGTCCGTGTACGCCGAAGCGGCGGGGCGGTGGGTCGAATCTTCGCCCGCTCTCGTGCAAGCAGGCGCGGCCGGGAAGGAGGTCGATCAATCCTTGCGCCGCATCGCTGCCGGCTGGCAGCCGCCTTCGCCCCCGCCCCGCGTCGGATGGGCGCCGCCCCCGGATGCCGCGCGCGAGAGAGAGGAGATCGAGTTCTCGTGGGTGGGCGAGACTGCGCGGCACACCGGCAGCATCGTGCACCGCTGGCTGCAGCGTATCGCGGTAGACGGGCTCGAAGCGTGGGACGCCGGGCGGGTTGGCGCGCTGAGGAAAATTTTCCGGGATGAACTCGTGGCACGTGGCGTGTCAGCCGAGGTCATGGACGACGCCACCGGGCGGGTGGCGATCGCACTGCAGCAGACGCTGGACGATCCGCGCGGCCGCTGGGTGCTCGGCGCCCGGGAGAACGCCCGCTCCGAACTGAAGCTCACCGGGATGATCGGCGGCGAACTCGCGAGCGTCGCGATGGACCGCACATTTACCGACGAGGCCGGCACGCGCTGGATCGTGGATTACAAAACAGGCGGGCACGAGGGCGGAGACATCGAAGCATTTCTCGACCGCGAACTGGAGCGTTACCGGCCCCAGCTCGAGCGCTATGCCACGCTCATGAGCCGGATTGACGGCCGCCCGATCCGCCTCGGGCTGTATTTCCCGCTGCTCGGCGGCTGGCGCGAGTGGAGTCCAGCGGCGGGAGACCCAAGGTAGAATCGCAACGGCGCGGGCCGCTGGGTCGGCCTCGAAACGGGAGGACGGCAGTATGAGAGCTTGTTTTTGGATTTCAGCGGCGGTGATGTCGGCGCCGTTGATGGTGCTGGCACAGGGTGCAGATCCCGCCAAGAACTACCCGAGCCGTCCGGTGCGCGTTATCGCGGGCTCCCCGGGCAGCACTTCGGACCTGAGCGCGCGCTTCATCGCGCAGAAGCTGACCGATGCCTGGCGCCGCCAGGTGGTCGTGGACAACCGCGCAGCCGCCGGCGGCATCGTCAGCGCCGAGATCGCATCGCGGGCGTCGCCGGACGGGCAGACGCTGCTCATCGGCCACATCGGCACGCACGTCAGCCCTCAGAGCCTCTACAGGAATCTCGCCTACGATCCGATCCGCGACTTCGAGCCCATCACCAACCTCGTCGCCTCCGCGATCGTGCTGGTGGCGCACCGGTCGATTTCGGCGCGGAGGCGGTTCCGACCACCCCGGAAGAGTTTGGCGCCTACGTGAAGAGCGAGATCACCAAGTGGACCAAGGTGATCAAGGACGCGGGGATCAAGCTGCAGTAAGTGAATGCTGAAGACGACGGCCGAGGAACTCACGAAAGAGTCGCGAGGCGGGAGGCGTAGGGGGAAGGGAGCGGGGGAAAGCCCCGGTGGCGTACGTCAGGGCGCCAGCAGCGGGATGAGGCGTCGGCCCTTCTGGCGATAGATGCCGAAGTCGGAATCCAGCGTGAAGAGCGTGGCGTTCGGCGTGCGCTCAACGAGCCTGACCAGACACGCGTCGGTCAGCGACATCGGAACGTTTCGATAGCGGGCCATCAGCCTCGCGATCTCGGTGGCATCGTCGTCGAACAGCTTCGCCACCGTAACGAATCCCCGTGTGACGAGCTGCGGGACGATGTTCGAACGGAAGCCCGTTCTGGACACCAGGAACGCGGCCTCGGTCAGGACCGCTTCGCACGTTACCAGCGGCGGCCGCAACCGCTCGACCTGAGACATCACCCAATCGTGATTCGCCTCGTCCGCATCGAGCATGGCCACGATCGGGCCGGTATCAACGAGGACGCTTGCGTCCACGTCGGGCATCCGCCCTCACGGCGGCCCGGAGGAGCGCCTTGTTGGTGGCGAGATCACGCCGGCCGCTCTTGACCGAGCCGGCGAGATCCTGAACGAGATCAGCGCAACTCGGCCCGCCGTCCCGGTCGGGACGGTCGAGCAGGCGATGCTCGAGCGCTTCACGCACGATCGTCGACTGCGTCACGTTCCGCCGCCGCGCTTCGGCGGCAAGCGCGTTGCCCAGGGACGGCGGCAGTTTGACCGAGATTCCTTCCATGGCCGCGATCGTATTACAGTATGAGACATATTGCAATACCACGCTTCGGGCCATCCCTCCCGCCCCAGATGACGATTCCGCCTTCCGTGCAAGGTGCGTGCGGTGCGCTACGCCACGGCGGACGTTTGCCGCAGCCCGTACCGTCCCGACTGGTGCGCGTCAGATTTCCACCTGCGTGCCCAGCTCGATCACGCGGTTGGTGGGCAGGTTGAAGTAGGCGGCGGCGCTGCCGGCGTTGCGCGCCATCGTTGCAAAGAGACGCTCGCGCCACTGCGCCATACCGCCGCGCGGGGTTGCGTGCCGGACTTATTTTCCATGTTTGCTTCGGGAGAGGAGTATCGGCCCGCGGCCATCAGGCTGTCACGAAATACTGGAGCGGCAGGCCGTGCAGGCATTCGGTTCCGTCCCGGGTGATCCGCAACAGGTTTCCGAGTTGCACGCCGGCGCGCTCGTCGTTTGTTACGACGTTGGGCTGCAGCACGACGCACATGTTTTCCTCCAGAACGAACGGGGGGGTCGGGATGCCGAGCCCGCTCTGGCGCGTGCCGACCGAGGGCGGCAGGAGGCCAATGCCGAAGCCGTGCAGGTAGCCGTCGTTGATGGTGAAGCCGCGCGCGGCGATGATATCAGAGGCATCGAGCAGGTCTTCGCTGGTGGCGCCGGCGCGTAACTTCCCGATTCCCCGGTGGTAGGCTTCGAGCGAGCACTCGCACAGGCGGCGATAGAGTTCGATCGGTTCACTTTGCACGAAGATCGGCCGGTGGGCCTGGCCCGAGTAACCCCAGTAGCTCACGCTCACTTCGATGTTGATCACGTCGCCACGCGTGATATTGCGTCCCGACAGATTCTGTCGCGGCACGCAAGGACTGGACCCATCCTGCGGCCCGGATGAGATGTAGTAGAGATGCGGCAGGCCGCCCCGCGCAAGCCCCGCGGCCTCGATCAGCGCGACTTTTCGGGCAAATCCGTGTATGATGCGCGACTCAAACCCATTCGCTCTCCCGGCCAGCCTGTTTCCCCCTGGCTCCAGCACGAGGCGGGCCTACCCGACCATGAACCAGCAAGCCGCTGTCAGGAGCCAGGATGAATATTTTTGTGGGTAATCTCTCGCCCGAGGTGACCGAGGCGCAACTTGCGGAGCTGTTCAAGACTTACGGCGAGGTCAAATCAGTGCAGCTCATGCGCGAGCTTTTCACCGGCGTGCCGCGGGGCTTCGGCTTTGTCGAGATGCCGGGCAAGGCGCACTCGCTGGCGGCGATCAACGGACTCAACGGCAAGGATCTGGTGGGACGCCCGTTGAAAGTGAACGAAGCGCGGCCGCGGCCGGAGCGTGGCCGCCACCGGCGCTAGCCGGACGGGCGCGCGCGGAAAGAGAGGGTGTCTTCGTGAGATGCCAGTTCTGCGGCAAGATCTTCGTCGTGAGCACGGCGGGCAAGGGGAATGAGTTCATACGCCGTTGTCCCCATTGCCGGGGCTCGCACAAGTTCACCAGTGCCGGCCATCATGGTTCCGGTGCCATCAACTATCGGGTAACCAAGCTTGCGCACCCGCCGGGGAACCGGTGACGGGTGCGTCCGCGTCCCGGTTTCGATCTGATTCTCAAGAGGAGATGTTCATGCCAAGTGGAACGGTGAAGTGGTTCAACAAGACCAAAGGCTTCGGTTTCATTCAACCGGATGACGGCTCAAAGGACGTGTTCGTGCATATTTCGGCGGTGGATCGCGCCGGTCTCGACACGCTCGCCGAAGGCCAGAAGATCCAGTATGAACTCGCGCGCGGCAGGGATGGCAAGACCTCGGCCGACAACCTGAAGACGCTCTGATCGCCGGCTTTTTCCGGGCGCGGGACTCTGTGCGAGGAGTCCGAGGCGTCCTGTGCCCGATGCCCCCTCAGGGGTAGTCACGGGTGATCGCGATCTTGCGCATCACCGCCTCGGGCGTGTGATGGCGGGTTGCTTCCGGCGTATCGATGCCCTGCAGGTGCGCTTCCAACTCGCGTCCATGAGCGACGACCCCCGCGCCGTAGCGGGCGCGCCCGGCCTGATAGCGCGCCAGCGCCACGGGCACGTCGTCATTCGCATCCCGCAGCGCCTGCGCGAGGCACATCGCATCGCACGCCGCCTTGGTGGTGCCCATGCCGCAGTGGGGCCGCGCGACGAAAGCGGCATCGCCGATCAGCGCGACGCGGTCAAACGCGATGCGCGGCGATTCGAGAATGAGATCGCGGTGCGTTGCCGCCGACAGCGCATTCTCGTCCACCAATCCGCGCCAGGCGACATAACCGGCGTAAACCGGCTGTGCTTCGGGCAGCAGGCATCCGCGCACCGCCGAGCGCAGGCCGTCGGCGCCGATCAACAGATCGCCGCGGGCGGACTCGCCATTCGCGAAATGCGCAACAATGCCGTCGGCGGCCTGCGAGACGCGGTCGAACGAATATCCCAGGTGATAGTGTTCCGAGGGAAACGCCGCCTTGAGCGGCAAGTAGAGCCTCCCCCACGTGCTGACCACCTGCGGGAGCGGGAACTTCCCGATGAGCGCGCCGCTGCGATCGATGACGATGCGGCCTTCGATCGCGACGCCGATCGTATCATCCACGGGAATTCCGATCACACGGATGACATCGAACAATCCGGGGTGCGTGATGATCCCCGCTCCGCGCCCTTCGAGCTTCTCCGTAGATTGCTCGAACACCTCCACGTCCCAGCCCTGTCGCAGCAGGAGGTTTGCCGCGCTGAGCCCGGCGAGCGAGCCGCCGATCACCAGGGCGCGGGGCCGGCGCGACGGGGGCGGCATGAAGCGTGGGAATGCGCCGCGGCCGTTACGCGGCCTGCTGCGCTTCGGCGGCGGGGTAATTGAGCTCGATGGTCACGCGGCTCGGGTCCTCGAAAAACACCTGGTGCAGGCCGAGCGAGGGGACCGTGCGCTCGCGATACTCGATACTGTGGCGCTTCAGCCGTGTCCGCATGTCAGCGAGGCCGGTGGCGGCGAACGCCATGTGATCGACCGTGCCGGTTCCATCCAGCGCACCAAGTTCGCGGTCGCCGAGGTAGTCCTTGAGTCCCTGCGGGTTGTTGAGATCGACCCCGACGATGTGCACGACGCCGCACGACGCGGGGTACGGCGCGCCGTTGTAGAGCCACAGACCGGGAAAGTTGAACGGAGGGCGGAAGCCGACCTCGAAGCCCATCACTTCGGTATAAAACCGGCGCGAGGCCTCGACGTCGAGCGTGCGGATGGAATAATGGTCGAGTTTGCCGATGGGCATGCTTCCTCCGGATCGGGAGGCGAATTTTAGCATTGCGCTCCCGCGTGCGAGGGCGTGCCGCGTTTTGCCGGTCAGGAAGTCGTGCACGTTCTTATTCGTGCTCGACACGTTGCGTGCATTGTCCTAGCATGTATCGAACCCATGTTCCAGCTACGCACGCAGCTCGTAGGGCGCAATAGCGCAGCGTATTGCGCCGCCTGTCTCACTTTCATCGCGTGGCCTGTTGCGGCCTCCGCGGCAGCCGAATATCCCATACGTCCCGTGCGCTACATCGTGCCGTCCGCCCCCGCGGGCTCGCCGGACATCACCGCGCGCATCCTGACCGCGGAACTCAGCCGGCAGATGGGGCAGCAATTCGTGGTCGATAATCGCGTCGGGGCGAGCGGCATCATCGGCACCGACCTGATTGCCAAGGCCGCGCCCGATGGTTACACCATCGGCCAGGGCCTCACGCCCGCGCTGGCGATCATGCGCAGCCTCGTGCCGAAGATTCCCTACGATTCGGCCAAGGACTTTCAAGCGATCGCGCCGTTTTACTTCACGCCCAACCTGCTGGCGGTCACGCCGTCACTTCCGGTGAAGTCGGTGCGCGGCTTGATCGATCACGCGAAGAAGCACCCGGGGGCGCTGCTTTTCGCGTCGAGCGGCAACGGCACTACGTTCCACCTCGGCGGCGAGCTGTTCAAGTTGATGAGCGGCACGCAGATGGTGCACGTGCCGTTCAAGGCAGTGCAGCTCGCGATGACGGACATGATCGCGGGGCGCGTGCACCTGATGTTCAACAGCGTCGCGTCGATCGAGCCGCACGTGAGAGCGGGCCGGCTGCGGGGCCTTGCGGTGACGAGCCGCAAGCGCTCGGTCGCCTTTCCCGAGCTGCCGACGGTCTCCGAGGCGGGCCTGCCGGGCTTCGAGGTCATCGCGTGGGCAGGCATCATCGCGCCGGCCAGGACGCCGAAGGCCATCGTTAACCGGCTCAACGCGGAGATCAACAAGGCGCTTGCATCTCCCGCAGTCGGCGGGAAACTCACCGCACTGGGCTACGAGCTTTTTGGCGGCACGCCCGAGCAGTTTACCGAACACATCAGGAAGGAAGCCGCAAAGTGGGCCGATGTCGTGAAGCGCGCGGGGGTGAAGATTGACTGATGGCGTCGCGACGGGAAACGGGGCGAGGAGCGACCGAAATTGCGTCTCAAACACTGGGAGGGCGAATCATGAAGCGATGGTTTTCTGCAGCACTTTGTTGCGTTATCGGGAGCGGCGTGATGTTGATCGGCATGGCCGCATACGCGCAAAACTTTCCGGTGAAGCCGGTTCGCATCGTTGCCGCGACGGCGGGTACGACCGGAGACCTGCTTGCGCGCTACCTCGCGCAACAGCTCAACGTGCGCTGGGGCGTGCAGCTCATTGTGGACAACCGCTCGGGTGCTGGCGCCACGATCGCCGCTGATGTCGCCGCCAAGGCGGCGCCCGACGGCTACACGCTGCACATCGGACAGCTCGCCTCGTTCGCGGCTGCCGTGAGCCTCTATACGAAACTGTCGTACGATCCGGTCAAGGACTTCGCGCCGATCACGCGCTTCGCCGACGTGCCCCTGATATTCATCGCCCATCCGTCGCTGCCGGCGGCGAGCCTGCGCGAGTTCATCGATTACGCGAAGAAACGGCCGGGCGCGATCAGCTATTCCTCGGCCAGCAACGGCACGGGAAGTCATCTGACGATGGAGATGCTGGTTTACACTGCCGGCATCAAGCTCTTGCATATCCCTTACAAGGGTTCCGGCGCGGCGACCATGGCGCTGGTGAGTGGCGAGGTACCGGTATCTGCGATCGTAGTGCCCAATGCCTTGCCGCAGGTGAAGGCCGGCAAGGTCAAAGCGTACGCGATCACGAGCAGGCAGCGTTTTTCGGGAGCGCCGGAAATTCCAACGGCGGACGAAGCGGGGCTGCGCGGGTTCGAATCGACGGCGTGGTTCGGAATGTTTGCCCCGGCACGCACGTCAAATGCGCTTATCGAAAAGCTCAACCGCGATATGGTGGAGATTCTGCGCGCGCCCACCGCCGAGGCCTGGCTGCTGTCGCAAGGCGCGGTTCCCTCGCCCGGCACGCCCGAAGAGCTGGCCGCGTTCGTGCGGAGCGAGACCGTGAAGTGGAGGAAGGTGATCGAAGTGTCCGGCGCGAAGGCCGGCTAACAGGTTGAGTCTGCCGGGAAGCGCCGGCGCATGGCGCGGCATGTCAGCGATACGCCGCCGGATTCCAGGTGTGCACTTCGTCCTGGCCGCTCTTGCACCAAGTATAGAGCGCGTCGTACATCACCATGCCGTGACGCAACATCTCGTGGCCATCGGTGAAGTTGCGTGACAGTCCAAGGGAGATCGCCGCCAGCCCCGCGGCCTGCGGCGCGAGGCCGAGGCGATCCGTGTCCGCACCGCGCACGATCACCGCAAGCTGCGAGAGTGCCGGATCCGTCAGGCGATAGTGCTTGAGGAACGCGTCGAAGCTGCACAGCTCGCCATCGTGGGAGAACGCGACGTCGGGAATGTCGTAGGGGGTCGCATTGCGTTCCTTCGCCGCATCGCGCACTTTCGCCGTAGGCACGTAGAGAAACTCCGCGTCCTTGTCGACGAAGCGCGACACGAGCCACGGGCAGGCGATGCGGTCGATCTTCGGCCGTTCGCGCGTCACCCAGCGCGTGCCGGCGCCCGCGGGCTTCGCATCGAGCGCACCGCCGCCGGCCTTCCAGCCTTCTTCGATGCCTCCTTCAAGAAAGCGTGCCGCGATGCCGCCTTCGCTCAATGCGCGCGCGACACCCTGGCTCACTTCGTGGCCGTGCACGCAATAGACCACAACGGTGCTCGCGCTGGGCAAAGTCTTCGCCCATGCCACGACGGCTTCGGGATCGCGCGTGAGCGCGCCTGAGATCATTTCCGTCGCGGTCTTGAAGGCCGGACGGCGCCGCACGTCGATCACGAGCGGCGGTTGCGCGCTGTGAAGCGCGGACTGGAGTTCCGGGAAAGTTACGGCTGCGGCCAAGCTACACCTCCCCCGGCGTGCGCCGGACATGGATGGAGCAGAACTTGGACGCTAGCAGCCTGTCGGACTTGACGCTCCGACAGGCTGCTAAATGCAATACCGCCCGCAGACTTGTAACAAAGCGGGGTGTAAAGGCCTTTCTTGGCCATCAATACGGACACGAGGGGCGCGACTTCACGTATTTCGAATTCAATTGTGCCGTTTGTCTGCGGGCGGTTTTGCGTAAGGAGTGTGTCGGAATAACTTCCGACACACTCCTGCGGCGTCTTGAACGGGGAGCCTGCGAAGTCCCCGGGTAGATGCCAGTCTAGCCCAAGGGTCGGCAGGGCGCAATCACATCATGATGCGGCCACCGTTCACGTCCAACGCGACGCCGTTGATGTAGGACGCCGCGTCGGAGGCGATGAACAGCATCGCTTGGGCGTGATCCTCGGGGGTGGCGAGGCGCTTCAGCGGCACCTGGGAGGCGATCTTCTCGATCTCCGCCTCGCTGCGCAGCGCCACCACGCGCGCCGTCAGCGTCGTGATCGGCGCGATGGCATTCGAGGTGATGTTGAACTGGCCGAGCTGGAAGGCGAGGAAGCGCGTGAACTGGATGACGCCTGCTTTGGAAGCGCTGTAGGCGGGAGAGGTGGTCGAGGAGATGGTGCGGCCCGAGATCGAGGCCACGTTGATGATCCGCCCCGCCTTCGATTGCTTGAGGTGCGGAATCGCCGCGCGGCACACGAGAAACACGCTGCGGAGATTCAGCGCGACGGTGCGGTCCCACTCTTCGGCCGAAATATCTTCGACGGTGGCGAGCCGTCCGTAGCCGCCGGCGGAGTTGATGAGCACGTCCATCCCGCCGAACGCCGACGCGACGCTTGCGACGGCCGCGGCGACCGACTGCTCGTCGGTCACGTCGGTGCGCACGGTGATCGCCGTGCCGCCGGCGGCGGCGATCTCGCTCTCGATCTTCTTCGCGCCCGCTTCGTCGATATCGATGAGGGCGACGCGCGCTTTCTGCTCGGCGAAAGCCCGTGCGGTAACGGCGCCGATGCCGTGCGATGCGCCGGTGACGACGACGGCGCGGCCATTGAATTCTGGATAGATGGGCATGGACTTCCTTTCCGGTTGTGTCGCGGCACGCGCGCGCAAAGCGCCGAAGTTAGCGCAGCGCGGGTGACCGGTCAATTGCGTGCCGTCGAGCGCGGCTGGCGGGGATTGTATGCGCGCGCCGCTTCTGTCACCATTTCGGCGCAGCAGGCGGTGATCTCAAACGCAGATGCCGCGCCGCAAACGGGAGCAGACCATGGCGAATGACTGGAACGACATCCGATACCAGCTCGATGATTCCGAACACTTTGACGCCATCTGCAATTCGCCGTGGTACACCGACGCGGTCTATGATAAGTTTTCGGCCCGGGAGTACGAACGCCGCTACGCCGTGGCGCGGGCCATCATGGCGCGCGACGGCTACGATGCGATCGTATTCACCGGCAGCCCCAACATCTACAGCCACGGCGCCGGCGTCACCTGGGCTTCGGGTCTCTTCGATCTGCGCGGCATGTGCCAGTACCTGGTGTTGCCCCGCGCGGGCGAGCCGACGCTCGTCTATCCCCACCCGGGTTGCCACATCGAGGCTGCGCGCAGGATGGTGTCGATCAAGGACGTGCGCGGGGGCGAACACGGCCACTACGGCAAGGTGGTCGCCGATCGTCTGATCGAACTCGGGCTGCGGAACGGCCGCATCGCGATTGCGGCGGCGGATCGCACCGGGCCGGAATTCATGGGCATGAACGCCTACAACGAGCTGCGCCGTTACCTGCCCCAGGCGATGTTCATGTTCCTGCCGCTGCTCCTGCACGAGCTGGCCCACCGCAAGAGTCCCGAGGAATTGCGCGCGATGGAGAAGGCGGGGGCGCTCGCAATCAAGGCGCTCGAAGCGATCGCGGCGGCGGCGCGCCCCGGCGTGCGCGACTACCAGCTCGAAGCCGCGGCGACGTATGCCGTGATGAACGGCGGCGGGCGGGTGCATCTGCTGATGCTGGCATCGACTTCGATGAACGATCCGCGGCTCATCTTTCCCAATCCCAACCCGTCCGCCCGGGTGCTCGCCGAGGGCGACATCATCCTGTGCGAGCTGGCGATGTCCTACCTGGGGTATTCCGCGAAGATCGGGCATCCCGTCAGCGTCGGTCCGCCGACGAAACGGTACCGGGATTTTTTCAGGAACGTGCTGGTGGGCGGCTTCAGGGCGATTCGGGATACGTTGAAGCCGGGGACGACGCTCGAGGCGGTGCGCGAGGTCGCTGCGCGCGCCTTTCGCGATCGCGGGGCGCAGTCGCGCCCGATCTGCATGCACGGGCTCGACCTCATCACTTCGGTGCCGTTCATTTCGGTCGACGAGGTGAAGGGCCAGAACTACGACATGGTGATGCAGCCGGGCGCGACCTACAGTATCGAGATCACGCCGGTCAATCTCGACGGCACGTTCGGTATGTTCTTCGCGCGCTCGTTCGCGATCACCGAGACGGGAAGAATGGAATTGACGCCGTACCCGATCGACGACATCATCGTCGCGGGTGGGGCGAAGAGGGTGCCGCCCCCTGCCACCGCTGTTCGCCAGCCACCGGCAGAGAAGCTTGCAGCGAAAGCTTCGACCGCGAAGAAGCCTGCTGGCCCGAAACCTGCCGGAAAGAAACCCGCGGCGGCCAAACCCCCGAAGAAGCGGCATCCCTAGGAACTTGTCGGACTTGAGATGCGACAAGCTCCTTGGGTGAATGGGTACGGTAGTATTGCTGCTGCACCATTCACAATCGAGGAAGCGACATGGAGAAACCCGTCGACGGCATGAATCTCCCCAGCGAAATCGGCCAGCGCATCATCGACAAACCCGAACTTCCGCCGCAGGGTGTGTCCACCGATTCCGAGGTCTACACCGAGGTGGTCGCGGGCGAGATGCACCTGAAGCGCGGCACGATCGGCAAGTTCGAGGTGTTCAGCGACGAAGCGGCGCGCATCGGCGGCACCGACAAGTACCCGTCGCCGATGTCCTACATGGCGATGGGCACCGGGTTCTGACTGCTCACCCAGGTTGCGCGGTACGCGCACATGATGAAGATCACGGTGACGAAGGCGAGCTCCAAGGTGCGTTTCAGGAAGTTCCTCGGCGGCTCCGTGCTCAAGGGAACCGTGTATAACCGCTGGGACGGAGTCGACACTCATCTTTCCATCGAGAGTGACGCACCGGCCGACCGGCTGGCGCACCTCATACGCAACGCCAAGAACGGCTGCTTTGCGGAGGGTCTGATCGTCCAGTCCGTTCCCCTCAACAGCACGGTCGAGGTAAACGGCAAGCCATTCCATATCGAAGGCGTGACGCGGGAGCCCTGACCGGAGTGCGGACTCCCGGAGCGCAGCGGAGCCGTTATCATGGGTCCGATATGCGCTGCGCCGCGCGTGACACATCACACCAACCAAATCCACGGGAGACAGAACATGCTTTGGGCCATTTCCTGCATTGACAAGCCGAACACCGCCGCGATCCGTGCTGGCAACCTGCAGCCGCACCGCGATTACCTGCAAAGCCAGAAGGGTATCCTGGTGCTCGCGGGCGCGACGCAGAACGACGGCGGCACGGAAGCGATCGGCAGCCTCTTCATCGTCAACGTGGGAAGCCGGGCCGAGGCCAAAGCGTTCTCCGACGGCGATCCCTTCACCAAGGCCGGCGTGTTCGCCAATATCACGGTTACGCGCATGCGCAAGGGCCAGTGGAATCCCGCGGCGGCGGAGGGCGCGTGAATGCCACGCGCCGCGCAACCCGTATTTTCGCGGGAGCGGGGCATTGGGTATCCGGCAGCGGCGCGCGCCATCCAGGCGGACTGTTCCGCCGCGCTCCCGATGGTGGGCAATGGGAGCCGCTCACCGCCGGCTTGCCGGAGAATGTCGAGGCGCGTGCGTTCGCCGTGCATCCGCGCGAGCACGATGTGTTGTACGTGGGAACGCAGGACGGTCCCTACCGCACGACCGATGGCGGCGCGCGGTGGGAGCGGCTCGGATTTCCTGAGCGCGGCGCCGTGGTGTGGTCGCTCGCATTTCATCCCACGCGGCCGGAAGTCATGTATGCCGGCGTCGCGCCCATCGGCATTTATCGCAGCGAAGACGGCGGCGACACCTGGTGCCGGCTCCCCGGAGCCAGGTCGCCCGGCCACTGTGAAATGGGGTTTCCCGCGCGGGTGACGCGCATCGTCGCCGATCCGGGGCGGCCCGATGACGTGTATGCGGCGCTCGAGGTGAGCGGCGTCATCCGCAGCGACGATGGCGGCGAAACGTGGACGGACCTCTCCGCGCCGCTCATCCGGCTCGCCGACGCGCCACACCTGAAAAGCTGCATCGGCAGCGACATCGACGCGGAGGGCATGCTCGACTCGCACGCCTTCGCCGTGAGCGCGGCAGCCCCCGGCACGGCTTTCCTTGCCGTGCGCATGGGGCTGTTCCGCAGCGATGACCGGGGTGGGTCCTGGCGTGATGTCGAAATCGGGCGCTTTTCGCCCCTGACCTACTGTCGCGACGTGATCGTCGCGCCGCACGATGGGCGCATCATGTACGCGTGCCTGTCGGTCGCTGCCCGCGGCAACAACGGTTCGCTCTACCGCAGCGATGACCTGGGGAACACGTGGCGCCGCTTCGATCACGGTGTTACGGCGCGCGGCACCATGATGGCCGTCGCCGCGCACCCGCGCGAGCCGGCGCGCGTCTACTGCGCCTCGCGCTGCGGCCAGGTGTTCGGCACCGAGGACACCGGGGTAACCTGGCGCGAGTACCCGCTGCCCGCCGGAGTGGAAGACGTCTACGCCGTCGCCTGCGCCTGAGGCACGGCGCTAACGGTAAACCTTGAGTCCCGCGTCCTTGAGCATCTCGCGCATGCGCGCGACGAACTCTTTCGACGATTTCAGCAGTTCATCGCCGCGCTGGAAACCGTCTTCGAACTGATTGTCCTCCAGGTACTTGCGCCATCCCTCGGTCTTCACCATTCGCGCGAACACTTCTTCCCAGTACGCCACGACGTGCTTTGCCGTTCTCGGCGGAGCGACCGCCCCGCGGATGGTGGGATCGCTGTGGACGTTGAATCCGGCCTCGCGCAGCGTCGGCACGTCAGGAAATCGTGCCAGGCGTTTTTCGGTGATCTGCGCGACGGCACGCAACTGTCCATTGCGGATGTACTCGCCCAGTTCCTGCGGCTCCGCCATCAGAATCTCCACGTGTCCGCCGAGCAGCGCCGCGATGCGCTCGCCGCCGCCCGGGAAAGAAATATACGACCAGCGCGCGCCGGTCGAACGTTGCAGGATCAGGCGCACGAAGTTGCCGCGGGTCTGCACCGATCCACCCGACTGCTTGAGTTTTCCCGGTTCCTTCTTCGCCGCCTCGATGAAATCCTGCAGCGTGCGGTACGGTGAATCGGCCTTGACCACGACGAGCGAGGATTCGAGCACGAGGCGCGCGATCGGCGTCATGTCGTAGAAGCCCGCTTTCGCCTCGGCGGACAGGATCGGCGTCATCATCCAGGCGGAAGTAAAGAGAGCGATGGTGTGCGGGTCTCCGCGCTTTTCGGCCATGTATGCCATTGCCAGCGCGCTGCCGCCGCCCGGGCGGTTGTTCACCTGTGTTCGCACCGGCAAGAGCTTCTCCTTTTCGAGCAGCGTGCTGATGAACCGGGCGAGGAGATCGGAGCCGCCTCCGGGCGCGTTGTGCACGATGATCTCGACCGGGCGGCTGGGTTGGAACGCCTGCGCCCATGCGGTGACTGGAAACGATGCCAGCAGCACTACACCCGCAATCAGACTCTTCATTACGCCTCCATCGCAGTCGGCCACCGTCTCATCGCGCGCCGTGGCGCGCAGAACATGGCGGCCCCGATTATTTCAGTTACCACGTACATCTGCAACAACTCTCATTCGTGTGCCGCGACGGGTGTTGGCCCGCCGGATCGGAAATGCCGGCGCGCTGATATCGACCTGGATGCCGTGGCTGCTACCTGCCCACGGCGTCATCCCGGGCGCGCTGCCGCCGACCGCGACCGTGCGCGGACAACGTGCGGGGAAGACCACCTTTTCGTCGGGCACGTTGTTGCCGGCCGCGCAACAGAGGATGACGCCTTTTTCGTACGCGTCGTCGATGGCGTCGCGCAGCGTTCCTGGGATGCCGTGCATGCCAAGCGCGAATTTCGGGGATCCCATGCTGAGCGAGATGACGCTGACGCCGGCTTCGTTCACCAGATAGTCGATGGCCGCGGGCAGCGCGTCGGCGAGCGCATTCTGTAGCCAGATCGTGTCTTCGATGCGCACCGGCACCACCGGCGCCCTGGGCGCCGTGCCGTAGTAGCCCGCATAGGAACCGCCGTCCTGCGCCGCCGCCGATTCATCGAACCCGCACAGGACGCTCAGGGTGCGCGTGCCGTGGCCGCCGCTGAACCCGCCAAGGGGGTCCAGCGCGGAATCGAAAGCGGCGAACACCGGCGCACCGTCAGGCGGATTGAGTTCCCTTTCAAAGAAGTTGCGGTCCCGCGCCGTATCGATCCACGGCGAATCCGGCGTGCTGTCCGTGAACCCGAGCGCCGGGTGAGTCGTGAAGCCGGTATCGATATGCCCGATGGCGACATCTCCCCACTGTATATTGTCCGCGCCGCCCAGCGCTTGCCAGGCTGCGAAGATCCGGGTCTCGATAAGGTGCCAGTCGAGCATCTGACCGGTCCCGGGCGCGGCGCGCGGCGGTTGCTCGAGGTCCGGACGCTCGCCGAGATCCGCTGGATCGCGGGTTTCGATCAGGCTCTTGGCATCCGCCTCCTCGATCACGGCGGCGATCGAGATCCGCGTCTTCTTCTGCAGCTTCGCGAAGGCATCCTCGCCGAGGGCAGCCCGGATCTGCTTGAAGAGATCGATCGAAATGTAGGCGCGGTGTGAAGATGTCGGCTGCAGGGCGAGCCCGAAACGAATACCCGCCTGGTCGATGACCGCCAGGTTGAAGGCTCTCACCTGGCCTGCATTCGCGTTCAGCAGATATCCGGAAATCGCCATGATCGCTTCCCCGGCTCGGCAGCCACCGGCCGCTCACTGCTGCGGCATGCCGGACTCGGTCATGATCTTGCGGGTCTTGTCGATCTCGCGCCGCACCTTGTCGGAAAGCTCCTGCGGCGTGCCCGCGATGATGCGGTGCCCCGTGGCGAGCAGGCGCTCCTTCACGTCGGCGCTATTGATGATGCGCGTGACTTCCCGGTGCAGGGTCTGCACGACCGGGGCGGGGGTCTTCGCGGGCGCGAACAGCGCGTACCACTGTTCGTGCTCGAACCCGGGCAGCCCGCTTTCGGCGATCGTCGGCACATTGGAAAGCTGCGGCATGCGCTGCTCGCTGCTGACGCCGAGCACCCGCAACCTGCCGGCGTCCACGTGGGCCGAGATGACCACGTAGGTGGTAAACACCATGTCCACTTCGCCCGCCATCACCGCAATTGCCGCCGCCGCACCACCCTTGTAGTGGATGTTCTTCATGTCGATCTTCGCCTGGAGCTTGAGCGCATTGCCCGTCAGCTCTCCCGCTGCCCCCGCGATCGCGATATTCAGCTTGCCCGGTGATTTCCGCGCAAGCGCGATCAATTCCTTGAGCGACTTCGCCGGCACCACAGGGTGTATGACCAGCGCGAGCGGCACCGAAGCGATCTCGCTGATGGGGGCGAAGTCGGCGACCGGATCGTAGACCAGCTTCTTGTACAGGGCCGCATTGACTGCATGAGTGCCGGCGTTGCCCATCATGATCACCGATCCGTCCGCGCGCGCGCGCGCGGTGTATTGCGCGGCGACGATGCCGTTCGTGCCGGGCCGGTTGTCAACGATGACGCTCTGGCGCGAGCCGTCACCGAGCTTGGGCGCGATGAGCCGCGCAATGAAGTCGGGACCGGTGCCGCCCACGCTCGCCACGATGATGCGCATCTGCTTGGGCAGGGCGCCCGCGTCCTGCGCGGGCGAGGCGGCGGGAAACAGGGCGAGCGCGGCCAGCAGCAGCGGTCTGGTCCTCGCGCTTCCCGTCAATACACATGGTTTTCCGGGACGGCGGCGCAGCGTAATATCACGATCCATACTCATACGTTCTCCCCTCGCGAGTGGCGTTCTCGGCCACGAATATACTATCTCTTTCCGGCTGATGATAACGCTCCACAAAATCCGCGAGCTGGACCTCTCGGGGCCGCCCGGCCCGGGACGGCCGTCCCACCTGAGCGCTGCCAGCGGGCTGGTGCGCGCGGGGGCGCATCTCTACGTGGTCGCCGACGATGAACGGCACCTCGGCGTGTTTCACGCGACGGGTGCGCGAGCGGGGCATCTGCTGAGGCTTTTTGCCGGAAAACTGCCGGCGTCCCCGGTGGCACGCAAGGCGCGCAAGCCCGACCTCGAGGCGTTGACGCTGCTGCCGCCAGTCGCGGGATACCCTCACGGCGCGTTGTTCGCGTTCGGCTCGGGCTCGACGCGCGAGCGCCGCCGGGGCGCGCTGCTTGCGCTCGACGAACACGGTGAAGCAAGCGGCGCTGCGCGCATCTGCGACTTGTCGAACCTGTTCACAGCACTGGATGAAAGACTCACCTCACCCAACATCGAGGGCGCCGTGGTGAGCGGTGCCGATCTGTGCCTGCTTCAGCGCGGCAACCGGCGCGTGGTGCAGAATGCGATCGTCCGATTTCGTCTTTCCGCGGTGCTCGATGCCCTCCTTTCGGGCGCACCCGTCGCGCCGGTCGCGATGCAGGCATTCGAACTCGGAAGCGTTAACGGCATTCCGCTCTGTTTCACCGACGGGGCGGCTTTGCCGAACGGCGACATCGTGTTTACGGCAGTCGCCGAGGACACGCCGGACGCGTACCAGGACGGGCCCTGCGCGGGAGCTGCGGTCGGAGTCGCGGACCGGGAGGGAAATCGGCGCTGCCTGCACCGGCTCGATCGGCCGCACAAGATCGAAGGCGTCGATGCGCGAGTCGATGGCGATGTCATCCGGCTGCTGCTGGTGACGGACGCCGACGACCCCGGTGTTCCTGCGGGCCTTTATTCGGCCGTCCTCGAAAAAAGTTACACTCTCCGCCTCTGACCCCCCTCGGCGCAAGCCGCCAAGGATCGTCCCGACATGAGCATCATCAGCCCGTGGTACCAGCTCGGCTACATCATTCCGCACGCCTATACCGACATGGACGCCTACCAGTTCTACCGCGTCGCCCCCGAGGGCATGATGCTGGTGACGACGGGGCTCAATTTTCAGGGTCACAGCGTTGAGGCCGCCGAGAACGAGCTGCCGACGTACTGGCAGCGCGTCGATCTCCTCGCGAAGAAGAAAGTCGACCGCATCGCGCTCTCCGGCGTCCCGGTCGCGACGTTCCTTGGACGCAAACGCATGCTGGAGACCCTTGCGCAAGCCGAGGAGCGCAGCGGGCTGCCATGCGATACGGATCTCGAAGCGCACATCGCGGTGTTGAAGCACCTGGGCGCGACGCGGATTGCGCTGGCAACACGCTGGCACGAGACCACGACGATTCCACTGACGCGCTACCTCGCCGACGCGGGCATCGAAGTCATCGCCAACCATTCGCGCGGGACTGCCTTCGCGCAGCACAAGACCGCCGACCCGAACGCGGACCACCTGCTCGCGCTCGAACTCGGCGGCAAGGCCCTGCGCGAGACGCCCGAAGCCCAGGCGGTGCTGATGCCGGGCGGTCTGTGGCACGCCATGCACGCCGTGCCGCTGCTCGAAGCCGAATACGGCCGGCCGGTGCTGCTCAACATCCTCT
>JACQGN010000188.1 GCA_016199545.1 Betaproteobacteria bacterium | reverse complement strand
GCAGGCGAGGACCTGGCGTTCGACGACGTGCGCGATTTCCATGGCGTTCCGCACGCCGCGGATCACCGCGCCGAAGCTGTCGGCGCCGACGCGCGCGATGTAATCCGGGCCGTTGAACGCGCGTTCGAGCCGCCGCGCGACGAGCCGCAACAGCTCGTCGCCGCCGTCACGCCCCAGCATTTCGTTGACGTTCCGCAGGCGCTCGATGTCGAGCAGGATCAGCGCGACCATTCGCGGCTCGCCGCTGCGTGAGTGCAGCTGCTGGCTCAAGCGGTCGAGGAACAACTGGCGATTGGGCAGCCCGGTGAGCGTGTCGTAGTAGGAGAGGTATTCGAGATTTTCCTGGCGGACGATCGATTGCAGCGCAAATGAGACGTCCGCCGCCACCTCGTCGAGAAGAGCGATCTCGTCTTCGTCGAAAAACCCCGTGCCGGCCGCGAAAAGGGCGATGAGCGCCGCCACGTTGTCGTCCACCACAAGCGGCAGGCATACAGCGGAACGACAGCCCTTGTCCAATGCCTCCTGCTTGAGCCTCCCCCCCGGCAGGTCGATCCCGATATCGTTACGGACCGCCGTCCTGCGGGTTTGGATCGCCTCACCCAGTGTCCCCCGCGCGTCGCGAATGCTCGCCCAGCTCACGGTACGCGCCGCCTCGTCCGAAAATCCCGTCCAGGCCGCCGGCCGGACCTCTTGCTTCGTGGAGTCCATTGTCCCGATCCATACCATCTCGAACTTGCCCGCCTCGACCGCAACGCGGCAGGTCTCCTCGAACAGGGCCTGGCGCTCGCGAACGCGGATGATGGCGGCGTTGATGCCGCTCGAGACGGCGCGGATCCGTGAGAGCTTCTCGATCTGGTCCTGCTTGGCCATATGCTCCAGGGAGAACGAGATGTCGCCGGCAAGCTCGCTCAACAGCTTGATTTCCTCGTCATCGTAGAAGTTGGGCTCCTGCGCGAACAGCGCGAATATTGCCGCAACCGCGTCCTCCGCGAACAGTGGCAGCACGATGAGCGAGCGATAGCCGAGACGGAGCGCTTCCTGCCTGCGCTTGCCGCCTACGCCTGTCTTGATGGAGATGTCGTTATCGAACGCCAGCCTGCGCCCCCGGATCGCCTGCCCCACCAGTCCCTGCCCCAGCGGCACATCGGAACGCGCGGTGGATTTGCCTCGCTTCAACTCATCCGAGCCGAGCCCCGCCCAGGCAACGGGTATAACGTCCAGGCTCGCCGGATCGAACAGCCCGATCCAGGCAAGCCCGAAGTTGCCGTGCTCGACCGCGATGCGGCACGCCCCGTTGAACAGATCCTGCCGGTCGCGCACGCGCACGATCAGCGAATTGATGGCGCTCATGACCGCATGAATGCGGCTGAGCCGGGCGATTTTCCGTTCCTGATTCTTGCGCCCGGTGATGTCGCGCATGAACGCGACGATGCGTCCCCCTTCCTGCTCTGATATGAAATTGACGCTGAGCTCGACGTCCCGCAGCTCTCCGTCCTTGCGGCGGTGACGCGTTTCGAAGCGGTCCTGGCCTTTTGCCATGACCTCCCGGATATGACGCGCCGTATCCTCGGGGGATTCCATCGCTTCCACATCCTGGATGCGCATTTTCAGGAGCTCCGGGCGCGGGTAGCCGATGAGGCGGCAATAAGCGTCGTTCACGTCTATTAAGCATCCTTCCGCATCCGCCATCCCGAAACCGTCCATCGAAGCCTGAAGGATGTTGCGGTACCGCTGCTCATTACGCCGGAGCAGCGCCTCCACCTGCTCGCGTTCGATCTTTTCCCTGTCGATGACGCGCTGCCCATGGCGCACGATCAGGAATAGCGCGCAGTAGAGCAGTGCGAGCATCCCGAGGATGATCGCGAGCAGCAGGTTTGCGTTCGCGTCCACCTTAGCCTGGTTGGCGGCCGCGACCCGTTCCAATTGCGCCCGGTTCGCGGCGCTCAATTTCTGCATTTGGGACGTAGTGTTCCTGATCTGTTCGAGGAACGAGGTCACGTCCGAGTAGGTCTCGAGCACGCCGACGATTTTTCCGCTGCCGGAAGCCAGTACGGGGAGGTAGATTTCGATGAGGTCGCGGTTTTCGACCACGCCCTCGAACGCGCTGAAATTGTCGCGGTGGGTCAGTTGGCTGGCGGGCTTGCCAGCCACGGCGCTTTCCCAGCCGGCGTTGCCGAGCTTGTCTTCGCCGATCTGGCTGTGCTCGGACGAGTAGACCGTGATGCCCCTCAGGTCGTACACCTTGATCTTGAACACGGTGCTCTTCTTCATCATGTCGAAGATCTTGGCATCGAGCGACCGGAATTCCGGGATCGCCATGAACTGCTTGCCGATCCCGGCATAGCAGGCCTCCTTCTCGCCCGGCTGCACGGTCTTGCCGGCGCCGTCCCTGACGTCGGCGATGGCGCGGCACTGATCGACGGGAATTCGCTGCGCCTTGGCCACGAGCGGCGCGAGGTCCGTTTCCCACAGTGCGTTTGCGAACAACCGCGTCAAGTTGACGATGCCCGCTTCGTGCACCCTCAGCAGGTCGGCGCGGGCGGCCGCGTTGTGCCGCTTCGCGAAATCATCCTGCACCTGTGCGAAGAACGCGTTCTGCTCCTGCTCTATCTGCTTGTGGAAATCGTTTTCCAGGCGCGCGAAGTACAGCAGAGCGGCCGCGAGCAGCAGAAATGCGACGAGGCTGCTCACGGTGAAATAACGCACGAGCCGAAAACCTGATGCTGGCCGCGGCGCGATCATGGCTTGGTTTGCCGCGGCGCGCAGAGCTTGCTCGGGTGAGTTCGATGCGCCACCAGCGGGCGCGTCAAGCGTGGTACTGGAGTCCAGTGCCGACCGCGGGGGGGGATGGGCCTCATGGATGCCTCCGACTGTGGCGAGCGAGTATTTAGCCCCCTGATTAAATTGATAAGTTTGACCTAGATCAAACCGGCGTGCCGTGAGCGCGACGTGCCCGGCGGCGCCCGCCCCGTGAACCGCGTGGATGAAAAGAGAGCATTCTCAGCGCTTGTGCAGGGCTTCCCTAAGCCCACGCGACCTGGTCGCGACCGGCGTTCTTGGCCTTATACAGGACCATGTCGGCGCGCCGGATCGCATCAAACATCTCCTCGGCGCGTCCACCCGAAGCCGCCACGCCGATACTCACAGTCGCCGTCACCGACTTCGTGCCCACCCGATACGGCGTCGCGCGAATGGTCGCGCACATCCTTTCCGCGACCTCTTTCGCTCCCTCCAAGTCCGTTTGCGGCAACATCACCAGGAATTCTTCCCCGCCGTAGCGGCCGATTACGTCGTGTACCGCCGCAAGACAGTGAGCAGTGAGCAGTGAGCAGTGAGCGGTGAGCAGTGAGCAGTGAGCAGTGAGCAGTGAGCAGTGAGCCGTGAGCAGTGAGCAGTGAGCAGTGAGCAGTGAGCAGATAGGACTTCAGAAGAGATAGACGGTTCACCGCTTACTGCTTACCATGTTTTCTCCGTCCCGCGCTGAAGCGCGGCGCTTTTTCTTCGACACCTGGGCCAAGTACCGGCGGCGCGAATCGCTGTCGGGCCTGGAAGGCGTGGCGCTGCGGGTCATCGTCGCGCACCCGGAATACCACTCGCTGCTCGACGATCCCGCGACCCACCTCGAACACGAGTACGGGCCGGAGGGAGGCGAGATGAATCCGTTCCTGCACCTCTCCCTGCACCTCGCGATCGAGGAACAGCTCTCGATCGATCGGCCGCGCGGCATCCGTGAGCACTACCGCCGCCTCGCGGAGAAGGCCGGCTCCGAGCACGACGCCAAGCATCTTGTGCTCGAATGCCTCGGAGAGACGCTGTGGAAAGCGCAGCGTGACGGCACGGGGCTGGACGAGAAGGCATACCTTGAATGTCTCGCGCGACACATCGGGCGTTAGGCGACCAGTCTTCGGCGCACCGGCCCCAAGGCGAGATATTCCCGAATGCGCCGCGCGGTATCGAGAGCCTGCTGGATGCAGGCGGCGGTGGATACTCCGGAAAAATAGTTTCCCGTCAGGAACAGGCCGGCGTGTTCGCTCTCGAGCGCCGTGATCCGGCCGAGCCGCGGCCCGTGATCCAAACCGGGTTGCGGAAGCCCGTAGCGCCAGCGATGCGCGCGCAGCACCACCGGCGCAACACGGCCACCGAGGAGCTGCCGCACCTCGCTTTGCGCGAGCTGCTCCAGTTCCTCTGACTCCAGCGTCGCGAGCTGCGGCTGCCGTGCGCCGCCGATAAAGGCAGTGAGCGCGACATGCCCCAGCGGCGCACGCCCGGGAAACATTGTGGACGAGAACAGCATGCCCAGCACTCCGCGCCTTTCAGTTGCAGGCGTGAGCACGCCCACGGCGTCCAATGGATGCACGATCGACCTTGCGCGGTATCCAAGAAACACCACCGCCACCGGTGGATGGCTGATCTCCGCGAGGGCTCGTGCAATGCGTGGATCAAGCTCGTAGAGGATCGCGGCCGCCGCGTACGCCGGCAGGGCTACGACAACGCTGTCAGCCGTAGTCCACCGTGCGTCGCCTCCATGCCGCACCTTCACGCGATGACCGTCCGCGCGGCGCTGCACCGCCTCGACACGATGCCCAAGAAACACTCGCCCGGCGAGCTGCCGGCTGATCGCGCGCGGCAGCGTTCCCAGCCCCTGGCGAAAGGAACTCAATACCCGTTGTCCCGGGCCGCCGCGGGCGCGTCCTGCGCCATGCTGCAATCGTGACCTCATGATGCCGCCGATCACCGAGCCGGCGCGGCGCTCAAGGCCCTTGAGTTGCGGGAACACTGCAGCGATGCTCAACTGCTCCGGGTCACCCGCGAACAGCCCTCCCACCAGCGGATCGACGACGTAGTCGAGCAGTTCGGTGCCGAAACGGCGACGCACAAAGTGGGCGACGGTTTCATCGTCGTGCCGCGCGGCAACGAACGGTTCCGCCATCAAGCGCAGGCGAGCCCCGAGCGACAGGAAATCGGACAGCAGGAAACGGCAGGGCTGCAGCGGCAAACCTCGCATGCGCCCGTCGCGCACGAGGTAGCGCCAGCGGGCGGCAGCGCTGCAGGTCACTCTTTCGGGATCGAGCCCGAGTTGCGCGACCAGCGTTTCCGCACCCGGCGCCGGGGTCACGATGCTGTTCGCGCCGTATTCCATGAGGAAACCGCCGATTTGCTCCGAGCGCATGCGCCCGCCTGGGGCTGCGCATTGCTCGAAGACCGCGACGTCGTGTCCAGCCCGTGAAAGCGCGTACGCAGCCGTCAGGCCCGAGATTCCGGCGCCGATGACGACGACTTCAGCCATCTCGGATTATTGACGAGGAGTCTTCGGGACAAAGTCCACGGCCCGGTGGCAAACGGGCATAGTGCCCTCGTCGGGGCCCGCCAGACGGGCCCCAAGAGGGAAATGCGGGCGGTGCGCGCGCATGAACTCAACCGTGATCCGGGATATTTCCTCACGCGCGGCGGCTTGCTCGAGCCGCGCCTTGACGGTCGTGCGCGCAAAGGCGGGAATCCGTTCCAGCAAGGCTTGCGCCGCCGGCTCCCAGGCGACGTTCGCGGGCTGGGGCGTGGGAGCGCGCTCCGGCAGAGCATCGCCGGGGACAACGTATGCGCATTGCGTATCCTCGGCCATCATATCGCCGTGCTGCGCGAGCGCGCGGGCGCGGCAGCCACCGCAACTGTAGCGGAAATCGCAGGTTCCGCATTTGCCTCCGGGAAGTTCAGTGCGCAACCGGGTCAGCACCGGCTGATGCTCCCAGATTGAGCGCAGCGCGGTGTTCCTGAGGTCCCCGATCATCTCCGGGATATAGGGACAAGGCGTCACCTGCCCCTCCGGGGTGATGCGGAAATAGCTGCGGCCTGCCAGGCACGCGCCCGACCCCGCGCTATAGCTCTCCGCGCTTCCCCCCGTTGGCAGTCCGAGCAGCCGGCGCTGATACGGCGCGCAGCGCGCGCGGATCAGCAAATCCGGGCGGCTCGCCTGCAGCTCGATGATACGCGCCAACATTTCGTCGTACGCTGCGGGCGCCAGGTCCGTGCAAGTCGCGCCGCGTCCGGTACACACCAGAAAAAAGAAGTTGAGCGCCATCGCGCCGAGCGACTCGGCGAGATCCGCCAGCGCGGCGAGATCGTCGCGGTTTTGCTCGAACAATATGGCCTGCAGCGAGACCGCCATCCCGGCCCGGCGCGCGGCAGCGGCTCCGCGCAGCGCACCGCGCCAAGCGCCGGGCACTCCGCGCAAGCGGTCGTGAAACACCGACCCGGCCGAATCGACGCTGATGCCAACGCCAGCCGCGCCGGCGCCCTTCAGCTCCGCCGCCCGGCGTTTGCTCAACAAGGTGCCGTTGGTCCCGATTACCGGTGCCAGCCCGCTTGCGGCAGCCCGGTTGACCAGTGTTACAAGATCAGCGCGCAAAAGCGGCTCGCCGCCGGTGAGCACCAGCATCGCTCCGGGCGCGAGTTCGGCGATTTGTTCCACGACGCTCAAGGCTTCGCTCGTATTCAATTCACTGGTTGGCGCGGCTCGACGCTGCACGGCGTCAAGATAACAGTGGCCGCAAGCAAGATTGCAACGGCGCGTAATATTCCATGACACGATCGTCGGCGCCGGCACGAGACATTCGGCAGCGGTCATCGCCTATCCTTTCGTGCCACCCGGCTCGGCGGCGGCCACCATCGCCGCAGTGATTGCGGCGCACCCGGCGCGGCGCGCCAGTTTCTCCAGCCGTCGCTTTACGCGGGCGCGGGCATTTTCATCGATGCGGGCCAGGCGCCGCAGCGCCGCGGTTTCCCATTGCACCACCCCCGCTCGCTCCCGCTCCGTCCTTTCCGGGGCTCGCGCGAACGGGCACTTCGCGGGGGCCTGCCCTTCACCCGCGGCGGCCACTGCCGGCGCCGCGTCGCGAGCGCGCTCGCGCGTCATCGCCCCGAGACAGGATTCGATCACGTCGGAGGTGATGACCGTGTGCCCGCGTTGCAACGCATGCATGATCACCGCCCGCCGCGCCACCCCGCGCACGAATTCGGGCGCGCGCTCAATGCGCGCCTCTGCCTCGACGGTCCAGGCGATGCTCGCGTCGGCCACCTGGTCCAACGCGGGCTCAAAGGCACGGGACGACAGCAGCAGATTGCACGGTGCGGATCGCAGCAGGTTTTCGGTGACGCTGCCCAGATCGAGCCCTCCATCCGAGTGGGCGCCGATGCGCCCCACCGCCAGCAGCCAGGGTTTGCGGTTGCGCGCGTCGTTCAGGATCTGCTCGAACGCCTTGCCGGCGAGCAGCGTCGTGCTGAGTTCCACGCCGTGCTCGGCAGCCACCTCGACGGCGACGTCGAGATGCGCCTGATAGATCCGGGCGAGTCCCGAGTCGATGATCTCCTCGTGCAGCCTCTCCTGCTCCTTCAACCGGAACACGTTCGCCGCGGCCGGAGAGAGCGCGCCACCGATGCTGCGGAAAGCGATCGAGTGGAATTGCGGATCGTAGACCGCCACCGCTTCCACCGGCTTTTCGAATATGCGCGCGAGTCCGAGTGCGGCTCTGAGCGCGCCGAAGGAGTGCGCGCTGCCGTCGATCGCAACGACGATTGCGCCCGGTCGATCGGCATCCGCGGACCGGACGACCAGAAGATCGCGGTCGATGCGCCGCGCCACTCTTTCGCACACACTGCCTACCAATGAGGCTTGCACCGCGCCCAACCCCAGGGCGCCCATGATCACCAGATCGTGGCTGGAGGCGCCAATGTCTTCGACCAGCTTCTGCCAGTTTTTCCCCTCGAGCGCGACCCGCCGGCAGGGCACGCCGGCCTCCACGCACTTCGCGTTCACCACGTCGAGGTAACAGTCCGATATGAGGCTGAGCCCGCGCGTGATGAGATCGTCGTGGACCGCGCGCTGCTCGGCGAGTTTTTCTTCCTTGAGGTAGCGCTCCGGCAGGCCGCTTTCCATCTGGCGGAAGCGCCGGTCGTGCAGGCGCGCCGCATAGACATGGCTGCCGGTCACGCAGGCCCCGGTGCGCCGGGCGATGGCGATTCCAACGTTCACGGCGCGCAGCGCGAGGGGCGAATTATCGAAAGGAATATAGATCGAGGCGTAGGCCGCGCTTGCCGGGACAGGACCGGTTGCATCCCCGGACCGGACAGCAGCCGCGCCCACACCGGCTGCGGCGCTACATTCGCATGCCGGATTTGACTTCATCCACCGCCCGCGACGTCATGATAGGTTTTCACCGCGTCCTCGCCGGTTGCGCCGCGCCCACAGCCACCCGCCGAGCATTGCGCCGAGCGTGCCCGCGGCGAGTTGCGCGAGCGGCCACACAAAATAGAAGGTCGAGTCCCCGCGCGGCAGGCCGGGCAGCGGATCCGGCATGACCTTGAGAAATTCGGCGCTGAAAATCGCAAGCGCCGCGGTGCTGAAGTAGAACACCGCGATCAAGGCGCCGTTCAGCGGCTCCGCCGTGCGGGCGCGGTAGCCTGTCACGACCGCGCCGCAAAACAGGCACAGCGTGCCGATATTGGCGGCCCACCATGTTCCCTTCCCGGCAAACGCAAAGGCCCAGATTCCCGCAGCGAGCGTGCCAAGGAACGCGATGGCGAAGCCGATCCACACGGCACCCCATGCGACATCGCGATCCACAGCGTGTTGCGATTGCGGACGGTCAATTGCGTTTGGCATCGCGCTCACCCGCGCCGCGCAAATTTTTCAGGAATGCGATGAGATCGCTCAGTTCCTGCGCGCTCATCCGCTCCTTGGCTCCCGGCGGCATCATTTGGGGATAAGTCTTCGCCGCATCCACCGCCGCCTGGCACTCGACGAGCCCGCTCGCGGGCAACGGCGTGAAGCACGCCCACGGATCGACGATGGCCTCGCGCAGATAATCCTCCGCCGATACGCCCGGCCTGCGCGCCTCGGCCTGCCTGCCTGCGGAAGAAAGATCCGGCCCGCGCTGGCCACCGCGGATGCCGAGCGCCTCGATCGTGTGGCAGGCAAAACATCCGAACTGCGGATTCAGGAACACCTCTTTGCCGCGCTTCTCCACGGCGCTCTCGCCGCTGGGGCTGGGGGCTGCGGCCTTGGG
>JACQGN010000184.1 GCA_016199545.1 Betaproteobacteria bacterium | reverse complement strand
GAGCCTGTAGCATGATGAAACGCACGTGCGTTGCGAGCCAGAATTGGCGATGGCGCGAAGCGAGGTGCAGCCAATATTTCCCATATTGGCAAGCGTCGCGACAAAGCTAGCGCCGATTCTGGCCGCAACCCCTTGTGGGCTGGCGCGATTTTGGCCTGATGCACCGGCGCTGGCAGCAGGGTTCGCTGCTCCAAACGCGGCGCGCGGGTAACATTCCGAGCCAAAATCGTGACAGCGCATCGTGGGTTTCATCATGTTGCAGGCTCTTACTTCTTCTTCGTCTCCTTGATCACGACCTGCTCGCCGGCGTAGCGCACGCCCTTGCCCTTGTAGGGCTCGGGGCTGCGGTAGGCGCGCACTTCCGCCGCCACCTGGCCAACCAGCTGCCGGTCCATGCCCTTGATCACGATCTCGGTCTGCGTCGGCGTCTCAACCCTGACGCCCTTCGGCATCGGGTGCACGGTCGGGTGCGAGAAGCCCAGCGTGAGGCTGAGCTTGTCGCCCTGGGCCTGCGCGCGATAGCCCACGCCCGTGAGCGTGAGCTTCTTCTCGAAGCCCCTGGTGACGCCGGTGACCATGTTGGCGACCAGCGCGCGCAGCGTGCCCGACATCGCGTTGGCGTGGCGGGAGTTGCCGGCGGCCTTGAACACGACGCTGTTGTCCACCTTCTCGACCCTGACCACCGGCGCAAGTTTCTGCGTGAGCGTGCCCAGCGGGCCCTTCACCGAGATCTGCCCGGGGGCGAGCGTCACTTCCACCTTCTCCGGCAGCACGACTGGGGCGTTTCCGATTCTCGACATGGCGCGGCTCCCGTTACGCGACGATGCACAGCACTTCGCCGCCGACGCCCAGCCCGCGCGCCTTGCGGTCGGTCATCACGCCCCTGGAAGTGGACACGATCGCCACGCCGAGCCCGTTCATCACCTTGGGCAGGTCGCCGCTCGGCCGGTAGATTCGCAGCCCCGGGCGGCTCACGCGCTCGATCTTCTCGATCACCGGCCTGCCGGCGTAATACTTGAGGGCGATTTCGAGCGCCGGCTTGCCCTCCAGTTCGCGCACCGCAAAGTCCTCGATATAGCCCTCGTCCTTGAGCACCTGCGCGATGGCGCTCTTCAGCTTGCTCGCGGGTATCACCACCGACTGCTTCTCCGAACGCTGGGCGTTGCGGATGCGCGTCAGCATGTCGGCAACCGGATCGCACATACTCATCAAACGTCTCCTGATTCTGCTACCAGCTCGCCTTGATCACGCCCGGAATCTCACCCCGCATCGCGATATCGCGCAGCTTCCCGCGGGCGAGCCCGAACTTCCGGAACACGCCGCGCGCGCGCCCGGTGAGCGCGCACCGGTTACGCAACCGCACCGGCGATGCATTGCGCGGGAGCTTCTGCAGGCTCATCCGCGCCTCGTAGCGTTCCTCGGGCGCGAGCTTGGGATTGGCGATGAGCGCCATCAGCTCCGAGCGCCTTGCCGCAAATTTCCGCACGGTCTGCCTGCGCTTTTGTTCTCGGTTGATCAGTGCCAGTTTTGCCATGGTGGTTCCTCAGTTCCTAAACGGAAACTTGAAGGCCGCGAGCAGCGCCTTCGCCTCCGCGTCGGTCTTGGCGGTCGTCGATATGGTGATGTTCATGCCCCGCAACGCGTCGATCTTGTCGTACTCGATCTCGGGAAAGATGATCTGTTCTCTGACGCCCATGTTGTAGTTTCCGCGCCCGTCAAAGGCCCGCCCCGAGATGCCGCGAAAGTCCCGGATCCGCGGCATGGCGATATTGACGAGCCGGTCGAGGAATTCGTACATGCGCGCACCCCGCAGCGTGACCTTGCATCCCACCGGATAGCCGTTGCGGATCTTGAACTGCGCGATGGACGTGCGCGCCTTGGTCACGACCGGTTTCTGGCCGGCGATCTTGGTCATGTCGGCGACCGCATTGTCCATGATCTTCTTGTCGGCGACTGCTTCCCCCACACCCATGTTGAGAACGATCTTCTCGATGCGGGGTACCTGCATCACGGACTTGTAACCGAACTGCCTGGTAAGCTCCCCGACGACGGCCTGGCGATAGTGCGTCTGCAGCCGCGCCGGCGCAACCGGCTTCTCGGGCTCAGCCGGCGCCGCCTCGCGCACGTCCTTTGCCTCGGGAGCCGCCTTGGCCCGTTTCGCGTCCCGGGCGGGCTTCGCCGGCCTGGGCGCCTTGACGGGGCCGGCGGGCTTCGCCCCTTTGCCCTCTTTCTCAGCGTTCATGCGTCAACCACTTCGCCGTTGGATTTAAAATAGCGCACGCGACGGCCGTTTTCGAGGACCTTGATCCCCACGCGGTCGGCCTTCTTCGTCGCCGGATTGAACAAGGCAACGTTCGAAACATGCACCGGCATTTCCTTGTCGATGATGCCGCCCGCGATGCCCTTCATCGGATTCGGGCGCTGGTGCTTCTTCACCTTGTTGCGCCCCTCCACGACCACGTGATCGGCGTCGACGATCTTCCGCACGGTGCCGCGCTCGCCCTTGTCCTTGCCGGCAAGCATGATCACTTCGTCGCCCTTCCTGATCTTGCGCATGGCGGGTTCCCCTACAGCACTTCAGGCGCGAGCGATACAATCTTCATGAATCGCTCGGTCCTCAGCTCACGCGTCACCGGGCCGAAGATGCGCGTGCCTATCGGCTCCAGCTTCGGGTTGAGCAGGACTGCGGCGTTACCGTCGAACTTGACGGTCGATCCGTCGTTACGGCGCACGCCTTTTGCCGTGCGCACGACGACCGCGCTGTAGATTTCGCCCTTCTTCACGCGCCCGCGCGGGGCCGCATCTTTGACGCTGACCTTGATCACGTCCCCAATGCCGGCATAACGCCGCTTTGAACCGCCAAGCACCTTGATGCACATGACGGAGCGCGCACCGGTGTTGTCGGCGACATCCAGAATGGATTGCATCTGAATCATGTTCCGTGTCCCGCAAATGTTCTCATCCAACTTGGTCCGCGCCCTGCCTTGAGCGGCCAGTATTGGAACCCGTCCGGGTGAGAGCGCCGCAATTAACGAGGCAATGCGGCGAAAACCCGTAAGTATACGACTTGGGGCGTCCTATTTCAATCGCGTGTCAGACCGTGCGCGCCTTGTCTTCCAGCCGCACCACGCGCCAGGCCTTGGTCTTGGCAAGCGGGCGGCATTCCTCGATCGTCACCAGATCGCCCTCGTGATACTCGTTCTTTTCGTCGTGCGCGTGGTAGCGCTTCGAGCGAGTCACGACCTTGCCGTAAAGCGGGTGCGTGACCCGGTGCTCGACCAGGACGGTGACGGTTTTCTGCATCTTGTCGCTTACGACGCGCCCGCTGAGGGTGCGTCGGACTTTCGCTTGACTCATGGTCATCTGGCCTATTGTGTTTTCTGCGCCAGCACCGTTCGCACGCGGGCGATGTCGCGGCGCACCTTGCGCAGCTGGCTGGTGTTGGAAAGCTGCTGGGTCGCCTTCTGCATGCGCAGCGAAAACTGCGCCCTGAGTAGCGATGCGAGCTCATCGCGCAACTCCGCCTGCGACCGGCCTTTCAATTCATTCGCATCCATTACCGTCTAGCCCCCCACCTGTCTTACCACGAACGTGGTCTGAATCGGCAGCTTGGCGGCGGCCAAGCGAAACGCTGCCTTCGCCATAGGCTCGTCAACACCGTCCATCTCATACAGAACCTTGCCCGGCTGAATCTCCGCGACCCAGAACTCGGGGTTACCCTTGCCGTTGCCCATCCGCACCTCGGCCGGTTTCTGCGACACCGGCTTGTCTGGAAATATCCGGATCCAGATGCGCCCTCCGCGCTTGATGTGCCGAGTCATCGCGCGGCGTCCCGCTTCGATCTGACGCGCCGTCAGCCGCCCGCGGCCAGTCGCCTTCAGACCGTAATCGCCGAAACTGACCTTGTTGCCGCGGGTCGCAATGCCCTTGTTGCGGCCCTTCTGCTCCTTGCGGAACTTACGCCTGGCTGGCTGTAGCACGTCTTGCTCCCGTCCGTCCTGCCGGTTTTCGCGGCCTTCTCGCGGCCGGCGTCTCCGCTTCCGCCGCAGGTGCGGCGGTGGCCGTCGCCGGCTGCTCGTTCTTGCCCATCACTTCGCCCTTGAAGACCCATACCTTGATGCCGATCACGCCATAGGTGGTCTTTGCCTCCGAGAAACCGTAGTCGATGTCCGCGCGCAGCGTATGCAGCGGCACGCGCCCTTCGCGGTACCATTCCGTGCGCGCGATCTCGATGCCGTTCAGCCGGCCCGCGCTCATGATCTTGATTCCCTGCGCGCCGAGGCGCATGGCATTGGTGATCGCGCGCTTCATGGCACGGCGGAACATGATCCGTTTCTGCAATTGCTGCGCGATCGAATCGGCGATCAATTGTGCATCTAGCTCGGGTTTGCGCACCTCCTCGATATTGACGTGCACCGGCACTCCCAGCATTTTCTGCAACTCGCCCCTGAGCGACTCGATGTCCTCGCCCTTTTTGCCGATCACCACCCCCGGACGCGCGCTGAAAACGGTGATCCGCGCATTCTTGGCCGGCCGCTCGATCACCACGCGCGACACCGCCGCGTGTGCAAGCTTCTGGCGGAGGAAGTCGCGAACCTTGAGATCTTCCAGCAACATGCCCGGAAAGTTCCTGTTGTTCGCGTACCACTTCGAAGCCCAGTTGCGATTGAGCGCGAGACGGAATCCCGTCGGATGTATCTTCTGACCCATGCCTAATTTCTCCCGTCACCGACCGTCACGAAGACGTGACAAGTCGGCTTGATGATGCGCGCACCGCGCCCTTTGGCGCGCGTCGCGAAGCGCTTCAGAACCGGGCCCTTGTCCACGCAGATATGCGTGACGGTAAGTTCATCGATATCCGCGCCGGCATTGTGCTCCGCGTTGGCGATCGCGGACTCCAGCACCTTGCGGATGATCGCCGCGCCCTTCTTCGGATTGAACTGCAGAATGTTCAGCGCGTTCTCCACCGATTTGCCCCGGACCAGATCGGCGACCAGCCTCCCCTTCTGGGCCGATAGTCTGACGCCGCGCAGTTTTGCTGTGGTGTTCATGCTGGTGTCCTCACGACTTGGCGGCCGCCGGCGTCGGACTCGCCCTCTTGTCGCCTGCAGCTGCGGCCGCTGCGGCTGCGGCCGATCCCGCCTTCGAATGCCCTTTGAATATCCTGGTGTGCGAGAACTCGCCGAGCTTGTGGCCCACCATGTTTTCGGTAACGTAGACCGGAACATGCTGTTTTCCGTTATGCACCGCGATCGTCAGGCCTACGAAGTCGGGCAGGATGGTCGAGCGCCGCGACCAGGTTTTGATCGGCCGTTTGTCATTGACGCGGCGTGCCGCCTCCACCTTTTTCATCAGGTGGACATCGACGAACGGACCCTTCTTGATTGAACGCGCCATGAATTACCCCTTAGCCGGTGGTCCTGGCATTGCGCCGACGCACGATCATGCGGTCGGTGCGCTTGTTCTTCCGCGTCTTGTAGCCCTTGCACAGCACGCCCCAGGGGCTGACCGGATTCTGCGCGGCTGCGGTCTTGCCTTCCCCGCCGCCATGCGGGTGGTCGATCGGATTCATTGCGACGCCGCGCACGGTCGGGCGCACGCCTCTCCAGCGCACGCGCCCTGCCTTGCCGATGGACTCGAGTGAATGCTCCTCGTTACCGACCTCCCCGATGGTGGCGCGGCAATTGATGTGCACGCGGCGGATTTCCCCCGAGCGCAGCCGCAACTGCGCCTGATCGCCTTCTCGTGCGAGCAACTGCACGGATGCCCCTGCTGCGCGCGCGATCTGCGCTCCCTTGCCGGGGAGCATTTCGACACAGTGAACAATCGTGCCGACCGGGATGTTCCGCAGGGGAAGGGCATTGCCAACCTTGATCGGGGCATCGATGCCAGACATGAGTTGCGCGCCCGCGGCCACGCCCTTGGGCGCGACGATATAGCAGCGCTCACCGTCGGCGTAGCACAGCAGCGCGAGGTGGGCACTGCGGTTCGGGTCATACTCCAGGCGCTCGACTCGGGCCACAATTCCATCCTTGGCGCGCTTGAAGTCGATCACGCGATAGTGGTGCTTGTGGCCCCCTCCCTGGTGGCGCATCGTGATATGGCCATGGGCATTGCGGCCCGCTTTCTTCAACTGCCGCTCGACAAGTCCCGCTACCGGGCTGCCCTTGTGCAGGCCGGGCGTGACGACTTTCACCAACTGCCGCCGGCCCGCGGACGTTGGCTTGACCTTGACCAGCATTACTTGGCCTCCCCTTCAGCAAAGGTGATTTCCTGCCCGGGTTTCAGTCGCACGTAGGCTTTCTTCCAATGATTGCGGCGGCCGGTCAGGCGCCCGAAGCGCTTGCCCTTGCCGCTCACGTTGCATACCGTCACCCCGGTCACTTCAATCTTGTGATCCTTCCGGCTGAACATCAGCTCGACCGCTGCCCTGATTTCGGGTTTGGTCGCATTGGGGGCGACGCGAAATACGACCTGGTTGCGCTTCTCGCCGACGAAAGTGCTCTTTTCGGAAACCACCGGCGCGAGCAACACCTGCGCAAGGCGATCCGGACTGAAAGTACTCATGCGAGCAGCTCCTCGAACTTGGCGATCGCGTTGCGTGTCATCAGCACCCTCGAACGACGGATCAGCGTGACCGGATCGGCCCCACGCACGTCGACCACATCCACGTTGGGCAAATTGCGCGAGGACAGCCGCAGGTTGTCGTCCACTGCGTCGGTGATGATCAGCACGTCGTCGAGACCCATGTCCTTCAGTTTCTGCGCAAGCAGCCTGGTCTTGGGCGCGCCGACGGTAAACACATCGACCACCGCAAGCCGGTCCTCGCGCACAAGCTGCGACAATATGGAGCTCATACCCGCACGGAACATTTTCTTGTTCAGCTTGTGGGAAAAATTCTCGTCAGGTGAGCTGGGAAAGATTCTGCCGCCTCCGCGCCACAGCGGACTTGAGGTCATTCCGGCGCGCGCACGCCCCGTGCCTTTCTGGCGCCAGGGCTTCTTGGTCGAATGCTTCACCGTCCCGCGGTCCTTTTGAGCGCGTGTGGCGGTCCGCGCATTGGCGAGGCAGGCCGTCACGACCTGGTGCACCAGGGCCTCGTTGTATGCGCGCCCGAATGCCGCGTCGGAAGCCGCAACCTGCGCCCCCGGCCTGCCCTGCTCGTCAATCAGTTTGAGTTCCATGATCGGTCCGCGTTACTTCGTTTTGGCGGCTTTCGCCCCCTGGACGGAAGCAGCCGGCTTGTGCGGCTTGACCGCCGGAAAAACCGCCACGTTGCCGCCACGAGCGCCCGGTACGGCGCCACGGATCAGCAGAAGCTGCCGTTCAGCATCGATGCGTACGATTTCCAGATTCTGCGAGGTGCGCTTGGCCGCGCCCATATGTCCCGGCATTTTCTTGCCGGGAAACACGCGGCCGGGGTCCTGCGCCATGCTGATCGAACCCGGCTTGTTGTGAGAAACCGAATTGCCGTGGCTCGCGCGATTCGATG
>JACQGN010000186.1 GCA_016199545.1 Betaproteobacteria bacterium | reverse complement strand
GCGATTACCATCAGAATCGGCGTGGCGGCCAGGAGACCGCGATTTCTGGTACGCTTGGGACTTCCCTGAATCCAGCATACGGGTAGACCCATGGCTCAACATCCGGAAGAACGCGTGTCAGAGGCAAAGATGGACGCGGCGACGCTTTACCGCGAGGACACGATCACCGATCGCAAGGTGGGAACGCTGCGCGTGCTCACGCCGATCAAGACCGATGGCACCGCCGACGCGGCGCGCCCGGTCATTTATACGGGCGAGGCGCAGATTCTCACCGGCGCCGGCCCGCTGCCGATCGGTTTCGAGATCGAAGCCAATTCGCTCAGCGATGCGGTAGCGAAATTCGGACCGGCCGCCAAGGAAGCGATCGAGCGCACGGTGCGCGACCTGCAGGAGATGCGCCGGCAGGCGGCCTCTTCGATCGTCGTGCCGCAGGGAGGGATGGGCGGTCTCGGCCCGGGCGGCATGCCCGGCGGCGGCAAGATTCAGATGCCATAGGATTTTGCCGGAGTTTCCTCCGACAAAATCCTTAAATGGGAAAACTCGGCAATCTGGCCAAGGAACGAACGAGCAAGCCGGTCACGCCCGCAATCCACGATGCGCCCGGAGCTTGTCAGACCTGAAATTCGACGAGCACCTTGGAGTTCGGGTTTTCCCGATCCCTGTTCGTTGCCTTGAAGTAGGCGCTTCTTCCATAAGGAATTGTCGCGGCCTTGCTGCGACAATTCCTACTGAAAATACATTCCACCGTTCACCAGATAGCATTGCCCGGTGATGAAGCCGGCGTTCTCGCTCGCGAGATAGAGCATGAGCGAGGCGCATTCCATGGGCTTGCCATGCCGCCGGATCGGCTGCCCCGGGCGTATCGACGATTTGTCTCTCTGGAATGCATCGCGCTCGACGTCGAAGGTACCGGGACCGATGCAATTCGCGGTGATGTTGTGGGCGGCGAACTCGCGCGCGACACCGCGCGTAAGCCCGACGATTCCAAGCTTGGCCATGGCCTTGGCGACGCCAACGCCGAGGAAAGGCGCGATCCCGGAAAAATTGACGATGCGCCCCCATTGTCTCTCGACCATGCCGGGCAGCACGGCGCGGCAGATGTTGCGCGGGCCGGTGAGATTGACGTCGATGTTGCGCTGCCATTTTTCGTCGGACGTCTCGAGGAAATCGTCTTCCGCGCGGTAGACCGCGTTGTTGATCGCGACGTCGATCGAGCCCAGCGCGCCGCGCGCCTTCCCGACGAACGCCGACACCGCAGCCGGATCCGCTACGTCGCACTTCTCGGCGACCACCTTCGCACCGAGCGCGCGCAGTTCATCGGCCACCACGTTCAATTCCTTCATCTTGGCGCTGGTACAGATCGCGAGATTCGCTCCTTCGCGCGCAAATTCGATCGCCGCGATCCGGCCCATGTTGCGGCTGGCGCCGGTGATCAATACGTTCTTCCCCTTGAGTCCCATGTCCACGATACGGCTCCTCTGCGATCAAACCCTGCGCCACGAGGGCGCAGGCGGAAAGCGCGATGATAGGAGAACGCGCGGCACGCACGCAAGCGTCAGCATCATCTCCAACCTCGGTGCCGACGGAAATCCGGTCAAGGACAACGGCGGCCTCGGCAGCTACGAGGTGGTGTGGCACACCGACAATTCCTACGTCGAGGTGCCACCTGCCGGAAGCATGCTCTATTCCCTCGAGGTACCGCAGAACGGCGGCGGCGACACGTCGTTCAACAACCAGTACCTCGCGTACGAAGAGCTGCCCGAGGACCTGAAGCGCGCGATCGCGGGCAAATCCCAGGTGCACGACTCTACGCGTAACAGCGCCGGGGTGCTGCGGCCTGGCGTGAAGCTGCCGGCCCGGCCCGAGGAAGTCCCCGGTCCGACCCATCCGCTGGTGCGTATCCACCCGGTGAGCGGCAGGCGCGCGCTCTACCTGGGCCGACGCCGCGACTGGCCCTCGAACTACATCGTGGGGATGCCCAATGCGGAGAGCGAAGCGCTGCTCGATAAATTATGGGCGCACGCGACGCAACCCAAGTACGCATGGATGCACAGGTGGAGCGCCGGTGAACTTGTCCTCTGGGACAACCGCTGCTGCATGCATTACCGCTCGGAGATCGATGTGACGCAGCGGCGGGTGATGCACCGCACGACGATCAAGAGCGAACCCATCGTCGCAGCGTAGCCCCACCACCCCGTCGCCTTCGGCGCCACCCCTCCTCAGTCAGGAGGGGAATGATTACGCGGTCAAACTTCGACGGCGCCTGCCGCCACTCGTCTGCGGATGTGCGCGGTATGAGTCTCCCCTCCTTGTCAAGGAGGGGTGCCGGCGCCGCCGGCGGGGTGGTTCTTCAGTTCCTCCATCGCTTCCAGCATGCAGGTGACGCCGTAGGTCAGCACCTTCATGCCGCACGGGTTCACGCACACCATCAGCGCCTCCGCGATCTCTTCGGGCTTGAGTCCCAGCTTGAGGCCTTTCTTCAAGTGCTGCCTGAGGTGCGGCTGGTTCGGCGGATTCGACATCTCCACCGCAAGCGCGATGATGTGAAAAAGCTCGTGCATCTTCTCATCGTAAAGGCGCGGCCTGGCGCGGATCACTTCGTCGAGCTCGATCAGCACCTTCATGTAATCGGGAAAGGTCTTCGCGATGAACTCGTGCGCCGGATAACTGCGGCCGCGCCGCCGCGCGATTTCGGCGGCGAGTTCGGCGCCCGTCTGGCCATTCTGACTGTTTGACATTCACGCTCCTTTGTTGAAGCCGAAGACAATATCGTAGCTTGGGGTGAATGGTGTGAACCCCAACAATCGACGGTCGATCCGCGTTGGGCTTCCCCGCGTTCAGCCTAACCTACCTCTGATACGAACGCGCACCTTGGCACGCCACACTTTCTCAGCGCTTGTGCAATCCCGCTGCGGTTACGAACCTGCAAAGCCGAGGTGTAACTGGTCGAGCGGATCAGGCATGGGGCGCCTCACAAAGGGTATGAATCGCCAAGTCCTGATCGCCAAGCCCTGCACGGGCCACGTCGATCAGGTGTCGATGGTGCGTAAAGATCATGACCTGGCTGCCCTCGGCAAATCGCTCCAGCGCCCGCAGGATGTTTGCTGACCGTACATCGTCCGAGGTGATCAGAACGTCATCCAGGATGAGCGGCATCTGCGGGTGGGAGGCGCGGCGCAGGTCCAGCGCGGCAAGTCTCAGGGCCAGATAGAGCTGATCGGAGGTGCCATCGCTCATGGCCTCGATGCCCTTCTTGGCGCCGTCCGCCTGCACGGCACGCAGGACGGGCGTATCTCCTTCCTCGTCCACCTCCAGGCGCTCGTAACGGCCTCCGGTCATGAGCGAGAAGTAGGTGGAAGCCGCAGCGACCATGGGCGCCTGCGCGCGTTCGCGAAAGCGATTCAGCGCCTCCTGCAACAGCGCGTGGGCGAGCCGTAATCGTGCCCACGGACGCACTGCCCCTCTGAACCGCGCTGCCGCTGACTCCATCGCTTCACGCGCCGCGGCTGCCCGATCCGATGCGTCGATTGCTTCGAGCGCGCGCCGAGCCTGCTCCTCCGCCTCGCGCGCTGAGGCTTGCTGGTTCTCCTTCTCACCCATCTCGATCCTGCATCGATCGAGTTCACTCTCCATGGCGACAGCATCCTGACCGGCGAGCCGTTCCCGCAGGTCTTCCTCGGAACGCTTCGAGGCCTTCGCCAGTTGATCACGTTGTGCTGCGAGCGTGCTCCGCGCCTTGCGCTTGCGCGCGGCGGCGTCTTCCCGGTCGGGCAGCTTTTCGGCCGCATCGACACCCGCCGCCGCACAAAGCCGCGCGAGCGTGCCTGTCTCAAACTCAAGCTCCGCCTGCGCCCGCCGCTTGGTCTCCTGCGCCCGGTCACGATCGCGCGTCAAGGCGATCCGTTGTTGATCCTGCTCGCGTGAAGCGGCGAGACGTGTACGCAGGCGTGCCGCAAAGTCGGTGATCAGATCCGGAGCCGACTCCCCCAGAACGCTCGCAATTCGCGCAGCCTGATGCGACAGGTCATCGACGACCGCCTGATGATGCGCCTGCCGCTCCCGCGCCTCATTCAAATGAGCCGCCTGCGTAGCCAGCTCGTCCAACTCATCGAGCCGCGCCTTGACAGTTTCCGGTCCGCTTCCGGCCGGCAGGAACAATCGGGCGTGCGACGCCTGCACGGCCAGCAGGTGTTCCTGAAACTCCGCGTCTGTTTGGATGATCTGGCCTTCAATCCTGGCCTTTTCAGCTTTGCGCTCGCGCTCCGCCCTCAGGCGCGCGCGGCGATCTGCCTCCGCCTCCGTAACGTGCTTGTCCCACTGCACTGCCTGCTCGACCAACGACCCCACCGAATCACCTTGCGGCCGCTGTCCAACGGCCTGTAACGCAACCTTGAGATCCGTGATCGAGGCCGAGATGTCCGCGTGCAGACGATCCCGTTCAGCCTGCACCTTGGCCCGTCTTTCGGCGATTTCCAGTGCGCCCAGCCGCGCGGCCTGCCATTCGCGCAGCGCGTCGGCATCCAGTTGAGGCAACCCCGCTTCGGCGAGCTTCCTTGACCATGCGGCGGTAATCTCCTCGCGACGGTTGCCGATCTGGGCAAGCTCAGCCACGATCGCGTGACGCCGCTTGTCCATGGTCTCGATACGGGTCGAGCATTCCTCGAATCCCGCCGCGCGCCGCGCGTCCGCCCGAAGGAGGTCTGCCTGCCTGTCCGACTCATGCTCGGCGACCTCGAACGCCTCGGGCAGTGGCCGACCGGGATCGAAGGCTCGAGCCAATTCTTCCGCATCCCGGGTACGCTCGACGTAGGCTTGACGAATTGCTGTCCAGCCCCGATCGCGTCGCTCGCGCGCGAGCCGCAGCGTTTCGGCGGTCACCACCTCGCCCTCCGCCGCCAGTTCGCGCTGCCGAAGCTGTTGCTGCTCTCGATCGCGTTCGAGCCGAACGTCCTCATCCCTCGCCGCGCGAACCGCTTCGTCGAGGTCAGTCAATGACTTGCGGCTGCTGACGATCTCGGCGTCCAGCAGCGGCCGGGCGTTGCGCAACGCGTCGAGCGTGGCGATACGGAGATCCGAGAGCGCCTGGCCCAACCGGCCGTTGAGTTCGCCCAGTTCGCGGTCGTGCTCGGGCAGCTTCCGCCCGACGTCACCCAACGCCTGTGCCTGCCGAAGGGCATCGGCTACCGCCTTCCGGGAATTGGGGTCGGGCGCGCCGGTCGCATCAACCACATCCGGCTCTGCCGCCTGATCTAGCTCCTGTGCACGCTTTCGGAACCCACTCAGCCGTTCCTCAAGCAGGCCGGTGGCGCGCAGATGGCTGTCCAGCGCGACTCGGTCGGCTGCCGACGGCACAGCATTCAGAACCTGCTTGATGTCCGTCCCGAGCGCAATGCGCGCGGCCGTCTCGGCAAGCTCGAACTCGATCCGCTCAATTACCGCCTGCTGCTGCTGCACCTCGATCCGGCTGCGGGCCGCCGCCTCTGCGCCGGCTGCCAACCGCTCGACTGCTTCGGCGTGGTCGAGCAGAGGCTGTTCGATCACCAAGGCAGAAAGCGCCTCAGCGCAGCGCGTCAATTCAAGGTCGGCGTCCTTCAGGTCTTGCTGGGCGCGCCGCAAGGCCTGCTCGGCCGCAAGCCGCTCTTCGCGTGCGTTCTCCGCAAGATCCGGCGCATCGGCCAGCGATTCCAGCTCAGCCAACGTCCGATCATGTTCCCTGAGCAACGGCTCGACCGAGCGCAGTTCGGTTAGTTCATTTTCCCGGCGACGCAAGGTCTCCAGGGCAGTCGTCACATCATCGAGTGCAGCCTTCGCCGTTTCATGCGCGCGATGCAGCGCCGCCCAATCCACGGGCCGTGTCTGAGCCTCCCGCAGAGCATGCCGCTGCTCGTCGAATTGGCGCCGCGCATCGTTGATCGTGGCGTATTGAGCGCGGCCGTGCGGGTTGTAGAGTTGCTTGGCATCGGCATCGAGCGCCGCCAGGAGTGCCGTAATGCCGCGTGTTCCCGCGCTGGCCTCGAACAACGCTGAACCGAGTTCGCCCTCGCCTTTCAACAGCAAGTCGCCGCCTTCGCGGAGCCGGGCGTGATTCAGGCCGAACATCGCTTCGAATTCGCCGCGTTCCAAGCCAGCAGTCAGTATCAGTTCATCTTCGCGGGTCACCGGCGCCGGGTCCGGCTGTCCCGTATCGGCATTGAACCGGGATAGGGTCTGGCCGCGCCCTTTGCGCCGGATCAGCCCGACAGGCTCACGCTGGTCATCGATGAACACGCCGCCAATGCGCAATTGATTGGAGGGATGAACGAAGTCATCCGGGCTTCGCAACGGAATGCCGAATCGCAGATCCGTCATCGCCCGCAACGCGCAGGATTTTCCAGCCTCATTCGGCCCGTAGATCAGATGCAGATTGGCAGGGCTGTCGGTGAAATCGAGCGCCGTGTCGCTGAACGGTCCGAACGCCTGCAGCATCAGCCGGGCGAGCTTCATGTGCCCGTTGTCCCTGCCGCGAGGCGCGCGAGCACCGTCGCTTCCGCATCCATGAGCAGCGCACGAAGGTCGGCGGAATTGTCCAGCCGAGGCATCTCGTCCGCCGCCACCTCCGGCGGTATCGCGCCGAGAAGATCGCCGAGTTCCCCCTGTGCCCGGCGTTTCAGCTCGGCTTCATCCCCGGCGATCGCATCGACCAAGCGAATCAATTCGCCTACTGCATCCTGCCGCTGCGCGGCCTGGGCGCGATCCATCGGTGTGGACAGGTCGAGCCGCACCTGCTCGATCCAGATCTCGGCTTCGCTTACGTCCTGCGCAACCGCCTGAACTGCGGCGGTCAGGGTCCCCGGCTGGTTGGCCTCGATCCGGTGCAAATTGGTCGAGCCGGTCAGGATCACGCGCACAGCATGCAGTCTGTCGGTCGCGCCGATAAGCACCGGCTCCAGCGCCGCACGGAAGGCATCACCCAAAGATTCCAGGTGCTCGACACCGTCCAGCGGCAACGCGATTTGACTCCAGCGCACCACGTCCAGTGCCACGAACTCGGCTTCGATCCGGCCAGCCTCCACTGTTACCAGCTCGCAGCCCTTGGCGCCGGTCTCATTCGCGTGACGGCCCTGAAGGTTTCCGGGAAATATTATGCGCGGGCTTTCCGAGACCACCTCCCGAGCGTGGACATGGCCCAATGCCCAATAGTCGTAGCCTTTCTCGACCAGCGTCGCAACATCCGTTGGCGCATAGGTGTCGTGTCCATCCCGCCCCGTCAAGCTGGTGTGCAACATGCCAATGTTGAAAAACCCCGGGACGGGCGGCGGGTACGAGGGAACCAGATCCTCATTGACCGCGCGATCGGGAAAACTCCGCCCGTGGATCGCCACCGAGAGGTCGTCGATTCGCACCGTATGGGCAGCACGACTGGAAAACACAGTCACATTCGATGGCAAAAGCAGTTGGCGGCTGATCACCCCCTGCGCATCGTGGTTGCCCTGCACGATGAATACGCGGATGCCCGCCCGGTCGAGCCGAACCATCTGTTCCCGAAAGAAAAGGCCCGTGTGGAAGTCCTGCCAATCGCGGTCGTATATGTCGCCAGCGAAGAGAACGAATTCGACGTGCTCGCTTATCGCCTTGTCGATCAACCGTTCCAGCGCGCCGCGGGTCGCGGTCCGCAACCGCTCGACCGGCGCACCGTCGTAGCGGTCGAGGCCGCGGAGAGGGCTGTCGATATGGAGGTCGGAGGCGTGGATGAATCGCATTAAATGATTACCCCAACCACTCGCGCAATTCTTGTATTTCGCGTCGGATGGCTTCGGCAATCAACGTCGCTACCGCTGCTGGCGACGCCACCGATCCACAATCGCCTCGACGTTAATATCCTCTGGTCCGCTTTTCCACTTGCCATAAAAGTCGATGTCCTCGCTGTTCGGAACAGGCGATGGCAAGTTGAACCGAAATCTTGTGGGTAGAGGAACGGCCTCGCCCAATGCTAAACACTCGCCACGGCCCAAGCCAGCAAGAATGTCGACCAAGCCTCGCTCCGCTTCTGGAACGAGGCTTCTTACGTATGTCTGGTCATCGGGATTAGTGATTCGCATGCAAAGAAACGTACCGCATTGGGCCAAGACAGTTTCCGAAAGCTCATGTGGCCGTTGGCTGACGACAGCAAGGCCCACACCATATTTTCGGCCCTCTTTGGCGATTCGCTCCATAGATTTACGCGCACCTGCGTACTGGGAGTCCCGATCTCGCGTCACATAGGCGTGAGCTTCCTCACAGATCAAGAGCAAGGGAAATTCCCTGTATTGTGGATTCCAGAAATTAAACTCAAACGCAAGTCGCCCAATCTGTGCTGCAACGGTCGGGCGCACGTCGAACGGAACAGTACTCAAGTCGATTACAGTCACTGGCCGCTTCGGATCTCCAAGGCCAACGAAGTCGCGTAGGAGCGTCGCTAGTGAAGCAGATGTTGTGCGCTTTGCTGGTTTCAGGAGAAAGTCGTAGCGGATGTCGTTCAGCTTGCTTTGCAGCCGAATCAGAAAGCGGTCAAATTCTCCATGCATGGGACCTTTTATTAAATTGTTTTTCTGCCCCGGCACCATCCGCTCATTCTCGGCCTTTACACGACCCATCAAGTCGTTAAGCGAGAAGAAAACTGGCGTATCCACGGTCACGCGCTCTAGAGCCAGTGGTGTCTTTTCAGCCTGCTTCAAGTCGAACAGAGTGTCGCGAAAAAATGCTGTTTGATTTGCAGCCTCTCGCTCGGTATGGTCGATTAGCAAATCGCAGAGTTCCGCATAAGTCATCAACCAATACGGCATCTCCAATTCCTTGGCATCGACGTATCGAAAATGCTCATTCTTGAATGCCGCGTCCCTGGTGCCATCTGCCTTCAGCCAGCAGTATTCGCCGTGAAGATCAAGCACGATTACATGCGCCTTCGGCATCACAGCCAGCGCATGCTGGATAAGGCTCGCAACCGTCCAGGATTTCCCCGCGCCCGTTTGGCCAAGAATGGCGAAGTGCCGGCCGAATAGACGAGTAGGTTCGAGAAATACTTTAACGCTCGGCTGAGAAGAAAGCCTCCCCACCTCGTACCCTTGCGTTTGGAACTTCGTGAACAAGACGTTGAGTTCGGCACCACTTACCACGTGAACTTCAGCGCTTGTGGTTGGATACGTACTCACGCCACGCTCGAACTGCCCGTCGCTCGTCACGGTACCAATGGGAATCAAAGAAATTGTCCTCTGCGCGTACGTAACAGTGGGGGCGTCCGGAAGGGAAGTGCTTGGGTCTGCGAGTTTTTCCTGCTCCGTGATTCGAGCTACAAGGCAAAGAATCTTGATAGGTCCCTGCCTAACTGAAACGTATGAGCCGATTTGACCCACCAGGATATCTTCGTCGCCCACGGTGACCTTCGGAGCCGCCTCTTGTTCGTCCGCCAAGAGATTCGCAGTCAATCCATCCCCACGCACGTCTATTACGTGCCCAATCAATGTTTCGCTTTGTGCATTCATGATCTTCAGACTTTCTGTGTAAGCTCTTCAAATCGCCAAAGACTCGGATGCCCCGGTCCTATTTCCCCGTTAAGAGAGCATCGGTCTCTCGTAACGACCACCACGTTGCTCTTCTTGGACCATCGATCAAAAACCTCATCTGTAAGACTGCGTGCAAACGCGAGACACGTAAAGTTTGTGCGTGCAAGAGAATTTTCAATCACAGCGTTAACATGTTCGTCGCGCAATCCGTAGCCGATTGACACAAGTCGATTCAGGAGGTTTGGCCCGTGGCAAAGTTGGGCGCGAAAATCCGACCACAGGGCGGCGTACGGCGGGGCTGTTGTGTCAGTCGCTTTGCGCCGTTGTGGCGGTACCATAAGGCGTTTGGCCCCATCCGGCGTCGTCGACCCAAATCCAAGCCTGCGGACACCATCCACGCCGAAATCAAACCATCCAAGCGATCCATGCAATTTGTAAAGATGAAGGATGCCCTTCTTCCAGTCGGCCTGCGGCTTTCTAGGTCCACGGTGCGTTAGGGCAAATCGTTCTTGAAATGCCTGCGCATCGAAGAACGATCTTTCCAGACCTAGGAATCCATCCACGACCCGCACTCGCTCCGTATCCGCCGCACGTTCGATCAATCCATCGTAATTCAGACAGTAAAGGGGAACAGTGATCTCTTGGCGCGTGGCCAGGCGCCGGACAAAGCTTTGGTGATGCTCAGTTAACGGCACAATGGAAGAAAAGTGCGCCGCAATTGCCTCGGTCACCAAGAATCTGTGTGGTTTTTCGCTGGGGGAACCATCGTCAAGCAGATCAAGCGCGTGCTCAATCCCATTCGCTCCTCCATCTAGCTTTGCCTGGATATCACTTCGTTCAGAAGCGGGTATATTCGCCGAGATATGCTTCCAGACCTCGCCTGCCAGAGGAAAGCCCTTGCCTTCTAAATACGAAGCACCCGCACCGAGCAAGTAACCGACGTGCTGAGAGCGAAGCTGCTGCTCGACTTTAGCCTCCAAGCGATGCGGGAATGACGCGGCCGTGCTCACTGGAGCGCGCCTTCGTGACGGGTGTCATGCCCTGCAACGGCTTCGTGCAGGGTGGCTTCGAGGAACCGGCGGCTCTCCGTTTGGCTGGTGGTGAGCTGCGCTTCCAGCCGGGCGCACAGCGCCAACAGCTCATCGACTTTGGCCACGATGCGGTGTTGTTCGGCGAGAGGGGGGATCGGAAGGGGCAATGAAAATAGATCGCCAGTTAGCAGTTTGCAGGTGCCATGCGTCGAACGCAGCACAAGTCGAAGCACCCTCGGTTTCAGACCCTTCGTCACTAACAAGAGCATACGGATTATCTCGGGCCGGAACGGTACGATCGCCTTCATGTCCTGGTTGATGGTCACGGGCACGGCAGATATCGCGGTCGGGAAGGAATGGGCAAGGATCATGCCTCGAACCACCATCAGGAGAGACCCAGCCGGGATAAGCTTCGCAGCAGAACGTTCAACGGCCTGTTCCGAGATGTGATCTTGGGCGTCCTTGATGAGATCAACCTTCATGTCCTTTGGGCTCACCCAAGGAATTGGCCCCGTCCAAAACCCAGGATCTGCTTTGCTCGGAGTGCCGCCGCCAAGTGTTTGACCAATCAAGTTGAACGATGACCAAGCCCACCCACTTGGGAGTTTCCACGGCTCGTTCTCCGAATCTAGGCAGAATTTATGATCGCCAAGCAGCATAGCCGCGGGGTCGTCGTTAGGGTTTTGGGGAACGAGTTTCCCGCGGACGGCGAGGCTGAGGATGGACTGTCGAAGTTGTTGAATGTGTTCGAGGCGAGTGGTGAGGCGCGGGAGGTGGTTGACGAAGAACGTTGAGGGTTGAGAGTTGAGAGTTAAGGGATCGGCAAGGCGGGCGTGGGTCGCCGCTACCAGCCGATCCCGCCGGCTCTCCCGCTCCGTCTGCGCCGCTTCCAGCCGATCGCACAGTGCCATCAGTTCATCGACCTTGGCGACGATGCGGTGTTGTTCGGCGAGAGGTGGCAATGGAAACTGGAATGCCGAAAGTCCTTTCCCCGTGAAATGCTTGATTCCGACACCCGTGAAGTAGGTGGCGAGATCTCCGTTGTCCGCGCTCACGCGCAACACGATCACAAAGAAGTGCGGATGAACACAGCTCGAAAACCGCGCGCGATGAATGGCCTTTTGGAAGTAGATGTCGGTCTCCCGTTCATCCCAAACGGCAGCGCGCCCGGGCTCGCCGCCTTCGCAGATCAGCACGTCACCGTGACGGAGTCCGAATTCAGTAAGTTCGAAGTCCTCGAACCGCATCTCCATAACATCTGATAGATCGAAATCGAACCACCGGACGTTGATGTTGCGCAAGTACCGACGCGGAATGCCCTTGTTTCTTGCCTTGTCCAGCATTTTGCCAAGGCGACATTCCGCCACATCAGCAACGCGGGCCCACGTCCATGAACGAGGAATTTCGAATGGCTCATCGTCGGATTGGACGCTAGCTTTTGGCTCTTTGAGCCGACTCAACGCTGGCTCGTCATTCTGGCGCTGCTCCACCAGCCTCCCTCGCACCGCCAAATCCAGAACAAACCGCCGCAACCGCGGCACGGCGTCGGGCGCCTCGCTGATGCGCTCGAAGTGTTGCAGTAATCGTTGCGCGTTCATCTCAGGGCGGGCCCAGAGCGTCAATCAGTGAGCAAGGCCGAGATCTCGGGTGGAAGCTTTGCGACGTTCAGCATGACAGTAAGCTCGTCAATCGGCGACTCAACGAATCCGTGTTTCAGATAGAACTGCTTTGCCTTAATAGAGATCGCGTGGCACAGGATTGCGCGAATGCCCGCATCGCGGGCGACGCGCAACGTACGGAGCAGAGCATCTTTAAGGAGCCCGCGTCCGACTCCTCTATCGGCCCATTCAGTATGCACTGCAAGGCGACCCAAGACCATGACAGGAACCGGGTCCGGCATGTTCCGGCGCACACTTCCCGGCGCGGAAACGTGCGATACGGCGCCGGCTGCCAGAGCGTAATAGCCGATGACGACGGCACCGTCGCAGACTACAAATGTTCGCGAAGCGCCTTCGAGCTGATTCTTGAGGGCACGTCTTTTTAACCAGTCGGCGAGCGCCGGTTCCTCGCACACAAAATCATCGAGCCGGTGATGCTCGGACAGAAGTTCCGGCGGGCCGAGCTTCCTGGGCGTCATCGCTCCCAAGGCGCGCTTGATGCAAGCAGTTTCTTAAGGCCAGCGCTCGGTTTCACGGGCGCGTTGAGCAGGCGTAGAAAGCGATCGTGGCTCT
>JACQGN010000032.1 GCA_016199545.1 Betaproteobacteria bacterium | reverse complement strand
TCGGGCGTGGTGAGCGGTGAAGCGGTGGTGGGAAATGTCGAAGGCAGGGTCGCGATCATCATCGACGATCTGATCAGCACCGGCGGCACGATTCTGCGGGCCGCGCGGGCATGCCGGGCCAAGGGCGCCACGCGGGTATTTGCGGCCGCTTCGCACGGAATATTCGTCGGCGACGCTGCCCGCCTTTTGACGGAGCCCGTCGTGGATGGCCTCGCCGTCACCGATACCATCCCTCCATTCCGGATTGACGCCGGTCTGGCGCAACGGAAGCTCGTGTTGCTGGAAACCGCGCCGCTTCTCGCCGAAGCCATTCGGCGGATACACGAAGGCGGATCGATCGTCGAGCTGCTCGCCTCGGGTGCGTAGGTTGGGATAAGCGCAGCGCATTCCGACACGAGGGGTTGTCAGCGTCAAGAACTCATGTCTAACGAACCGCATGTCTGTCACGCCTGGCGTTTTCGTGGCGCGTCATGCCCGAATTCCGATAGCGGAAGCCTTCCAGAGAATGCTCAGGACGACTGAACGCGAGGGGGCGCCATTAAGTATTGTGTATGGCCGTTCGTCATTGAACACAATGCTGTCAAGCGCTCTGACGTCCGCGGGTTCGACCGAATGGCTGCGTATCGCCGCATCGAGCATGCGATCGGCAGGCAGGCGGCGCATCTCAACCAGCCATTCGATTGTGGTGCCGGGGCCGCCGAGCCGCAGACTGCCGTCGCTTCGCAGCGTGAGCGGCACGGTGCCGCGATAGACATCCGGGGCCAGGCGCCGGTTGAGCTCGACTTCCCGCTGGCAGTTCAAGCGCCGCGCCTCGAGCGTGCTGAAATCGAGAAACTCATAGCGCACCGGTTTCTTCAGCTTGTAGACAAGGGCATCGGCAAGGAAGACCCAGGACATGTGCGTCTCGACCACGTCGACGCGATGCGGGGCCGGCGCGTATGCCTCGGGACGCCGCAGAAAGGCGACCTTCTCGGTAATTGGAAACTCGCGCGTCTCGGAGAGCGTACTTGGCACGTCGGAACGCCCTCTATCCACGTAGCCTATGCCTCGCGCAACGCCCTGAGGTCTTCCTCGGCGAGCGTCTCCTTCTGCAGCAACAGTTGCGCGCCTTGTTCCAGCAGCGAGCGTTTCTCGGTGAGGATGGTGATTGCCCGGTCAAAGGCACGCGTGACGATGTCCCGAACCGCGCAGTCGATCTCGCGTGCGGTGTCCTCGCTGAATTCGCGCGGGCCCGGTACCATCCCCGGGATATTGATAAAGGCCGGGCGCTCGGGCTCGTAGGTGACATGGCCGAGCTTGTCCACCATGCCGAAGCGCATTGCCATGCTGCGCGCGATATCGGTGACCTTGGCGAGATCGTCCGCGGCGCCCGTCGAAAAATGTCCGAATACGACCTGCTCCGAAGCACGGCCGCCCATGAGCACCGTCATCTTGCTTTCGAGTTCCGCGCGCGTCATGAGAAAACGGTCTTCGGTCGGCCGCTGGATGGTGTAGCCGAGCGCCCCCACTCCGCGCGGGATGATCGAAATCTTGTGCACCGGATCGCTGCCCGGGAGCGACATGGCAACCAGCGCGTGCCCCATTTCGTGATACGCCACGATCCTGCGCTCGGTGGGATTGAGGATGCGGCTTTTCTTTTCCAGCCCGGCAACGATGCGTTCGACCGCGCCCGTGAAATCCTCCGGTGCCACCGCATCGGCGCCGCGGCGGGTGGCGAGCAGCGCCGCCTCGTTGACCAGGTTGGCGAGATCGGCGCCGCTGAACCCCGGGGTGAGCGCCGCAATCTGTTCCGGATCGATATCGTGGCGCAACTTCACTTTCTTCAAGTGCACGTTGAGGATCTGCACCCGCCCCTTTTTGTCGGGGCGATCGACCAGCACCTGGCGGTCGAACCGCCCCGCGCGCAACAGGGCCGGATCGAGAATTTCAGGCCGGTTCGTCGCAGAGAGCAGGACCACGCCCATCGAAGGGTCGAAGCCGTCCATTTCGGACAGGAGCTGATTCAGCGTCTGCTCCTTCTCGTCGTGCCCGCCGAGGCCATAGGCGCCGCGCGCCCGGCCCAGCGCGTCGAGCTCGTCAATGAAGATGATGCAGGGCGCCCTGGTGCGCGCCTGCTCGAAGAGATCGCGCACGCGCGCCGCCCCGACCCCGACGAACATCTCGACGAACTCCGAGCCGTTGATCGAGAGAAACGGCACGCCGGCCTCGCCCGCCACAGCGCGCGCGAGCAGCGTCTTGCCGGTGCCGGGCGGGCCGACCAGCAGCACGCCCTTCGGCACGCGTCCGCCGAGGCGGCTGTAGCGTTGCGGATCCTTGAGGAAACCGACCACCTCCCGCAACTCCTCCTTGGCCTCGTCGACACCGGCCACGTCCTCGAAGGTCACCTTGGTGTCGCTTTCCATGTAGACCTTCGCCTTGCTCTTGCCGATGGTGAGGAAGCCGCCGCCCAGCCCCTGTTTTTCCGCGAAGCGGCGCATGAAGTAGAGCCAGATCGCGAAGAAGGCCACCGCCGGCACGACCCAGGACAGGATGTCGTGCAACAGCCTGCTCTGCACCACGCCGGCGAACTTGACGTTGTACTGGGCAAGATCCCGGGCGAGCTCCGGATCGACCCGCACCGCGACAAAGCGCGTGCGTCCGTCGGGCAGCGGCTGCTTGAAGGTGCCCTCGATGTGGCTCGCGAGGATGCTGATTTCCTCGATCTTGCCGTCCTTGAGGTAGCCCTGGAACTCGCTGTAGGTAATGGGCTGCACCGTGCGCGCCTGCAGCCACAGGCTCTGTATCCACACCATCGCGATGATCGCGATGATCACGTACACGGACGTTTACGTGGCGATCCGCGATGCTTTCGATGCGGTGCGCCGCCAGCTCGAGGATTACATGCGGCGGCAGGACCGCCGGGTGAAGGCGCATGAAGCGCCTCCGCACGGCAGGGTCGTGGAGCTTTATCCTGCGGAGGGCTACGGCAGGATCCAGACGGCGGACGGGAAACTCGTCTATTTTCACCGGAACAGCCTCGTGGATGCCGATTTTGACAAGCTTGAGACCGGCGCCGAAGTGCGGTTCTCTGAAGAACAGGGCGAGCTCGGTCCCCAGGCGAGCACGGTCTACGTCGTGGGCAAGCACCACATCGTCGCTTGATCCAGGCCTGGTTCAGCGGCGCAGGCACCGGATGCTGGCCGCGCGCACTGAGTTTGGTCCGGGCAGGAAACGACAGGAGCCATGAATCCGTCGCCATTCCGCCAGTGGGTGGCCAGTTCGCCGATTGATCCAGATCAATGGACGATCCCTTGCGGGACATATCATGTAAACGGGTGTTGATTGATGCAATATCGAAGTGGCGGTCTCGCGTGCGGGGCTGCTGCGAAAGGGTGGACACCATGGTGACGATAGGCGAAATCTGCAACCGTGAAGTCGTTCTCGCGGCCCGGGATACCCCCGTCGTGGCGGCAGCGAAGCTCATGCGCCAATACCACGTGGGCACCGTGGTGGTGTTCGACGGAACAAATGGCGACAACCGTATCCCGGTGGGCATCGTTTCGATCGACGACCTGCTCGAGGTGCTCGCGGAACAGATGACCGATCTCACGAAAATCGTCTCGCGCGAACAGGCGCACGAGGCGCAGGCCAGGCGATGACGCAGCGATAGGGGCAGGCCCAATGGCCGATCAAGTCCAGGTGACCATGCGCGGTTTGCAGCAGTCGGACGCGCTGGAGGCGCGGATACGCGAGCGGATTGCGAAGCTCGACGCGCTGTATCCGGAGCTCATCCTCAAGTGTCGCGTGGTTGCCGAACAGCCGCATCACCACCGGCACCAGGGCGGGCAGTTTGTGGTGCGCATGGATATCGCCGTGCCGGGCAAGGATATCGTGGTCAATCGCGATCACAGCGAGGATATTTACGTGGCGCTGCGCGATGCCTGCAACGCGGCGCGCCGGCAGCTCGATCAGCATGCGCGCCTGAAGCATCGCAAGACGCACGGGCGACGTTTGTCGCGGGAGCGTAAGAGTGGCTGATATTTGTGTTGTGGTCGCAGACGGCGCGCGCGCGCGTCTCTTTATCGTGGATACCTCCGAGGCAGACAAGGCGCGGCTCGTCGAAATGGAGGATCTGGTCAACACCGAGTACCGGGCGCGGGGCGCGGACGTTCTGCCCAAGGTCCGCGGTACCCGAAATACCGGCCGCCAATCGGGCCCCATGCATCCTTACGCGGAAAGGCGCCTGCGCCATCGGCTCGAGCTGGAGAAGCGATTCGCGCAGGACGTGGCCGGGAAAGTGGCCGGCCTGACGCAGTCGTGGAGCCGAGGCTCCGTGATTCTGATCGCGGAGCCGCGAATGCTGGGATTATTGCGCGAGGCGGAGCGCGGCGTCCTCAGGCATGACGTCAAGATCAAGGAACTGGCGAAGGACTACACGCAACTGGCCGTTACCGAGTTGCACCAGCATCTCGTGGAGAGCGGCATCATGAGCAGTCCCGCGGCTCGACCCGCGCAGTCCTAGCAGCCTGTCGGACTTAAAGCTCCGACAGGCTGCTAAATGCAAAACCGCCCGCAGATTTGCAACGGAACGGTGCGAAAAGAACTGTTTTGGCCGTCGCCAAGGCACGGACC
>JACQGN010000183.1 GCA_016199545.1 Betaproteobacteria bacterium | reverse complement strand
GGAGGACATTGAGAAAACCGTCCTCGCCCTCGAGAAACGAGAACGGGTCGATGGGGCTGCCCGCGGTCTTCAACGCGCTCGGCGCCGAGCCGTCGAGCGGAATACGGAATACTGCCGAACTCGGCGTCGATGCCTGTCCCGTGCGCCGCCTGGCGGTGGTCCACACGAACACCGAGTTGGCGGAGACGTAAAAAACGCGCCCCGGCAGCCCGAGCACCGTGGTGCTCTCGCATTCGAGTTCGGGCTGCGCGAGATCGCAGATGGATACGGTGTGCAGCGCGACGCCTTGGTAGGGATCGAGATCCTCGTCGGTGCGGTAGATGCGGGTGGCAGGCGCGATGCGCTTGAAGTCCTCGGGCTTCGCATCCCGGTGCCACCGGCGCATCGCGGGGAGCGAAGCCATCGGATTGCCGCGCCACAGATTGATGAAGAGCGGCGAGTAGAAAATGAGCTTGCTGCCGATCAGCCGGCTCGCGTAATTGCGCGAGGAGTAGTAATCATTGGAACGCAGATGGTAGGTCGCCTTGTAGCTCAGTTGCCCGGAGGATGAAATCTCGAACAGTCCCACCTCGGTGCCGCCGCGCGCGTAGCTGTAGCCGATGATGGCGATGGTATCGCCCGAGATCAGCATCTCGTCGTACCACGCGCCGCGCGGCTCGATGCCATCGCCGAAGGCGTCGATCACCGACACCGGCTTCAGTTCCCGGTTGCGGATGCCAACGGTGAAGAGCCGCCCCCGCCGCAGGATGACGAGGTGGTCACCGTGCAGCTTGACGATGCCGCCTTCGTCGACACCGGCGTGCTGGACGTTGGTGATGGACTCCGCCGCCGCCCCGGCGAGTGACTGGGTCAGAGTGGGAGCGGCCGCTTTTGCGGCGGGCGCCGGCGGTGCCTGCAGATCACCCAGTTGTCCCTGCATGCGCGCGCGAGCCTCTTCGCGCCGGCGCCGTTCTTCCTCCATCCTGCGCTGGTGCTCGTCCTGCCACTTCCTGAAAAGATTCGCGAGTTCCTGCTCGCTCGCGAAGGCCGCGAGCGTCTTGCGCGGGGCAGTGGACTCGCCCGCGGCCGGAAGTGCACTTAATGCCAGTACGGCTCCCAGCGCGAGTATTGCTGCAAACGGTTGCTTCAACATGTTTTTCTCCCGATCAAATGCATTGCGCGGTCAGCCCCGGGGTCGTTCGCGCTGCCCCGGGAATACAGTCCGAGGCGTGCCCGTTGAACCACGGCATGCCGCTCCCAGCCATTAAACGCAGGAACTTATCGTCCGGGGTTACCGGCGCTTCAGGCTTACAACCCCTGGACGCGTGGCAACGCCGAGATCGTCCGTGCGCTGAACATCCGGTTCGAATGACCCGGCGCGGCGTTGAGGGCGGAATCGTGTATAATGCGCTTCAAGATTCGAGCATCGCATCATCCGGTCTGTGGCTCGATCCCCTCGCGGTTGTCCTCAAACTTCCCCGAATTTTTTAACTCAGTCGTATCTGCCTGAACCGGTTCTGACGGCGTAATGCCGCAGCAGGCCGATTTCAGGAGATTTTCTTGACCCAGTTGTTTGCAGGACTCGGCTTGTCGGCCGAGCTTACGCGCGCTGTCGCCGATCAGGGCTACACGCAACCCACGCCGGTGCAGGTGCAGGCGATTCCCGCCATACTCGAAGGCCGCGACGTGCTCGCCGGCGCGCAAACCGGCACCGGCAAGACCGCCGGCTTTGCCCTGCCGCTGCTGCAGCGCCTTGCGGCGCAGGCCAACACGTCATTCTCGCCGGCGCGGCATCCCGTACGGGCGCTGATCCTCACCCCGACGCGGGAACTCGCGGCGCAGGTGGAAGAGAGTGTGCGCACTTACGGCAAATACCTCCCGCTCAAATCCACGCTGATCTACGGCGGTGTCGGCATCAATCCACAGATCCAGGCATTGCGGCGCGGCGTGGATATTCTCGTTGCCACGCCGGGCCGTCTGCTCGACCACGTGCAGCAGAAAACGGTCGATTTATCGCGCGTCGAAATCCTCGTTCTCGACGAAGCGGATCGGATGCTCGATATGGGCTTCATCCGCGACATACGCCGTATCCTCGCCCTGTTGCCGGCAAAACGGCAGAACCTGCTGTTCTCGGCCACCTTCACCGACGACATCCGCAAGCTCGCGGATGGACTGCTGCACGCGCCGGCATTGATCCAGGTCGCTCCCCGGCGCAACGCGGAATCCGAACTCGTCGGGCAACGCGTCTACCCCGTCGGGCAGACGCGCAAGCGCGATCTGCTGGCGCACCTGGTCTCCGAAGGTGACTGGAGACAGGTGCTGGTGTTTACGCGCACCAAGCACGGCGCCAACCGGCTGTCGGAGCAGCTTTGCCGGGGCGGGATCCAGGCCACTGCGATACATGGCAACAAGAGCCAACCCGCGCGCACCAAGGCGCTGGCGGACTTCAAGGCCGGCGCGGTACGCGTGCTGGTTGCGACCGATATCGCCGCGCGCGGTCTGGATATCGAGGAACTGCCGCATGTCGTCAACTTCGACATCCCGCACGTTCCCGAGGATTACGTACACCGCATCGGCCGCACCGGCCGTGCCGGCAGCACCGGAGAGGCGATCTCCCTGGTCGCACCCGAAGAGCGATCGCTGCTGAATGGCATCGAGAGGCTGCTCGGGCGTCGCATCGAGCAGCATGTCCTGACGGGATTCGAATCGGGACCGGAGCCGGCATCGCAGGAGCGCGCGCGGCAAACTCAGCCCGCCCGGCACGCCAGCCGCGATTCGAACCGCGGCCGCAGGCCGGGCCGGACCACCGAACCCGTGAACCATGGGCGCGGGTCGAAGCCGGCACGTGAACCCGCGAATTCCGACCGCGGCCGTGACGGCGAACACCAGCCCGCCACCAACGCCGGACAGTTGTATCCCTCGTCCGGCAAGACCTTCGGGGAAAATCAGCCGCGCCGCGCGGCCATGGCTCCGCGCGGGTCACGCGAGGGCAGATGGGCGCCGCAGGCGGCGCTCCTCAACGGCCGCCGCCGTGCCGGATAGGCTGGTGCGGCGATCCGTCCGGCTTGCGGACGGAAGTGTGTGACGCGTCGCAGTTCTTCCTGGAAGCGGGCCGCCGACAGCAGTTCGATCGCTGTTGGCGCAGAACCCGATGTCTGGCTTTCCCTGTTCACGTCGGCTCACACGCCGTAGCGCTCGTGGATCATGTCGGTGAGGGTCACGCGTCCCACGATGTGCTCAAGGCAGCATGCGGGCGTAGGTCGCCTGCATGGCCCGATAGCATCCGCAAGACAGCGCTTCCAGGCCGCCGCGATCAACGATCGTGATGCAGCCGCGTTTGTAGCTGATGAGTTTCTTTCGCTGCAGCGCCCCCGCAGCCTTGGTGACGCCGACCCGGCGTACCCCGAGCATCTCGGCAAGAAATTCGTGTGTGAGGTGAAACTCGTCCGCATGCGCGCGGTCGTGGGTCATGAGCAGCCAGCGCGCGAGGCGCGCATCCAGCGTATGGAAGCGCGTGCATGCGACCGTCTGCGCGAACTGCGCCATCAGCGCATACAGGTAACGGTTGAGCCCGCGTTGCAAAGTGGGGCTGCGGCCGAGCTCGCGGCCGAACGAAGCGGCGTCCATGCGCAACGCCGTGCCCGAACCCCGCACCAAAGCGCGCAACGGCGAAATGTCGATACCCAGTATCAAGGGAATCCCGAGCATGCCTTCGTTGCCGATCAACCCCACTTCCAGGCGTCCGCGGCCGTCGGCCGGGGCCGCCAGGGACACAAAGGCCTCGCTGGGGAAGTAGACATGCCGGATGCGGTCCCCGGGTTCACTGAGCACATCGGCGAAGGTCAGTTCGACACGTTCGCAGGCCGCGAGCACACGCTTATTGTCCTGCCGCGGCAAAGCGGACAGCAGGCGGTTTGCGGCAGGAGGGAGCAAGCGATCAGAGCCCGGCCGCGGTGGCCTGTTTCTTCCTGTCGCGCGCGGCCTGCTTCGCCTTCTTCTCTTCCTCGATGCGTAGCGCCTCGATTCGGTCCACGGCCTCCTGGTGCACGCGCTGGACCTCACGGTGGAAATCGGGCCACAGAGCCTTGAACGTTTCAAGCTCGGCCGCCGCCTCAACCGCGTCTGCAGGTGCCAGCCCCTTCAGGTAAACCGGGGCGTACGTGTAGTGAGGACGGGTCCACTTCTCCCGTTTCTCGATGAAAGTCGTCGCATCCCTGCAGCGAAGAAACAGGAGATCCTCCTTGATTCCCGGCACGTTTCGCGGAATGCTTCGGTCCAGTACCACCCACCCGTGTTCTTTGCTGTAGCCCCACCACTGCATGTCAGTTCCTTTCGTTGCGTAACGCGTTCACAATTTTTTAATTATCCTCCTCCGTGACACGCTGTCTGTGCGCCAGCGCACATAACGCCGTTCAGGCGAGCGAGAGGCATATTCGGGTTATCTTGAGTCGGTGCCGCCAACAAGGCGGGCGAATTCCTTCTTCGCTACGGCGTAGCATTCGCAGACTTGCACACGATCCAGGCTCAGCAACAGCCAGCGGCAAAGCTGCTGTTCCACCGAAGGATGCCGGTTGCAGACCGCGGTTTGCGACATCTGCGTAATCAACGCCTGCGTGTGCTGTCTGCGGCGTTGACGCGTCTTACCCGACCGCGGGTTGACATCGATCAAACCCGGTCCATCCGGGGCGTGGTTCAATAAATTTTGTGATGGCGCAACGCGGCGCTGCCCCGGCAGGAGGAAAGGTGGAAGAGATTTTTCGCTTTGGCGATGAGTTCGGCCCGGCCAAGGTCACGCACGTTTATCAACCGGAACTCGGCTTGAAGGGCGTGCTGGTGGTGGACAACGTCGCGCGCGGTCCCGCGATAGGCGGACTGCGGATGGCGCCGGACGTGAACACCGCCGAGTGCTTCCGCCTCGCGCGCGCAATGACGCTCAAAAACTCCGCAGCCGGGCTCGCTCGTGGCGGCGGCAAATCCGTGCTCGTCGGCGACCCGCGCATGCCGCGCGATGCGAAGGAACGCTTGATCCGCGCCTTTGCCCACGCGCTGCGCAACGAGCGGGATTACATCTTCGGACCGGACATGGGCACCGATGAATCGTGCATGGCATGGATCAAGGACGAGATCGGGCGTGCGGTCGGATTGCCAGCGGCGATGGGGGGCATCCCGCTCGACGAGATCGGGGCGACGGGCTGGGGGCTGCGTCACGCGGCGGAGGTCGCCGCACGCTACTGCAGCATCGATCTGCGGGGCGCGCGCGTGGCGATCCAGGGTTTCGGCGCCGTCGGCAAACATGCTGCGCGTTTCCTTGCCGCGCAGGGTGCGCGGGTGGTCGCCGCGTCGGATACCCAAGGTACGGTCATCGATGCGGCAGGCCTCGAGGTCGATGCGTTGATCCGCGTCAAGGACGAAGGCAGGAGCGTGATCGAGCATGGGCGCGGGGAGAAGCGCGACGGCGAGGCCATCGTCGAAGTCGAATGCGATATCTGGATTCCGGCGGCGCGGCCCGACGTGATCCGCGAGGACAACGTGCATCGGCTCAAGACGAGATTGGTGCTGGAGGGCGCCAATATCCCGGTGACCGCCGCAGCGGAGCGAACGCTCCATGACCGGGGCGTGATCGTCATCCCCGATTTCATCGCCAATGCCGGCGGCGTCATTTGCGCGGCGATGGAGTTTGCCGGGTCCAGCCAGACGGCCGCGCTTGCCAGTATCGCCGAGAGAATCTCCGCCAACACCGAGGCCGTGCTCGCGCGCGTGAAAGCGCAAGGCATCCCGCCGCGCTACGGCGCGGAACGCCGTGGCGCGCCCATTTTTTCCTACGTGCGGGCGGCGCGCTCGACCATCAACGAACGCGGTGCGATCACGCGTCCCGACCTGGTGGTGGTCGCCGATGACACGCTGCTGCCGGTGCCCGCCGCGGGCGTTCTGCAGGGCTGCACCCCGCGCACCGTCATGCTGCTGGTGAGCCGTGAAGCAGCGGAGGCGTGGCGCTCACGCCTCAAGTTCTCCGGCCTGCTGCTGGTGATGGGCGAGAGCGCCAGCGCCTCTGCCGGCGCGCAGGCGCCGCCGGTGGGCGCCCTGTGCGCGGGCGCCGCTGCCCGCCTCACCGGCGCGATCGGGCGCACGAGTCTCGAGCGTGCGGTGCGCGCGGAAGTTGCCAGCCACGGCACGGGGGCGGTCGAGAGCTCGCTCGCCGAGGCCCTTGCGGCGTTTGACGCCATGGCGCCCCACGCGGGCGCGGTGCCGGAGGGCGGCACCATCGGAGCGGCCGGGTACTCCACGCCGGACTGGATCGACGTTCCCGCGTTTCCCATCACGCCCCAGACCGAGATCATCGAGACGCTCGCCGGGTGGTTCGCGCGGGGCGAGGCGCGCGGGCGGTTGACGACGCTCGAATCCGAGCACTCGATGGTGACTGGGGCCGCGGCCGCTGCTGCGACCGGCGTTCGCGTTTTCACCGCGACGTCCAGTCAAGGCCTGCTCTATGCCATGGAGATGTTGTTCGCGGTCCCCGGCTGGCGCGCGCCGTTCGTGCTCGTCAATGTCTCGCGGGCGGTGGCGACGCCCATCACGCTGGAGCCCGATCACACCGATATCCTCGTCGCGCGCGATACCGGTTTCGTGCAGATCCACTGCGCGACCTGCCAGGAGTTGCTCGACAGCGTCCTCATCGCCTATCGGCTCGCCGAGGATATGCGCGTGAGGGTGCCCGTGGTCGTGAACCAGGACGGATTCTATCTTTCGTTCACGCGCGAACCGGTGGACATGCCCGACGCCGAGGCGGTGCGGCGGTTTTTGCCGCCGTTCGACCCGCATGGATCGGTTCGTTCGCGACCAAGGCGAAGGATGCGGTCGACCGCCAGCGCGATTCGGGTCTCAAGGTCGGGTTGGTGCGCCCGCGGCTGCTGCGGCCGTACCCCGCGGCTGCGCTGCGGCGCGCGCTCGCCGGGAAACGGGCGGTCGCGGTGATCGATCAGAATCTTTCCATGGGCGCGAGCGGCATGCTGCACGCCGAGTTGGCCGCGGCGCTCTACGGGCGGTCGGGCATGCCGCTCATCGCGAGCTTCGTCGCCGGGCTCGGCGGGCGCGAAGCGAGTGGACGATTACTGGAAGAACGTCGCCTAGAGTGCGGGCGCGGTAGCGTACGTCTTATCCTGTCGGCCGTGCCGCGGCTGCAGGGTGGCGCGCATCGAGCGCAGCAGCCACCCGATCCGCCATCGCGAATCCTGACCTGATGCAGTCGGCTACCGAGATTCCGCCGCGGTAGTTGGCGCAGAAAAAAAGACCCGGCAGTTCGCGCTCGGCGGCCTCCACCTTCGCGATGCGCTCGAGGTGGCCGAGCGTGTATTGCGGGATCGCGCGCGGCCAGTGCGTCACGTGCACCCAGCGTGCGCGCCGCGGCGCGCCGAGGATGTCCGCGAGTTCTTCCTGCACCAGGCCGGTGATGGCTTCCTCGTCGCCAAGCGCGAGGCCGGGCTGACGCATGCCGCCGACGAAAGTGGAGAGCAGGGCGATCCCGTCCGGCGCGCGGTTTTCGAACAGCGTGCTCGAAAAGATTGTCCCCAAGATGCGGCGATGTTCCTTGGCCGGCACGAGGAAGCCAAAACCATCGAGGGCGTGCCTGATCTCCGCATGGTCGTAAGCGGCAACTGCTGCGGCAATCGGCGGATAAGGTATGGAATCGAGCGCATCTGCGGCAGCCGGCGCGAGCGGGCGCACGAGCCGCGCTGCCGAGTCCGCAGGAGCGGCAACGATCACCGCGCGTGCGTGGTATTCAATGGCACCGCCACGGGTGTCAGCCGTCACAATCCACCCGGTGCCGTCATGGCGCGCGAGGGCGCCCGCCGCCGTATTCAGTTCGAGGCGCTTCAGGCGTCTCGCGATGGCGTCGGTGAGTGTCTGCATGCCGTCGCGGAACGAGAGCATCGGCGCCGCCTGCCTGGACTTTTCGCGCTTGCGCCTGCGCTCCCGCGCGCCGAGAATCTGCCCTCGAATCAGGCCGCCGTACTGCTGCTCCAGCTCGAACAGCCGCGGGAACGCCGCGCGCACGCTCAGGTGCGCCGGGTCGCCCGCATACACGCCCGCGACGAAAGGGTTGATGGCGTAATCGAGAAACTCGGTTCCGAGCCGTCTCACCACGAACTCTGCAACCGTTTCTTCGGCGTCCGCGGCGGCGGGCGCCACGAACGGCTCGCACGCGAGCGCGAACTTGGCGCGCCATGAGAAGAGAGGCGTCACAAGAAATGCCGGCGGCGAGAGCGGCAGCGGAATCATCCGCCCGCTGCGCAAAACGAAGCGATTTGTTGCGCGGGGATTGGCGTAGACGCGCTCGCCCGTGATGCGGACCTCCTCCAGCAACTGTCCGATGAGCGGCGTCGTTTCCAGGGTGCTGTTGGGACCGGTTTCGATCAGGCAGCCGTCGTGGCGAACGCTGCCGATGGTACCGCCCGGGCGCTGCGCCGCCTCGATGAGCGCCACGTCATGCCCCTGGCCCTGGAGCCACCAGGCCGTGGCAAGCCCCGAGATGCCGCCGCCGATGACAAGTACGTCAAGCGTAGCGTTCATGGGCGCCGCCAAGTGACCGCGTCAGCCCTTCGGCTGCCCCTGGGACGGGTCATGGAGGAGCCTGCGACGGCGCCACGCATCGATCGCGACCGCAGCCGCGGATATCACTACGGCCAACCATGCCAGCGTCATTGCGAGCAGGGCGGGCCACCACCAAGCCATTACTGCATCACGGTGTATCCGAAACTCGTCGGCGAAGGACCTTCTTTCCCTGGCCCTGGCGCAAACGTCGGGCGACTTCGACGCGGCGCAGCGGGCCTCGAGCTGAGTCGCAGTCGCGCCGAAGATCGCGACCCAGAACGCGTACTCGTGGTCGGTGTGCTGAACAAAACGAAATGCCGCGGTGAGCACAATGGCAAGCAGCAATGACACCAGAAGCAACCCGGCCCAACGGCTCATGTGTGCCGGGTCTTAGCCGCGTGCCGAAGCGAAGCTCATAAATTGAAGCATACTCCCTTGGCGGGAACGTGCGGAATGAAGTGCGTCATGCACTGTGCCACTCCGCGTCTAATTTGCGGGACCGGAACTGAGCCGTCTCCGGTGAACGCGACGGTTGCCCCGCTCCCGTTCGCGGTGCTGGTCGACCTTTTTCGACTAGCGGCGGCTCGAGATCAACAACGACTGGATATGCTGCAGTTGTTTGCGCACGTCCTGCATGTCGGCTTCGATGTTGGTGACCAGATTCAGCATCCCGTGGGCGCCATGCCAGTGCAAGGGGTCCCGCGCAGGCGGCTTGATCGAGTCCTTGATTTCTTCGAACGCTTTCCGGGCAATCTCGTACGACATGATGTTCTCCTTTATCACCCGTCCCGGATGTCGCAGTGCCGACACCTTTAGCCGGGCACACGATGACTCGCAAGCACCGTGCCAGAGTGCAGTTTCCACGGGCCACGCCGCGCTGGCGTGAACTGCGTCACGGTTCGGTCAGCGGGCGAGGAAAGAATTAACGTTTCGCCGGAGTGTGTTGGCGGAGTGGGTGATGGAAACTCGACGGCGTCGTCGTGCTTTTGGCGCATTGCCGCGGCGGGTCGCAGCAGCGGTGTCACAGAATCAGGATGGCGCGGTAATCGTTGACGTTGGTGCGGGTGGGGCCCGTGACGACGAGGTCGCCGAGCGCGCTGAAGAAGGCGTAGGCGTCGTTGTCGTCGAGCAGCCGATCAGTGCGGAGTTTTCTCTTTTCCGCGCGGCGCAGCGCGTCGGGGGTGAGGATGGCGCCGGCGTTGTCTTCCGAACCATCGATGCCGTCGGTATCGCACGCGAGCGCATGCACGCCCTCCGCGCTCCGGAGGTTGATTGCGAGGGCGAGGAGAAACTCGGCGCAGCGCCCGCCACGGCCCTTGCCACGCACCGTGACGGTGCACTCGCCGCCCGAGATCAACGCCACGGGCGGCGCCCATGGGGAGCGACGCAGCATCACCTGCCGTGCGAGCGCGCCGTATGCCTTGGCGACTTCTCGTGCCTCTCCGGTGACGGAATCGCCCAGGATCGCCGGCTGCACGTCATGACTCGCGAAGAACGCGGCAGCAGCGGCGAGCGACTGTTGCGCCGTGGCGATCACACGGTTCTCAACGTGCCTGAAGATCCTGTCCCCGGGCTTTGGCGTCTCGGGGAGTGCCCCTCTGGCACCCCGGCTCAGGTGAGCGACAACAGTGTCCGGGGCTCTCACCTCGAAGCGCCCGAAGATGTCGAGCGCGTCCTGATAGGTGGTCGGATCGGGTGCGCACGGTCCCGAGGCGATGTGCGTGGGATCGTCCCCGGTGACATCGGAAATGATCAGCGCGAGCAGCGGCGCGCGGCACGCGGCGGCGAGCCTGCCGCCCTGGATCGCGGACAGGTGCTTGCGCACCGTGTTCATGTCCTGGATGGGCGCGCCGCAGCCCAGCAGTTCCCGCGTCGTGGCCTTGAGCGCAGGCATGTCGATGCCCTCAAGCGGCAGTGACATGAGGCTCGATCCCCCGCCGGAGAGCAGCACCAGGAGAAGATCGTGGGGGGTGAGCCCTTTCACGCGGCGCAAAATCTCCCTTGCCGCCGTCTCCCCCGCCTCATCCGGCACCGGATGACCGGCTTCAATCACCGTGATGCGGTTGGTCAACAGGCCGTGCTGATAGCGCGTGATGACCAATCCATCGAGCGGCGCGTCGGCCGGCCAGGTCTGTTCCACCGCGAGCGCCATTGCGGCTGCAGCTTTCCCGGCTCCCACCACCAGCGTGCGCCCTTGCGGCGGTTTGGGCACATACGCGGGCACGATCTTCAGCGGATCGGCGGCGGACAAAGCCGCCTGAAAACTGCCGAGCAGAAGGTCGCGCGGGGACATGTTCATGAATCTGTGAGATCGGGAGAGCGGGAGGCAAGAATTCGGGAGATCGGGAGGGCGGGAGTGGCGTAGCCGGCGATGGTGTACTTATGTTGTACCCCCGTTACGATCTCACGACTTCACGCTCTCACGCAACTGACGATCTCCCGCTCTCACGCAAGCACGGCCTTGAGGTAGCGGCCGGTGTGGCTCGCCTTGTGCTTTGCCACGTCCTCCGGCGCGCCTTCGGCGATCACGCGCCCGCCGCCGTCGCCGCCTTCGGGACCGAGGTCGATGATCCAGTCCGCGGTCTTGATCACGTCGAGGTTGTGTTCGATCACGACCACCGTGTTGCCATGGTCTCGCAACCGGCGCAACACGCGCAGCAGCAGGTCGATGTCATGGAAATGCAGCCCGGTCGTAGGTTCGTCGAGGATGTAAAGCGTCCTGCCGGTGTCGCGCTTGGAGAGTTCCAGCGCGAGCTTCACGCGCTGCGCCTCGCCGCCCGAGAGCGTGGTGGCGCTCTGACCGAGCGTGATGTAGCCCAGCCCTACGTCAAGCATCGTCTGGAGCTTGCGCGCGACGACCGGCACCGCGGCGAAGAACTCGGTCGCCTGCTCCACGGTCATCTGGAGCACTTCATGGATGTTCTTGCCCTTGTACCGGATATCCAGGGTTTCGCGGTTGTAGCGTTTCCCGCGACACTCGTCGCACGTTACGTAGATGTCCGGCAGGAAATGCATTTCCACCTTCAGCACGCCGTCGCCCTGGCACGACTCGCAGCGCCCGCCCTTGACGTTGAACGAAAACCTTCCGGGGCCGTAACCGCGCTCGCGCGCTGCCGGTACACCGGAGAAGAGGTCCCGGATCGGCGCGAACAGCCCGGTATAGGTCGCGGGGTTGGAACGGGGGGTGCGGCCGATCGGGCTCTGATCGACGTTCACCACCTTGTCGAACCAGTCCAACCCATCGATCGACTCGAACGCCGCGGGTTCGGTTACGCTGCCATAAATATGGCGCGCGACAGCGTGATAGAGGGTGTCGATGACGAGCGTGGACTTCCCGGACCCTGAGACACCGGTGACGCACACCAGCAGACCAACCGGCAGCTTGACCGTGAGATGCTTGAGGTTGTTTCCGGTGGCGCCGCCGATCACCACCTGACGGGCCGGGTTTGCGCGGTGGCGGAGCGCCGGGAGTTCGATGCGCCTGCGTCCGCTCAGGTACTGCCCCGTGAGTGATCCGGCGTGCGCGGCGATGTCCCGGGGCGTGCCCTCGGCGATCACCCGTCCGCCGTGTTCGCCGGCGCCGAGCCCCATGTCCACGACGTGGTCGGCGCTCGTGATCGCCTCACGGTCGTGCTCGACGACGATCACCGAATTGCCGATGTCGCGCAGGCGCGCAAGCGTTTCAAGCAGACGCGCGTTGTCCCGCGGATGCAGGCCGATGGAGGGCTCGTCGAGCACGTACATGACGCCGGTAAGCCCCGACCCGATCTGACTCGCGAGCCGGATGCGTTGCGCTTCACCTCCCGAAAGCGTGTCGGCGGCGCGGTCGAGCGACAGGTAGTCGAGCCCGACATCATTGAGAAATTGCAGCCGGTTCAGGATCTCGCGCACGATTTTCTCCGCGACCGCCTGCTTCGCCCCAGTGAGGCTCACGCTCTCGAAGAAGCGCACGGCCTGCGCGAGCGGCAGCGCGCTCACCTCGTAGATGGCTTTCCCGGCAACGGTGACGTTGCGCGCTTCGTGCCGCAGGCGCGTGCCGCCGCACTCGGGGCAGGACTGCGTGTTGAGAAACTTCGCGAGTTCCTCGCGCACTACCAGCGAGTCGGTTTCGCGGTAGCGGCGCTCGAGATTGGGGATGACGCCCTCGAACGCGTGTTCGCGCGTGAACTTGTTGCCGCGATCGCCCACATAGACGAAACGGATCCTGTCGCGTCCCGAGCCTTCCAGCACAACCTTCTGCACCGCCTCGGGCAGCGCCGCGAACGGCGCCTCGATATCGAAGCCGTAATGCGCGGCGAGGCCCTGCAACAGCTGGAAGTAGAACTGGTTGCGGCGGTCCCAGCCCTTGATCGCGCCGGAGGCGAGCGAGAGCTCCGGAAAGGCGACGATGCGGCGCGGGTCGAAGAAGCTGATCGTTCCGAGGCCGTCGCAGCGCGGGCAGGCGCCCATCGGGTTGTTGAACGAGAACAGCCGCGGTTCCAGCTCGGGCAGCGAATAACCGCATGCCGGGCACGCGAACTTCGCCGAAAAGAGGTGTTCCACCCCTTTCTCATCGCTCATGCGATCCGTCTGTTCCCCTCTCCCCCCGGGAGAGGGGTTAGGGGTGAGGGATGGGTGGGAATCACTCGCTCCGGGAGAGGGGTCGGGGGTGAGGGATCTGGAAGGATCCGCCCTCTTGGGAGAGGGGCTAGGGGTGAGGGCTCGGTGGGAATCACCGCCCCCGGGAGGCGGGCTAGGGGTGAGGGTTCGGCGGGAATCGCTGCCCTCGGGGGAAGGGCCGGTGAGAGATGGTTCAGCAGGGAGCTGCAGCGCAATGACCCGCCCGTCGGCGTGCCGCAGCGCGGTCTCGAACGACTCGGCAAGGCGCTGCTTGACCTCGGGCCTGACCTTCAGCCGGTCCACGACCACTTCCACCGTATGCTTGATGTTCTTCTTGAGTCGCGGCAGCTCGTCTATCTCGTGCACGTCGCCATCGATGCGCAGGCGCGCGAAACCCTGCGCGCGCAGCTCGTCGAACAGATTGGCCTGCTCGCCCTTGCGACCGACCACCAGCGGTGCGAGGATCATCAGGCGCGTGTCCAACGGCAGTTGCAGGACGTGGTCCACCATCTGCGACACCGACTGCGCGGCGAGCGCCACCCTGTGTTCGGGGCAATGCGGATCGCCGACGCGGGCGAAGAGCAGCCGCAGGTAATCGTGTATCTCGGTGGTGGTGCCGACGGTCGAGCGCGGATTGTGGCTCGTCGCCTTCTGCTCGATGGAGATGGCCGGCGAGAGGCCTTCGATCAGGTCCACGTCCGGTTTTTCCATGAGCTGCAGGAACTGCCGCGCATAAGTAGACAACGACTCCACGTAGCGGCGCTGGCCTTCCGCGTAGAGCGTGTCGAAGGCGAGCGAGGACTTGCCTGATCCCGAGAGCCCCGTGATCACGACCAGACGGTTGCGCGGCAGGTCCAGACTGATGTTCTTCAGATTGTGGGTGCGCGCACCGCGTATGCGGATCACTGCGCTGCCGTGCGCCGGCGATGCCGGCTCGGCGGAATGCAGTTTCAGTACTGTCGAAGGCGGCGCGGCCACGGTGCGGGTCCCGGCGTGCATAAACCTGCTAAGATACCTCACTTCGCAGGCAGTTCCCAGGTTTTCCCGCCGTCATGTCCCCCGCCGTTCGCATGAGCGCCGACGAATTGCGCGCCAGCGTGAGCCTTGCCAGCATCTTCGGCCTGCGCATGCTGGGCATGTTCGTGATTCTTCCGGTATTCGCGATCTACGCCGAAACGCTTCCCGGGGGCGCAAATCTGACGCTGGTGGGCATCGCGCTTGGCGCTTACGGACTCACCCAGGCGCTGCTGCAGATTCCGTTCGGCTGGTGGTCCGATCGCTATGGGCGCAAGCCCGTGATCTACGCCGGCCTCGCGATCTTCGCCGTGGGGAGCTTCATCGCGGCCGCCGCCGGCAACATCTACGTCGTCATCCTCGGACGCGTGCTTCAGGGCGCCGGCGCGATCTCCGCGGCCGTCATCGCCATGGTCGCTGATTTGACGCGCGAGGAACACCGCGGCAAGGCGATGGCGATGATCGGTTCCACGATCGGCGGCACCTTCGCGCTGTCGCTGGTGGCCGGGCCGTGGCTCAATCACCTGATCGGGGTGCCGGGCATATTTGCGTTGACCGGGGTGCTGGCCGCGGCAGCGATCCTGGTGGTGCGCGAGATCGTGCCCGATGTCCCGGAGGCAGCCCACGGGCACGGGCACGAAAAGCCCGCGGGGTACTGGGAGGTGCTGGCGAATCGGGAACTCGCGCGCCAGAACTTCGGCGTTCTCGTCCTGCATGCGGTGCTGATGTCGCTGTTCATCGCCGTACCCTTCTCCTTGCGCAGTGGCGGGCTCGACGTGAGCGAGCACTGGAAGGTCTATCTGCCGACCCTGCTCGGGTCCTTCGTGCTGATGGTGCCGGTGCTGATCAGGGCCCGAACGGCCCGCCAGGTGAAAACGGCCTTCATCGCCGCGGTGGCGCTCCTGCTGGGAGTGCAGGTGACGCTACCGTGGAGCGTGGGGAGCGTGTGGCCGTTGGCGGGGTCGCTCCTTGCGTTTTTTGCTGCGTTCAACGTGCTCGAAGCGACGCTGCCGGCGCTGGCATCCCGCACGGCGCCTGCCGGCGCCAGGGGCGTGGCGCTGGGTGTTTTCACCAGCATCCAGTTTTTCGGCACGTTTCTCGGCGCCGCTGCGGGCGGCTGGGTCTACGGTAGCTGGGGCGCGATGGGGGTCGTGGCGATGAACGCCGGTTTGGTCGCGGTCTGGCTCGCGCTCACGCTGGGGATGAAGGTGCCGGTCGCTCTGAGCACGAGGGAGTATGCGATCCCTGCTCTCGATGCGCAGCAGGCGGACAGCCTCGCGGCAAGGTTGAGGGCGTTGCCGGGAGTGCACGAAGCGTCGGTGGCGGCGGGCGAAGCCAGTGCGCGGTTAAGGGTGGACAGCGCCGGGTTTGACGAAGAAAATGTACACAGGTTAATCGCACGGGACGGCTGACATGGCATCGATCAACAAGGTAATACTCATAGGCAATCTGGGGCGCGATCCGGAAACACGCTATCTCCCCGACGGCGGCGCGGTGACCAACATCAGCGTGGCGACGACCGATGTGTGGAAGGACAAGAGCGGCGAGAAGCAGGAGCGCACGGAGTGGCATCGCGTCGCGTTTTTCGGGCGCCTCGCCGAGATCGCCGGCGAATATCTCAAGAAGGGCAGTCCGGTCTACATCGAAGGCCGGCTGCAGACGCGCAAGTGGCAGGACAAGGACGGCCAGGACCGCTACACCACCGAGATCGTCGCGAATGAGATGAAGATGCTGGGGTCGCGCGGCGGCGGCTCCGAGCCGATGGCGCGTGAACCCGCGCCCGCGGCGGCGGAAAGCGGCGGCGCGAAGCCGCAGGCGAAAAAGGGCGGGGCCTTCGACCAGATGGACGACGACATTCCCTTCTGAGGGCGTGACTGATACTGCGTCACTGATAGTGCGTGACTGATAAAGCGTGAGTAGATAGTGCGTGACTGATATAGCGTGACTGATATAGCGTGACTGATATAGCGTGACTGATAAAGCGTGAGTGATAAAACGAGCCTTGAAGACGCTTCACCTGTCACGCCTCACCTGTCACGCCTTATCAGTCACGCTTCACCTGTCACGCCTTTCTTCCGGCGCGACCCACAAGCGCTGAACGGTGAACTGTGAGCGACATCGTCGAGGCATGCATTGCTCTGGCGCGTGCCAGTTGCAAGCGCCTGGTTTTTCCCGAGGGTCACGACGAGCGTATCGTCGCCGCCGCAAGAAGGTTGAAGGACGAAGGAATCGCGCGCCCGATCGTGCTTGGCGCCACGGGGGATATCGCGGCGGCAGCTGCGCGCGCGGGCGTGTCGCTCGATGGCATCCCCACGCTCGATCCGGAGGAACGCGGAAGGTTTGGGGCGTACGCCGGTCTCTATGCGGCCGGCCGGCCGAACGTGAGCCCGAAGGTCGCTGAGCGGCTGGTGCGCAAACCCCTGTTTCACGCCGGCATGATGGTCAAGGCCGGGGACGCGGATGCAATGATCGCCGGCGTGGCGAACACCACCGGCCGCGTGATCGAGGCGGGGCTGATGACCGTGGGCCTTGCGCACGGAATCCGCACGCCGTCGAGCTTCTTCCTGATGATCGTTCCCGGCCGGGATGGCGGGGCCGCAAGGAACTTCATCTACGCGGATTGCGCGGTCAACGTCGATCCCGATCCCGACGCGCTCGCCGACATCGCGCTCGCCTCCGCGGAAAGCTGCCGTGCGCTTCTGCGCGAGGAGCCCCGCGTTGCGCTGCTCTCGTTTTCCACCAAAGGCAGTGCGCAACATGCGCGCGTCGAGAAGGTGACCCGCGCGCTCGCCCTTGTCCGTACGCGCGCACCGGGTCTTGCCATCGACGGCGAGTTGCAGGCCGATGCCGCGCTCGTGCCGCAGGTGGCCGCCAAAAAAGTGAAAGGCGCGAGCCCTGTCGCGGGCCGGGCGAATGTCCTGGTGTTCCCTGACCTCGACGCGGGGAACATCGGCTACAAGCTCACTCAGTGCATGGCCGGCGCACGCGCGGTCGGTCCGGTGTTGCAGGGGTTCGCGCGGCCGGTGAGCGATCTCTCGCGCGGCGCAACCGTAGAAGATATCGTGGCGACTGCCGCTATCGTCCTCGCGCGGGCGTAGCAGCGATCGGGGTGGAGCCGGCATGGCTGAAGGCGTGGAATTGGCGCTAGGCGCCATGATGTTCCATGGGCTCGCGGACTGGGTCTACAAGCGCGCCGCTGCAAGCGGCGTGGAAGCCCATCATTTTCTGCCGTTGCAGGCCTTTTTCTTCGCGCCAGGCATTTTTCTCTACGGGCTCGCGACCGGCACGCTCGTCTTGGGCGTGCCCTTTGCATGGGGCATGGCGGCCGGCGTGCTGATCTTCGTTGCGCTCTACAACTTCGCGCGCAGCCTCGCAAGCGGCGCGGTGAGCACCGTCGTGCCGGTCTTCCGGCTGAGCTTCGCGATCACGGTGGCGCTCGCGGTGTGGCTCCTCGAAGAGCCGCTTACGGGCTGGAAAGTCGCGGGCCTCGCAGCCGCGCTCGCAGCGATATGGCTGCTGCTTGCGGGCGGGCCGGCGTCGGCACCGCGTGCAACCCCATCGTCCGTGTTGCGCGTCCTCGTCGCGACGATGGCAATGGGAATCGTGAGCCTCGTCTACAAGATCGGCGCGCTTGCCGGTGGTAGCCCTGCCACGGTCCTCACCGGTCAGGCCAGCGTCTTCTTGCCACTCGCGACCCTGTTCGCGTTCGCGCGCGACGGCAGTTTCCGTCCGCCGCCCGGTGCCTGGCACCACGGAGCCATGGCCGCGGTGCTGCTGCTGTTCGGGCTCGTCATGCTGCTCGCGGGCCTGGCGCGCGGCGAGGCGAGCGTGCTCGTGCCGGTTGCACAGTTGAGCTTCGTGGTCACGGCCGGACTCGGTTTCGTCTTCCTGCGCGAGACGCTGACGCTCCGCAAGGGTTTCGGGCTGGCTTTCGCCATCGCGGCGCTCATCTGCCTCGCGCGCAGCTGACCGCCGCCCGTGAATCCGGTTCAATCCAAAACAAGGGATTCCAGGAATTTGCAAATTGGAGATCACAGATTGTGATGTCCAATCCAGGCGCCAGGATGGGGCTGCGCCGGCCACCCTACGCGTTCACCGAGCACGGCGCTCTCATGGCAGCCACCGCGCTCAATTCGCCTCGCGCTGTCGAAATGAGTCTGTACGTCGTGCGCGCCTTTGTGCGCATGCGCGAAGTGCTCGCTACGCACAAGGAGATTGCGAAGAAGCTCGAGGCCTTGGAGAAGAAGACCGAAGCGCTCGCGCTCAAGCACGATGCGCTTGCCGCCACCACGCGCGCGCAGTTCAAGGAAGTGATCGAGGCATTGCGTGCGCTCATGACGCCAAGATCGGGGATTTCGGCGAGCACTGTCGAACCAGAATGACGGCGTTAGAGCGTCGAGGGAACCGTCCACAACCATGCGTTCAGAAAGGAAATGATCCGTGAGTTGCGCAGCCGCCGACCTTCTTCAGCGCGCGTCTATTGGGACATAATCGCGCGGCTCGGGGCCGTTGTACAGGGTGAGGGGGCGAAGGAGGATGTTGTTCTCGAGCTGTTCGAGCACCTGCACCGTCCAGCCCGGCACGCGGCCCACGGCGAAGATCGGCACGAATAAATCCTCGGGTATGCCGTTCAGGAAGTACACGACGCCCGCATAGAAATCCACGTTCACGTTGACGCCGTGACGCGCGTACGGCTTCATCGCCTCCACCACCGTTTCGAGGATGCGGTACCAGTGCGGCTGGCCCATCTCGCGCGAGAGCTTCTCCACTCCGGCGCGCATGTGGCGCGCGCGCGGGTCTTCCGCACGATAGACACGGTGGCCAAAGCCCATCACGGGCTCCTTGTTCGCGCGCTTCGTCCTCACGTACTCGGCGGCCTTGGCGTCGTCGCCGATTTCCTGGGCCATGCGCATCACGTTTTCCGCTGCGCCGCCGTGTGCCGGGCCGGCGAGCGCCGCCACCGCCGCCGTGATCGCACCGTGCAGGTCGGCATCGGTGCCGGCGACCACGCGCGCCGCGAATGATGACGCGTTCGAGCCATGCTCGGCGTGCAGCAGCATGTCGATGTCCATCAGCCGCGCCGCATCCGCGCTGGGCTCCCGGCCCTTGAGCATGTAGAGGAAGTTCGCCGCGTGGCCCAGGCGCGGGTTCGGCGCCACCGGATCGCGTCCGTTGCGGATGTGCTCGTGGGCGGCGATGATCATCGGCACCTGCGCGGTGAGGCGTATGCCCTTGCGCAACGTCGCCTCGGGCGACTTGTCCGCGGTCTCGGGGTCGAATGCCGCGAGCGCGGAAACGCCGGTGCGCAGCACGTCCATCGGGTGCGCGCCTTTCACGGTGCGGATCACGTCGTAGATCGCCTCGGGCAGCGCGCGCGCGGACTTCAGTTCCGTGGCGAACGCATCCAGTTGCGCGCGCGCGGGCAGTTCGCCCTTCAGCAGCAGGTAGCAGGTTTCCTCGAAACTCGAGCGTTCGGCGAGGTCATGGATCGAATACCCGCGATAGCGCAGCTCGCCGGCGCGCCCGTCGATGTAGCATACGCGCGAACGGTCGAAGTACACGCCCTTCAGCCCGCGGTGAATCTCGATCTTCTCGGTTGAGTCGTCCATGGCCGGCCTCTGACTTGGAATGAGCCGCATATTCTCAGGCGAAACAGGGGCTGGGGGAAGTGCCGTTTGGAATTTCCCGTGGCCGCCCCCATATGCGGCAATGCGGTTCTAAGCGGTTCAGGTATAATGCTTTTTTCGCGATCGGGAGGCGATCATGCCGATTTACGAGTACCGGTGCGCCGGCTGCGGGTTCCAGAACGAATACCTGCAGCGCATGAGTGACGCACCGCTGACCGACTGTCCGGAGTGCGGCAAACCAAGTCTCAGGAAAATGGTCACTGCCGCCGGCTTCCAGCTTAAGGGCAGCGGCTGGTACGCGACTGATTTCAAGAACAACGGGGCGAAACCCAGGAAAGATGCGGACAAGCCTGCCGAAGGCGCCAAGAAGGAAGAATCCAAGACGGAATCCAAGCCGGACACATCGTGCGGCACCGGCGCGTGCCCGGCGTGTAGTTAACGCAAGTTCGACGGACCTGTCTCATGTTCGCGGGATGCTGCCGGCGCGAGGCGCAGGCGGCTCTTCCCCCACCTCACGAAGCGGTGCGGTAGAACGCCGACGCTGCATTACCCACGTCACTTTTCGCGATGTCGTGCGTTGTGCAAATGACGACGGCGCCGCCGTACCTTTGACCCATGTTTAAGAAGCCTTTGATCAAGCGTTATTTCATCACCGGGCTCGTGATCTGGGTGCCGCTGGTGATCACGGTCTGGGTGCTCGAGCTGCTGGTGAGCACCATGGACCGGACGCTTCTGCTGCTGCCGCCGGAACTGCGCACGGAGAGCTGGCTGGGCATTCACGTGCCGGGCATGGGCGTGGTGCTGACTCTGCTGATCGTGTTCGTGAGCGGGGTGCTCGCAGCGAATATCATCGGCCAGCGCCTGGTCGCGTTCTGGGAAGGGGTGCTCGCGCGCATACCCGTCGTCAACTCCATCTACAACGGGGTGAAGCAGGTGAGCGACACCGTATTTTCCCCGTCGGGCCAGGCATTCCGCAAGGCGCTGCTGGTGCAATGGCCGCGCGAGGGCATGTGGACCATCGCGTTTCTGACCGGGACGCCGGGTGGCGACGTAGTCAACCACCTGCCCGGCGACACCCTCAGCATCTACGTGCCGACCACGCCCAATCCCACCGGCGGCTACTTCGTGATCGTGCCGCGCGCGGACGTGATCGAACTCGACATGACCGTGGACGAGGCGCTGAAGTACATCATCTCCATGGGCGTCGTCGCCCCCGGCGGCAACGGCAGGAAGACCGACGCACGGCTCTTGAGAAAGTCCGCCGACAGCCCCCGTCAGGCGCAAGCCGTGAATCCAATGGGGGCGGGCTCCCGCCCTCAATCCTGAATCCGGAATCCTGATCCATGCGCAGCGAATACTGTGGGCGCATAAGCCGCCAGCACCTCGACCAGACCGTGACGCTTTGCGGCTGGGTGCATCGCCGGCGCGATCATGGGGGCGTCATCTTCATCGACCTGCGCGATCGCGAAGGTCTGGTGCAGATCGTGTGTGATCCCGACACGCCAGCCACGTTTCAGACGGCCGACAAGGTGCGCAACGAATTCGTAGTGCGGGTCGCGGGCCGCGTGCGCCACCGGCCCGAGGGCACCGTCAATCCCAATCTGGTGAGCGGCGAGATCGAGGTGCTGGCGCAGGAGATCGAGATCCTCAATGCGTCGCTTACCCCGCCTTTTCAGATGGACGACGAGACCCTGTCGGAGACCGTGCGGCTCGAGTACCGCTTTCTCGACCTGCGCCGCCCGCAGATGCAGCACAACCTGCGCTTGAGATACCGCGTCGCGATGGCGGTGCGCGGCTTCCTTGACCGCCACGGCTTCATCGATATCGAAACCCCGATGCTGACGCGCTCCACGCCCGAGGGCGCGCGCGATTATCTCGTGCCTTCGCGCGTGCACCCGGGGCACTTCTTTGCGCTGCCGCAGTCGCCGCAGTTGTTCAAGCAGCTCCTGATGATCGCGGGCTTCGACCGTTATTACCAGATCGTCAAATGCTTTCGCGACGAGGACCTGCGGGCCGATCGCCAGCCCGAATTCACCCAGATCGACGTGGAGACCTCATTCCTCGAACAGCGCCAGATCACCGAGCTGATGGAGGAACTCATCCGCGCGGTGTTCAGGGAAGTGTTGAACGTCGATCTGCCGAACCCGTTCCCGCGCATGAGTTACGACGAGGCGATGGCGCTGTATGGTTCCGACAAGCCGGACCTGCGCGTGCCGCTCAAGCTCACCGAGTTGACGGATGCGATGAAGGAGGTCGAGTTCAAGGTATTCCGCGAGGCCGCGCAGTTGAAGGACGGGCGCGTGGCGGCGCTCAGGATTCCGGGCGGCGGCGGGCTTTCGCGCAAGGACATCGACGATTACACCGGGTTCGTCAAGATTTACGGCGCAAAAGGGCTCGCCTACATCAAGGTGAACGCGATGTCGAAGGGAGCCGAGGGCCTGCAGTCGCCGATCCTCAAGTTTCTCAAGGCGCCGGTGATCGCCACGCTGCTCGAGCGCACCGGCGCACGTGACGGCGACCTCATTTTCTTCGGAGCCGACCGCGCGAAGGTCGTGAACGAAGCGCTGGGCGCGCTGCGCGTGAAGATCGGTCACGAGCGCGGGCTGGCGGAGAGCGGGTGGCGTCCGGTATGGGTGCTCGATTTCCCGATGTTCGAGTACGACGAAGAAGAAAAGCGCTGGGTGGCGATGCACCATCCGTTCACTTCGCCCGCGCCCGGTCACGAGGATCTGCTCGCAACCGATCCCGGTGCCGCCCGCGCCATCGCCCACGATCTCGCGTTGAACGGCTGGGAGATCGGGGGCGGGTCGGTGCGCATCCACCGCCAGGACGTGCAGTCAAAAGTGTTCCGCGCGCTCGCGATCAGCCCGGAGGAAGCCGAAGCCAAGTTCGGGTTTCTGTTGAAGGCCCTGCAATACGGCGCTCCGCCGCACGGCGGCATCGCGTTTGGCCTCGATCGCATCGTGACCATGATGGCGGGCGCGGAATCCATCCGTGACTCGATCGCCTTTCCCAAGACCCAGCGCGCACAGTGCCTGCTGACCCACGCCCCGAACGCGGTGGACGAAGGACAGCTTCGCGAACTGCACATCCGGCTGCGCAACCCGCAGCCGTGAGGTGAAGTTTGACCGGCGCGGAGTGGCTTCGCTGCGCGGGGGTGGCGCTCACGGCGGCGCTGCTCGCATTCGTCAGTCCGGTCGCGGCGCGCGACACAACCGTCGTTTCCGAGATCGCGGCAGCCGCGCTTCCGGCCGAGGCGCATGACACGCTCAAGCTCATCAAACAGGGCGGGCCGTTTTCCTACCAGCGCGACGGGATTGTCTTCGGTAATCGCGAGCGCCGCCTGCCGGTGCGCAGCCGCGGCTACTACCGTGAATACACCGTGAAGACGCCCGGCGCACGCGACCGTGGCGCCCGGCGCATTGTCGCCGGTGGCTGTGTGGAAGGCGCGGGGAAGGCGGGCGCGTCAACCGCCACGGACGGCAAAGCGCGACGCGCCGGCTCGGTACGGCGCTCCGCGGCACCATGTAGCGGTGGCGAGTACTATTACACCGACGACCACTACCGAAGTTTCAGGCGAATCCAGGAGTGAAAAATGACCGCGCTTGAGGCGCGATTGCGGGACACCGCGCGCGCCGGGCCCTATCTCGCGCCGAACGACCTGCGGGCGCTCGCCGATGCTGTGCGCAAGTCCGATCTGACGCTCCTGCGCCTCGATATCAAAGGCGTGCGGGACAAGCGGGATCTGCTCGCGGCTATCGCGGCGGCACTCGAATTCCCCGAGTGGTTCGGCGGGAACTGGGATGCGCTCGAAGAGCGTCTCACGGAATTGCCGTGCAATCAGACGCACGGCTTCGTGCTGCTGCTTGATCACTGCGCGGAGTTCGCCAGGCACTCGCCGAATGAGTTTGCCGCGGCGATTGAGATCTTTGAGAGCGCCGCGGAATTCTGGGCCGAGCAGGACAAAGTGTTCTGGACGTTGTTCGGCGGAATCAAGACGCCGGTCGCAGGCATCCGACCGCTCACGTGAGGTCGAAGTCGGCACTCAGAACGGGAGGACCAGCGTCATGCGATCAGTCAACTGGTGATCCAGGCTGGCCGCAAGGAAGCTGTAGTGGATACCGTGGTCGACGCAGTACTGTGTTCCCGCGAAGTCCCGCGGGGCGATGAGTTCCGCGCCGGTCCGTTCGGTGAGCCGGAATTCCAGGCCAATCGCCAGAGGGACGTCGGCGCCGCGGCGCCCCGCGCCCGTTGGCGTACAATGCCCGCGCTGCCCACCTTCATCCCGATGCGCGCGAACGGACACAACAGCGGGGGGTATAAGATTCCCGTGTCGGTGCTGGTGGTGGTGCACACGCCGGCGCTGGACGTTCTGATGCTCGAACGCGCGGACCGGCCGGGGTTCTGGCAGTCGGTCACCGGCAGCCAGGACGAAGGCGAGACGCTGGAGCAGACGGCGGTGCGCGAGGTGCGCGAGGAAACCGGTCTGGACGCCGCGCGCTACCGGCTTGCCGATTGGAGGAAGCAGAACCGTTACGAGATTTACCGGCACTGGCGCAGCCGCTACGCGCCCGGCGTCATCCACAATACGGAACATGTGTTCGGGTTGCTGGTGCCGGAAGCCGTCGATGTGACGCTCGAACCGCGCGAGCACCTGCGTTACGAATGGTTGCCGTGGCGCGCGGCGGCGGACAGGGCATTTTCGTGGAGCAATGCCGAGGCCATACGCGAACTGCCGCAACGCGCGGCGGCGGCATAGTCTGGGCGGCGGCGATTGCCCGGCGTCGATGCGGTACGAAGCCAATGACGCCCGCGTGGTTACAGGCACACGGCAGGCATGAAACCCGACGCTGGAATTTTTGTCGTATTGTGGTAATGTTTCACCTCTCTTCTTGATCCTTGGGAAGACGCAGCCATGGAAGTGAACACGATCAGGTTCGAGCGATTCAAGCCACTGGCCGACGAGGCCTGTCAGGAACGCATCCTCGCCGCGCGCAAGGCGCTGGGCGCGCGCGCGGTCGTACTCGGCCACCACTATCAGCGCGCCGACGTCTATCGGCACGCCGACCTCACCGGGGATTCTTTGCGGCTGTCCAAGCTCGCGGCGCAGACACAGTCCGAATACATCGTGTTTTGCGGTGTGCATTTCATGGCGGAGGTCGCGGACATCCTGTCGAAACCCAGCCAGACCGTGATCCTTCCCGACTTGAACGCGGGCTGCTCGATGGCGGACATGGCCAACCTCGCGAAGGTCGAGCGCGCATGGCGCGAACTCGGTGAAGTGCTCGAACCGGATCAGGCGGTCACTCCGATCACCTACATCAACTCTGCGGCGGACCTGAAGGCTTTTTGCGGCGAGCACGGCGGCATCGTCTGCACCTCGACCAACGCCAGGCAGATCCTGCAGTGGGCGTTCGGACGGCGCGAGAAGGTGCTGTTCTTCCCCGATCAGCATCTGGGGCGCTGGACGGGTTATCTGATGGACATTCCGCTGGCCGAGATGCTGGTGTGGGACCCTGACGAACCGATGGGGGGACTCACGGCGCAGCAGATCAAGATGGCGAAGGTGCTGCTGTGGAAGGGCCATTGTTCGGTGCACCAGATGTTCCAGGCGCAGCACATCCTGCGCTGGAGGCAGGAGCACCCGAGCGGCATGGTGATCAGCCACCCCGAGTGCAATTTCGAAGTCTGCAAGCTGTCCGATTACGTGGGCTCGACCGATTTCATCATCAAGACTGTCGCGGCGAGCGCCCCGGGGATGCGGTGGCTGGTGGGCACCGAACTCAACCTCGTCAATCGCATCGCCGAGGAGTACAAGCCCCAGGGCAAGGTCGTCCAGTTCATGGCGCCGACTGTATGCATGTGTTCCACCATGCAGCGCATCGACCCTCAGCATCTGGCGTGGTCGCTGGAAAACCTGGTTGCCGGCAAGGTGGTCAACCAGATCAAGGTGCCGGCGCGCGAGGCCGAACTCGCCCGCGTGGCGCTCGATCGCATGCTTGCCGTTTCGTGAGAGCCTAGGAGTTTGTCGGACTTGGCCCCGACAAACTCCTTATGCAAAACCGGCGCTGGAAACGACGCAAGAAAGGATGGCGGATAGATGAATTCACGCCTGTTTTTCC
>JACQGN010000182.1 GCA_016199545.1 Betaproteobacteria bacterium | reverse complement strand
TCGGCCCCCTGGGAAAAACCAGACGGTACCAAAATCGACCGAATGTGTACAGGCCCTAGGGTGGGGGGGCGAGTTGATTCAGTCACATGCTCTACGAACTGGTTCCGTACGCCACCAGATAGACGATCGCCGCAATCGTGATCGCCGCACCTGCCATTACACGCGCGGTGAGCACCTCGTCGCGCAACACGGCCGCGCTCACCAGCGTGGTGACGAGCGGGTAGGTCGCCACGATCGGCGCGACCAGCGACACCGGGGCCAGGGTCAACGCGGTATACAGGAGGACAAGGGCACCACCATTGAGCGCGCCGGTTGCGGCGAACCACGCGACACTGGTTCCAGATGCGTGGGGCCGATCCCGGCGGGCGAACCGATTCGTCCCGACCACGATTACGGACGATACGAAGTACCCGATCAAGGTCGCCGCGACGGGCTGCGGCCATAAGACCAGCGCCGCCTTCGCGCCCGCCTGTGCGAATCCCCGCACCGCCGCGCCCGAGAGCGGCAATGCCAGCAACCAACCCGCCGCTCGCGGCGCACCCGCGCCGCGCTTCGAGGAAAGCAGCACGATTCCGGCGACCACGCCCACGGCCGCCACCGCCGCCTCGAGCGGAATCGTCTCTCCGAGAAACCAACCTGCAGCGAGCAAGGCAAAAAGCGGCGCGGTCCCGGACACTGCACCCGTCACCGTCGGACCAAGCTGCTCGTTGGAGCGAAATGTCAGCAGAGTGACGACCGCAGGGAAGAACAGCCCGATGACGGCGAACCAGATGGCAGCCTCGACGTGGAACGCGGAAAGATCGAGCGTGAACGGCGCCGCCACGGCGAACATCGCCGCCGCGGTCGGAATGCTGATCGCCGCGCCCGAACGTGCGTCGAGCGTGCGCAGGCCCACTCGTCCGGTCACGAGCGCGACGCCGAAGCACACCGCGCTTAACAGCGCCAATGCGATCGCCACCTCTGCTCCCCTTTCAATAATCGGCGATGGGCGCGGACCCCGCTGTCGTCGCGAGGAGCGGGCGACGCGGCGACCTCGCGGCTGGCCGCGGTTGCGTTGCCTGCAACGAGATTGCTTTGTTTCGCTCGCAATGGCAGGAGGGCGGATTCTGGCTACAGTCTTGTTCGCCGGAACGCCCGGTCATTGATGCAAGTTATTTGTGGGACGGCGCGCCAGCTAGGACTTTCCACGCATTCTGTCATAGCGTTGCTTATATCGAAGACGACATCTGATCAAGACTTCCATCTTTTCCTCGTCGCTTGCCCCGCTCCAATGCATGATTTCTGAAACTGATCGGTAACAACCCAGGCAGATATCGTCCCCGTCAAGGCAGCAATTACGAACACAGGGCGTCGGAACGCCGCCAATAGGTTCGTTAGGATCTTCAGTCAAAACGGCTTCTCGCACGCGTCAGAGGCGTAACTTGTAATCAATTGTCTGGGAGAAATGCTAGTCCCATATACCGGCATAGACAAGCATCTGTGCGCATACATCTGCATCTGCCGGCGGATGTATGCCTGTATATCGGTGGACGAGGTCGTGGCGGTCGCGTGAGGATGGCCCACACCACCCCGCCTCTAGGCGGAGGCACTCCTCCTCGCGAGAGGAGGGGAGATGGATTTTCAGTTGTCGCGCACACGGCGAAAGACGCGTAGGCGACGACGAACGATGGGAAGACCGTGGGCTGCACGGACAAGCTCAGGGTGCCCGGGACGATGTATCATCCAGGCTCGATCGCCGGCGTGGAGTTCAAGTGCCGCCTGAGCAATACGTTAATCGAGAGCGCCAGAGCTGCAAGTAAGTAGAATCTGTCAGACCCACCCCCATCCCGGCCTTCCCCCTGAAGGGGAAGGAGTGTAGGTGGGTAAGCGAACTTCCAACTCGATTGAGGAGGAACCATGAAGAATGTCATCAGGATCGTGGGATTGGCACTATGCCTGTGGGCCGGGGCGGCGCAGGCGACGGACGTCATCAACCAGGACAAGAAGGAATACAAGATCAGGGTGCAGGGCGAGGGCAAGCTCAGCATCTCGAGCTACACCGTGCGCGCGGGCGGGTCGATCTACGGACTTTGCGGCTACTCGTTCTGCACGTTCGAGATACCCGGCCAGAAGGTCGCGGCCAAGAAGGATGGCAGGCTTACCATCCGCGGCGGGAAATTCGTGAAGTAACCCGGGCGGAGACCGCGCCGACCGCGGGTGTTGGGCATCGGCGCTCCGCACCTAAGCCCAACCTACGTGCCGGAATGGGCGAGGCGAGAGTCGCCCGGATCGCGCGTGCAGCGTCATCCGTGTTCGTCCGGGATTCGTATAACATGGATTATCCGCGGTCAAAGACTGCTAGAATTCTCAGCATGGTCCACAACTTGTCTGAATCCAGATCGGCACTGGAGAAATCATGCATTTTTCTTTCCGCCCCTTTACATCGCCGCTGATGTGGTTACTCGCGTTGGGCGCGAGCCTGCTGACGGCCGCGACACCCGCCCGCGCGGTGAGTCCGCCCGAGCCGCCCAAGGGGCTGTCCGCGCCGCCGCAGGCCACCCCGATGCCGGTTTTCGAGTTGTCGGGCATCAACGGAACAAAAGCACGCTCCACGGATCTGCGCGACAAGGTCACCGTCATACGCTTCTGGGCGACGTGGTGAAGCGAGTGCGTCGACGCGATGCCCTCCGTGCAGAGGGCACATGACACTCTCCGCAAGAACGGCATTTCCGTGCTCACCGTTTCGCTCGACGCGGCCGGCGAGCAGGCGGTCAAGCCGTTCATGGCGAAAAACGGTTACACGGTTCCAGCATTCATCGACCAGAAAATGGACGTCGCGCGCGCGTTCGGCGTGCGCGCCGTACCGTTCACGATCGTCGTCGACCAGCGGGGCATGATCGTCGCCCGGGGCTGGGGGCCGTTCGACGTTGACGCCGCGGAGTTCCGCCAGTACGTGCGGCGGCTCGCCGCAAAGTAGCGATGTGTTGCCACACATGAGAAGGAGGTGCATATGAAGTTAGCGCGATGGAAACACTGGATCGCGGCGGGCGTGCTGGGGAGCGCCGCGTGGATCAGTGCGGGCGTGCAGGCGCAGGCGCTCAAGGAGGGCGACAACGCGCCGGCATTCTCCGCCCCCTCCTCCACGGGCGGAACCCTGGCACTCAAGAATTTCCAGGGAAAGGTTGTGGTGTTATGGTTCTACATCGGGGCTTTCACCAAGACCTGAACGGCGGAAGCGCTGGCCTTCCAACTTGATCTTCCCAAGTTCGAGGCCGCAAACGCCCAGGTGCTGGGCGTCAGCGTCGATTTCAACGGCGCAAACCAGGCATGGGCCGAAAAACTCGGCCTGAAGTATCCGCTGCTGGCCGACACGCGCCGCCAGATCGCACGCGCATTCGGCGTGTTGAACGATGACCCGGCACTGCTGCAGGACGCAAAGCGGATTCCGGGCTACCTGCGCGCCAAGCGGTCGTGGTTCGTCATCGACAAGGAGGGCATCATCCGCTATGCCAGGGTCGGAGATCCGCGGGGCCTGATCCCGAACGACGAGATCCTCGAAATCGTGAACAAGTACCGCTAACAACCGAGAACGTAATGAATTCACGGGGCTACACTTTCCTCCCTCACCCTCGATCCCTCTCCCGGAGGGAGAGGGAAGACAAGCCCTTCTCCATCCAGTTGTCGCGCATCAGCGCCGCGACGTTCCCCTCTCCCCCCGGGAGAGGGGCTAGGGGTGAGGGAGGCAACCGCATCATGTTGCCCCGGGAGAAGGGTTGGGATGAAGGAGATGCCTCAATTCGTTACGCGCTTCAAGGACGACAAGGTATATGACGACAGAAAAAGAACTCGCCGGCAAGGTCGCGCTCGTGACGGGCGCCGGGCGCAACATCGGCCGTGCGATTGCGCTCTCGCTCGCCGACGCCGGCGCCGCGGTCGCGGTCAACACGCGCAAGTCGCGCGAGGATGTCGACGGCACGGTGCAGGCAATTCGCGCAGCGGGCGGTCAGGCCGAGGCATTCATGGCCGACATCGCCGACGGCGCCGCGGTGCAATCCATGGTCGATGGCATCGTGAAGCGCTTCGGGCGCGTCGATTTCCTCGTGCTCAATGCCTCGGTGCGCACCGAGCGGCCGTTCCTGGAGTTGAGTTATGAGGAATGGCGCGTGCCGCTCTCGATCACGCTCGACGGCGCCTTCTATCTCGCGAAGGCCTGCATCCCGGAGATGATCAAGGCGGGCGGCGGGAGCATCGTCACGCTCGGCGGCATGGTGTCGCTCTCGGGCGCCGCGCGGCGCGTGCACGGTTCGGTAGCGAAGCATGGCCTCGTGGGCTTCACCCGCGCGATCGCGCGCGAGCTCGCGCCGCAGGGAATACGCGCGAACTGCGTCGCGCCCGGCACCATGAACACGGTGCGCGCCAATGCCCGCGCGGCGCGTCCCGACGTGTCGAAGACCGTGCCGATGGGACGCATGGGGGAAGCCGAGGAGATCGCGACCACGGTACGTTTTCTGTGCGGCCCCGGCGCAAGCTACATCACCGGCCAGACGCTTCAGGTCAACGGCGGCCAGATGATGTTCTGAGTACCTTGTCGGACCGTTAGTCCGACAAGGTACTTAGGCAAAGCCGCCCGGCCAAACACGGGTAACGAACGAACCCGGGTGGTTAGAATCGGGGCAGACTGTGCATGCCGACACCGTGTTGGGAGATGTGGTGTCGCATTGTGAGAAATCAGCGGCCGGTTTTGCATAAGGAGTTTGTCGAAGCGAAGTCCGACAAACTCCTAGAACTTGATTTTCCCCTCGAAGAGAGAGAGCGGCGGGTAGGCCTGCGGGTCGATCAGCACGTCCAGCACCGTGATGGTTTCGCTCTCCAGCGCGCGAGCGAGCGCCGGGCCGTACTGCGCCGGTTCCTCGATCCTCACCCCTTCGCAGCCGCACGCGCGTGCGATCGCCGCGTGATCGACCGGTCCGAGTTCGCAGGCGTCGGTGTGGTCGCCGTACTGCACATCCTCGGCGTGCGACTGATAGCCGAGTATCTGGTTGTTGAGCACGGTGACGACCACCTTGACGCCCATGCGCTTCGCCGTCTCCAGTTCCGACCAGACGTGGGCGAAACCGCCATCTCCCGTGAGGCAGAACACGTCGCTGTCCGGAGCGGCAACCTTGGCGCCTATTGCCGCCGGTAAACCCCAGCCGAGGCCGGCAAGCCCGCGCCCCGCGAGAAAACGCATGCCGGGCCGCTGCGCCGTCAGGTAATTGGCGGCCCAGATCGGGGCGTAGCTCGCGTCCGACACGAAGATCGAATCCGGTTTGAGCACCGACTCGATCTCTGCCATCAAGCTCTCCGGCCGCATCGGAACCGCTTCCGAGCGCAGCATGGGCCCGGCCTCCTCGGCGAACGCGCGGTGCGCCGCGGCAATGCGCTGCTCGACGGCCGGGCGGCCCGCGCCACGCCGCTTCAAGTCCTCTCCGGCAAGTGCGGCGTGCAGCGCTTCGAGCGTGAGTTTGGCATCTCCCACCAATCGCAACGATTCGTAGTTGCGCCCGATCTCCTGGCCATCGACGTCCATGTGGATGTAGGCCGCCCGCTTCGGAAACAGCGTCCATGAATCGGTGCCGTTCTGGTTGGTGCGATCGCCGACGAAGAGGATCACGTCCGCCTCGTCAATAAGATTGCGCAGATGCCGGGCCCGCGCACGCTTGCCCATGAAATACCCGATCACGCCGACCGACAACGGGTGCCGCTCGTCGACCGCGCCTTTACCCATGCTGGTGGTGGCGACCGGAATGCCCGCAGCCTCCTGGAGGCGCGCAAGTGCGTCGTGCGCGCCGGAAAGATGCACGCCGCCGCCCGCCACGATCAGCGGGTTTGCCGCGCGCGCGAGCATCCGGGCGGCGTCCGCAATGCGCTGTGGATCGGCGACATTGCGATCGAGCGGGTAAGTGCCGAGCGCCTGGCGCCGTCCTGACCCCGCGTTCGTGCCCGCGGCTTCGAGCAGCAGGTCCTGCGGGCACAGCAGCACCGCCGGCCCCGGGCGCCCGCTGGCAGCGGCCACGAACGCCATGTCCACGTAGTCCTCGATGCGCGAGATCTCGCTCACGCGCCGCACCCACTTGCTGCAGCCGCGAAAGATATCGAGGTGATCCAGATCCTGGAAGGCGTTGCGGTCGGTCTGCGTGCGCCGCACGTCCTGCACGATCGCGACGACGGGCACGGAGGCCTTGAGTGCTTCCGCCAATCCTGGCGCGAGCAGCACAGCGGCCGGGCCGTTTTGCGCCGACACCACGGCGACCCGCCCCGAGACGCGCGCGTAGCCGTCGGCCATGGCGGCGCCTGCGTTCTCCGTGCGATAGGCGATCTGCCGGATGCCGAACTCCGGCGCGACGAGATAAAGCGCCGACGGCAGACTCTGGCCAAACATCACTTCCACCTGGTGCCGCTCGAGCGAACGCGCCAGCACATGGGCGCCGCACGGCACCGGCAGCTTGTGACGAACCGTGCGGTCGGGCTTGTCGGACACGATCTTCATGTAAACCCCGGTATCAAAATTTGCGAAACGCAAGCGGAACAGTCTACCGCGGCGGACCGTGCGACGCACAGACGCGGCGGTGCGTCGTTATCCGGTAATTTCGCACGTTTTGTGCGGCCCTCGTAACCGGGAGTTACGCCGTTAACAGATTGTTTCAACTGAATAGTCGGCGCTACCTGCGGCCGGGCGTTGTAGTCAGCAGGCAACCACAAAAAAGGAGGATGCCATGAACGCCAGGAAAACCCTTTGCATGTTGTGTGTCAGTGCAGCAGTTGCGGCTGCGTTCCCTGCTTTCGCGGAACACGACGGCCCCCGCCCAAGGACGTTCGTCCGTGACAGGGACGGCGATGCGCCCGCTCAACGCTTCCAGCGACCTGCCGCCCGCGCCGCGGTCGCTCCCCGTGCGGCTCGGCATTTCGAGCCGCGCCCGGCCGCACGCGCGCCAACGGCGCATCGGCGCACGGTCGTCGAGCGCCCGGCCGTGCATCGGCCAGCGGTAGTCCAGTGGCCGGCCGTGGTGCGCAGACCGGTCGTGGTTGAGCGGCCAGTCGTGGTTCAGAAACGGGTGATCGTGGAGCGGCCCGTGGTCGTGGAGCGGCCGGTATACGTCGACCGCCCAGTGGTTGTGGAGCGCCCGGTTTACGTGGAGCGCCCGGTGTACTACGAACCACCGCGCCCCGCGTACTACGAACAACCGCCTTACTACAGCGACTCGGGCTACAACAGCGACTCGGGCTACTATAGTGATTCGGGCTACTACAGCGATCAGTACTACAGCCCGCCCGTTGCTGATGCGGACAATGGTTCCCTCTTCGGCATGATCGGCGGCGCGCTCATCGGCGCCATGATCGGAAACCAGGTCGCCGACGATGAGAATCGCGGCGCCGGTACGGCGGTGGGCGCGGTCCTCGGCGGAATATTCGGCAGCCAGTTCTGACCCGGCATTCGAACCTCGCCAAGGAAGGGGCGGCTCCGGCCGCCCCTTTGTCGTTCCCCAGTCCTGCGCTTTCGGCGTTAGCGGGCGAGGCCGGTATCCACCGGCACCGCCTTCGTGCCGGCGTAGTCCTGATCGAGCTCCCTGGCCGGAATGCGGGAATCAGCCAGCGTGGCGTCCGACGATCAATGCGTCCGCGGCGATCGCTGCCTGCGGCGTCGCGATCAGGGGATTGATATCGACCTCCGCGACCGTGTCGCGATAATCCCAGGCGAACCGGGAGAGACGCACCAGCACGTCCGCCACGGCATCGAAACTGGCCGCCGGGTTCCCGCGCAGTCCGCGCAGCATTGCGGCGCAGCGCAGCTCGCCCAGCATCTCGACGGCAACCTCCCGGCCGAACGGCGCGATGCGGCAGGTCCGGTCGTTCAGCGCCTCGGCGAAAATACCACCGGCGCCCAGCACCACCACCGGGCCGAACACCGCGTCGTTGACGGCGCCCGCCAGCAGCTCGAAACCGCCCGTCACCATTTCCGAAACGATGACGCCCTCGATCGCCGCCCGGGGGGCGTGCTCGCGCGCGGCGGCAAGAACTTCCTGCACCGCGGCGCCCAACGCCTCGCGGCCGGCGACATTCAGTTTCACCGCGCCGATATCCGTCTTGTGGCCGATATCGGGTGAGGCAATCTTCACCACGAACGGCGCGCGCAACCGCTCCAGTGGAACCTCATCGGCGCTCTGCACCAGCACGTCCCGCGTAACCGTGATACCGATGCGTTCGAGGACGGCCTTGGACGCAGTTTCCGACATGCGAGGCCCGATCGCGATGCGCTGCACGCCGTTTCGCGCCGGCGCGGGCTCCCCGGCGGGCGCTGCGGCCCGCTCCCGCAATTCACGATAGGACGCGAGTGCGGCAATGACCTTCGCCACCCGCACCGGCGAAGGCAGCGTGGGTACGCGTTCCGCATCGAGAATGGCGAGCGCATCCCCCGCGAACTCCCGCGGTGTCGAGAGGAACGCGAACAGCGGCTTGTTCGTGGCGCGTGCGATCTCGCCCAAGGCCTCGGCGCCGACCCGCGCCGCATCACCCGCGGTGGTGGCGAAATTGATGCACACGGCATCGACCGCCGCATCGTCGATCACTGCCTGCACCGCCGCGCGGAATTTCTCTCCGCCGCCGCCCGCGATATAGCCGGCGGTGAAATCCACCGGATTCAGCGCCGATCCGATGGCCGGAATCACGCGGGAGACGCGTTCCGTGGTCAGCGGCGAGAGCTCGGCCATGGCGAGCCCGGCCTGCTCCGCCGCATCCGCGAAGACGATGGCCGAGCCGCCCGAGCCGCCCATCACCGCGATGCGCCGCCCGTGGGGCAGTTTGCGTGCCTGCAGCGCCTTGACCAGGTCCACCGCTTCGTGGATTTCCCGGATCTCGATGATGCCGGCCTGCCTGAACAGCGCGCGATAGAAATCGTAACTGCCCGTGAGGTTGGCAGTGTGCGTGGCCGCGGCCCGGGCGCCCGCCTCAGTGATGCCGCCTTTCCACACCAGCAGCGGCTTGCCCGCTCGCGCCGCGCGCCGGCCCAGTTCCAGCAGCGCGCGTGCATTGGGCAAGCCTTCGATGTAGGCGACCACGATCCGCGTCTCGGCGTCATCGATCAATGCATCGATGAATTCGATCGCATCGAGATCGGCCTCGTTCCCGGTGGCGATCACGTTGCGGAAACCCATGCCCTCCTGCGCGCAGGCAATGGCGATGCTGTAACCGAAGCCGCCGCTCTGCGTCACCAGGGACACCGGTCCGGGCCACAGCTTCGGCGGGCGCGTAATGCTGCCGAACGCCGCGTAGACATTGTCGTGGACGTTGGCATAGCCCAGGCAGTTCGGGCCGACGAGGCGCATCCCGCCGGCGCGAGCGAGCGCGACCATCTCGTCCTGCAACGCTGCGCCGCCGGGGCCGATCTCACGGAAACCGCCGCTCAGCACGGCGGCATAAGGTATTTTCTTCGTCGCGCACTCGGCGATCACGGCATTGACGCCGCGTGATGGTATGCCGATGATCGCGAGGTCGATCTCGGCCTCGATCGCGGCAACCGACGGGTAGCAGCGCAGCCCTTCGTGCGCCGGGTAGTTGGGATTGACCGGGAAAATCCCGCCCCGGTATCCGTTCTGCAGCAGCGCGCGCACCGCCTGCGAGCCCGGCCGCACGGGGTCCTGCGACACGCCGACGACGGCAATCGCCCGCGGCGTGAACAGGCGTTCGAGCTTGCCGCTCACAATGTTTCGTGCCTGATGCCGGCCATTGTCATATCAGATCGTTGGGGTGAGCAACGCGAACCCCAACATCCAGGGCTACAACGCCTGCAGCGCCTCGACCACCTTGCGATCGAGCACCAGGCCTTCCTTGCGCCGCCGCTCGCGTTCGCGGAAGGCGCGCTCGGACGGAATGCGAATCTCGTCCACCCCGGGCTGGCGCGGCGTCGCCTTGATCTGGCGCACGTACTCGGACATCTGGCTCTTGAACCCGCCGCCGGGCAGCATCACGGCGGGATCGACCACCCAGAACAGCAACCCGTAGTCCCGCACTTCGCCTTTCGCCAGCGCAGCGCCGGCGAGTAGGCCCAGCGCCTGGATGGCAAACGACAGTCCGTAGCCTTTGTGGCCGCCGAATGGCGCGACGCCGCCTTTCAGAACCGCGGAGGCATCGGTCGATGCGCGGCCGTGTTCGTCGAAGCCGACGCCCTCCGGCAGCGGTTGCCCGAGGTGCGCGTGCAGCATGACCTCGCCCCACATGATAGAGGCGGTGCCCATATCGACGATCACCGGCCCATCATCGGACGGGAAACCGAAGCAGATCGGATTGGTTCCGAGCATCGGACGCGCCGCGCCGGGCGGCAGCACGCACGGGTGCGCGCTCGACGCGTGGAATGCCACCATGCCCTCCCGCACGATCTTCTCGACGAAGTACGCGTTACGCCCGCTGTAGTAGCAGTTGTAAGCGCCCACCGAGGCCATGCCGGCCGCCTTGGCCTTGAGTATCGCCGTTTCCGCGGCCCGGTAGCCCGCGATGTAGCCGACGCTGTTGCCGCCATCGATAAGGGCCGACACCGGCGTCTCGTGCACGATCGTGACCGGCGAACGCGCCTGGCGCGTCCTCGGGTCGCCGGCGATCGCAAGGATGCGCGGCAGGCCGGCAAAGCGGTAGCCGCAGAGCGTGTTGTCGATCAGTTGATCGACGATGATGCGCGCATCCTCGCCCCTGTAGCCGACGCGCTGGAGCGCGCGCTCCCCCAGCG
>JACQGN010000187.1 GCA_016199545.1 Betaproteobacteria bacterium | reverse complement strand
TGCTATTCCCGCTACTATGGGCGGATTGGGTGAGCTTGATCATCTGCGGCAGGCAGGCCGATTCGTTCGGGAAAAGCAGCCCGGAAACGGCCTGAGCGTGCTTTTGTATTGGTGCGCTTGATCTTGTTCTGCAGCTGGTTGTTGACGTAGAGCAGCGCCTCGGCCGTGGGAGGACACCCCGGAACGTAAATGTCGACCGGGACGATGCGATCACAGCCGCGCACCACGGAGTACGAGTAGTGATAATAGCCGCCCCCGTTGGCGCACGAACCCATCGAGATGACCCACCGCGGTTCAGCCATCTGGTCGTACACCTTGCGCAACGCCGGCGCCATCTTGTTGCACAAGGTACCGGCGACGATCATCACGTCTGCCTGCCGGGGACTCGGGCGGAAAACGATGCCGAACCGGTCGAGATCGTAGCGGGATGCGCCCGCGTGCATCATCTCGATCGCACAGCATGCGAGACCGAATGTCACCGGCCACAGCGACCCGGTCCGTGTCCAATTGATCAGGTTGTCCGCGGTCGTGGTGACGAAGCCCTTGTTACCGAGATTTTCCGGTGCGCCCATGACTCTCTCTGTATGCCTCAGCTACCTCCGTCCCGCCCGTCGCCGCACCGCTCTGGTGCAACCCGACCGGCCGCGTGCCCGTACTGCGTTACGCCCGCTTGTCGATAGACCTCAAGACAGCATGTTGGTGCCGGAGACGGCCCGTAACGGGAGCGGCTGAAGTTGCGGACGGCACCGGCGCCCCGCCGAAATCCGCCCGTCGAAGAGCCCCGCTCGGTATATCCCTCGGGTCGGCCGGCTCCTGCCGTAAAGTGCGCGAATTGTAGCGTGGCCGGGGTTCCCGGGTCAACGCAAAAGGTTGCTCTGGATCAGAAACTTGCGAAGATATGGCGGCGCACAAATGCAGAAGGTAAATAACACGCTCATTGCAAGGGATTTACCGGCTTGGCGGCGCGGTGGTAGCCGATCATTCCGGCAAGATGGGTCCTGGCGCCCACGTCGACGTAGCCCAGTTCGCGCAAGACTGTTGACAGTTCGTCCGCGGAATAAAACATCCCCACGGCTTCGACGAAGTACTTTTTGCAATTAAGCGCAACCGGCCCGCTCCGGAACAAAAATCCGGTGAACGCGAGGCAGCAGCGCAGATACGCATGGTAGACGGTCTCGACCGAGCGGCTCGCCGGGCGCAGCATGTCGCAGTGATAGAACCAGCCGCCGGGCTTCAGCACGCGATGAATCTCGCTGAAAACGCGCCGCACGCGCAAATGCCGCGACGCCCACTGCAGCGTGACGATGTCGAACTGGTTGTCCGGAAAAGGCAATTCGTGCACGTCGCCGATCGTGCTCTCGATATGCATGTCTTTCGCCTCGGCGCGGCGCCGGCCGACGTTCTGCATTTCCGCGCTGCGGTCGATGGCGCGCACCGCGAGCCCCGGCTCGCGCTCGAGCAACCCGATGCCGACGGCGTTGGTCCCCGCGCACACGTCGAGTATCCTCAGGCCCGGACGCAGCGCGATGGTGCCGAGAAACCCCCGCAGGAGCCAGTTCCACAAACCGAGACTTGCAACATGATTGGCGCGATCGTAGTACGGCGCCACATCCGCGAACACCCGGTCGAGTTCCCGGGTCCAGACCGTGTTGAAACGCTGCTCGCGCACGGCCTCGCGCGTAGCCAAGGGTGGCGGATTCATGGTTGCACTCCTCCTTGCACAGCATACCTGCCCCGGGAGCGGCGCTCCAGGCAAGACTCCGTCATTGGAACAGAAAAAATACGGTCGCGCGAGCCCGCTGTCAACCAGCCGGTCAGATGCGCGCGAGGACGATGAGGGTGGCGACGGGAAACCGGCGGCGGCGAAGGCGGCGACAAAGGCGGCGGTCAGATGCGCGCGAGGACGATGAGGGTGGCGACGGCCCCGGCCACGGCCGCGATATAAACCACCGTGGCGACGAAAACGTCCTTCCGGACGCCGAGGTCGTAGCAGGTAATCCGCAGCCGGTGTGCCGAACTCCAGAGCGAAAGCGCTATCACGCCGAACATCAACGCCTTGCCCAACCAGTGGCCAAGGAAGGCGCGCACGCCATCGTAGGTGAGTGCGTCCGGGACCACGCCGAGCGCTGCCAGCAATGTCAGCAGGACCAGCACGGGCGTAACAAAAGCCGTAATCGTGCCCCCTGCCGCAAATGGCCCCCACACGATGGGCTTGCTCGATATCGCCATGGCTAGAACGCTCCCGCCAGGATGAGCACCGCCAGCGTGAGAACGAGCCACGCCGCGTAATGCGCGCCGGCAATCACGCCGTCGGGCACGAAACGCTCGCCGATCTGGATCGGCAGCGCCCGTGGCGTGAGATTGAACCAGGTGATGCTGTGGTAAGCCGAAAATCCGAGCACCAGGACGTGAAATGCAATACTCGCCGGCGTTTGGAGCGCCTGCAGGAAAGCCGCGTAGGCGGCAGGGCCTTCCGCGACACGCATGATGCCCACCAGCACGAGTACCGTGTAGGCACCAATGAAGATGCACGTCACTTCGCGTGCCATGTAGCGGAGGTAGCGCGGATGCCGGAAAAACCAGCGGAACTTCGGTACTTCCCGAAGGTAGGGCTTGCGGCTCATTTTTTCAGCCATGGCATGAGGTGTTCCTTGTACCAGTCGACCGTGCTCTTGATCTTGACCTGCTGAAGCGCGCTCGCCGGATCGACGTGCTCGGGGCAAACCTCGGAACAGGCGCCTGTGAACGAGCAGTCCCAGACACCCTCGCCTGCCGCGATTTCCTCCTGGCGCGCGGCACGCCCGCCGTCGCGCGAATCCTGGTTGTAGCGGTGCGCCATCGAGATCGCCGCGGGTCCGATGAATTTCGGTATCAGTCCGTATTCAGGGCACGCCGCATAGCACAGCATGCAATTGATGCACAGTGTGTACTGCTTGTAGCGCTTGAGTTCCGCGGGCGTCTGGAGATACTCGCCCTCTTCCACCGACTTCGCCTGCTTCGGAATCAGGTACGGCTTCACGCGGGCGAGCTTTGCCATGAAGTCGTCGATCACCGTCACCAGATCGCGCTCGATCGGGAAATGCGCCAGCGGCTCGACGCGTATCACGCCCGGGTGGTCGCGCAGAAATGACTTGCAAGCGAGTTTCGGCTCGCCGTTGATCATCATGCCGCAACTGCCGCATACGGCCATGTGGCAGGACCAGCGGTAGCTCAACGTGGGATCGACGGTTTCCTTGACATGGTTCAGGGCATCGAGCACGACCCACTCTTCGCGGCAGCTGACCGAGTAGCGCTGGAAACGCGGCTCGCTGTCCGTCTCGGGGTTGTAACGCAGCACCTCCAGCTCGACCTGGCGCTCGCTCATTGATGGCCTCCCGAGTAATCGCGAACTCCGGGTTGCGACTTCGTGATCACCACGTCGCGGTAATCGACCCGCGGCGGCGCGCTCGGGTTGAAGGCCGCAAGCGAATGGCGGAGAAAATTCTTGTCGTCCCGCTCGGGAAAATCGAGGCGCTGATGGGCGCCGCGTGACTCCTTGCGTGCCAGCGCGCTCACGGCGACCGCTTCGGCGCAATCGAGCATCGACCCGAGTTCGAGCGCCTGCAGGAGATCGGTGTTGTAGACGTTGGTCCTGTCGTGCAGCTCGATTGCGGCGTAACGGCGGCGCAGGTCGGCGAGCTTGCCGCACGCCTCGGCAAGCCCCTCGCCAGTGCGGTAAATGCCCGCGTGCTGCTCCATCGTCTGCATCATCTCCTTGCGCAATCCCGCGACGCTTTCCTTGCCACCGCTGCGCTGGATAAGGGCGCGGATTCGCGCCTGCGCGGCGTCCGCCAGCGCACCGAGCGCGCCATCGTTGCCCGCGCCCCGTCCGCATTCGAGATACCCGACCGCGCTCATCGCGGCGCGGCGCCCGAAAACCAGCAGCTCGGTGAGCGAATTCGAGCCCAGCCGGTTGGCGCCGTTGATGCTCACGCAGGCGCACTCGCCCGCGGCGAACAATCCCGCCAGCGGTGTCGCGGCGCGTATGTCGGTATGGATGCCGCCCATCATGTAATGCACCACCGGACGCACCGGCACCGCGTCGGTCACCGGATCGACACCCATATAGCTGATGGAGACGTCGCGCACCAGCGGCAGACGCTCGTTGATCGTTTTCTCGCCCAGGTGCCGCATGTCGAGCAGCATGGCTTCACCCCACTGGGTGGGCACCGTGTTGCCCTTCTTCTGCTCGTGCCAGAACGCCTGACTGACACGGTCGCGCGGGCCGAGCTCCATCGTCTTGAAGACCGGCTTGCCGAGCGGCGTCTCCGGACCCATGCCGTAGTCCTGCAGAAAGCGACGGCCGTTCTTGTTGAGCAGCACGCCGCCTTCGCCGCGGCAGGCCTCGGTGAGCAGGGTGCCGGTGCTGGGCAGGCCGGTCGGGTGGTACTGGACGAACTCCATGTCCTTCAGCGGCACCCCGGCACGGTAAGCGAGCGCCATGCCGTCCCCGGTCTTGATCGCGCCGTTGGTGGTGAACGGAAACATGCGGCCGGCTCCGCCGCCTGCCACGATCACCGCCCGCGCATGAAAGTGCCGCATCTGGCCGCTACGCATCTCGATCGCCGTGAGCCCCTGGCAACGCCCGTCGTCGACCAGCAGATCGGTCGCGTAGTACTCGTCGAAGCGCTGAATCGAGGGAAATTGCAGCGAAGTCTGGAACAGCGTGTGCAGGATATGGAAGCCCGACTTGTCGGCGGCAAACCAGGTGCGTTGCTTCTTCATGCCGCCGAACGGCCGCACCGCCACCGATCCGTTCGGCTCGCGGCTCCAAGGGCAGCCCCAGTGCTCGAGCTGGATGAGTTCCCTGGGCGCCTGCTGAACCAGATAGTCGACGGCGTCCTGGTCGCACAGCCAGTCGCCCCCGCCGACCGTATCATTGAAATGATGCTCGAGGCTGTCGTCGGACTTGATCACCCCGGCCGCGCCACCCTCCGCCGCACAGGTGTGGCTGCGCATCGGATATACCTTTGAGATCAGGGCGATGCGTAACCCGGGCGAGGACTCCGCGAGCGCGATGGCAGCGCGCAATCCCGCCCCCCCCCGCCCCGATAATCGCAACATCCGCCCGAACCGTTTCCATCGCTCTCCCTGAAAGTTGCGATAGATTGTGGCCCAACTCCGGCCTTGAACCGGTTGATCCAGGTCAAAACAAGGCGTGAAGAATGCGGGCCGTCAAAAACCGGCGACCCGCAGGACACGATCAGGCGCGGGCGGGACTGCGACAATTCGCCGCTATTCCCATTCCAGCGCGCCTTTCATCCACTCGTAGATGAAGCCCACGATGAGGATGGCGAGGAACACCATCATAGCCATGAAACCGAAGAACCCGATCTCCTTCAGCACAATGGCCCACGGGAAAAGGAACGCAATCTCGAGGTCGAACAGGATGAATAGAATCGCCACCAGGTAATAGCGCACGTCGAACTTCATGCGCGCATCTTCGAATGCCTCGAATCCGCACTCGTACGGCGCAAGCTTCTCGCTGTCCGGCCGATGCACGCCGAGCAGGCGGGTAAGACCGCCACCAAGCATCACGGGCATCACCCCTACGAGCAGGCCGACGACGACGAACATCAGGATCGGGAAATAGTTTTCAAGCATGGCAGCTCTAGGATTGAGGATTGAGGATTGAGGATCGAGCATTGAGGATCGAGGATCGAGCGAAACATCCAGGCCGTTCTACCATTCCAGATTGGGTACTCGGTGTCAAGCGATACTCTCCTCAATCCTCAATCCTGGATCCCAGATCCTCAATCCAGCTCTCCTGGTGCCGACGGTGAGATTCGAACTCACACGGCTTGCGCCGCCACCCCCTCAAGATGG
>JACQGN010000196.1 GCA_016199545.1 Betaproteobacteria bacterium | reverse complement strand
GCAACGCGCTTTCTCGGAGGGGAGAAAGCCAGCTGGACTACGAGAGCGATCGTCGGGCGGCAAAAAAAGATTACCGGCAGCCCCACTACCCGCCCTCGGCAATCCCTCGGTCATGGAGCACAAGGCTCTTTAGACCAGCGACTTTGCGTCCCCGCCTTTCGGTCGGGTTTGCCCTTTTCGAAGCTGAGTGGACTGCGCGTCAACGCATCCCACTCGGCTTCAGAATATCTCTAACGCTGCTGATGCGCGTATGCAATTTGTCACGATCAAAGCGCGGCCGCGGGGACGCCGCGACGAACGGTATCTCTTCGGAGACGGACGGCCAAGGTTTCCGGACGAGGCGAACCCGAGGGTACCTCTCCGGTGATTAGGACGAATTCCAGCTACATACCGCACTTACGGCGCCGGAACTCCAATCGATTTGAGTCGCGCGTGGGCGCGACCGGCGCGGGCCTTGAGGCCCTCGAGGTAGGTGCTGGTGTCGGTGCCGGGCAGATTCAATACCTGGCAACCGAGATTCCAGTACTCCTCGATCTGCGCTTCCGTCTCCGCGGAGCCTCTGGCGAGCTTGCCGTGCTTCTTGCAGGTCTCTGCGATGGTGCGCACGACTTCCTTGAAGCGCGGGTGATCGAGCTGCAAATGGATGCCGAGCGCCCCGCTCAGATCGGAATGGCCGTACGCAATCATGTCGATGCCCTCGACCGCGGCGATCGCGTCGACGTTCTTCAATCCTTCGAGCGACTCGATCGAGGGGCAGAGGATGATGTTCTCGTTTGCCCACGGGCAGTAGTCGGTCTGGTAGCGGTTTCCGTAACTCTTGTAACCCGTATGCGGCCCCATCCCGGACATCCCGCGATGTCCGATCGGCGGATACTTGGCTTCGCGCACGATGGCGCGCGCTTCTTCCGCGTTCTCCACACCCGAGATCTGGATGCCCATGATGCCTTGATCCAGCATGAGGGGAATATGGTGAACGAACGCCTTGTGGATGCGCACGATCGGGGAAATTTCCGTGGCCGCGAACCACCCGGCGAGATCGGCGATGGTTTCCAGATCGAACGCGCCGTGCTCCATGTCGATCATGCAGTAATCGAAACCGGAAGACTGGATGATGTGCGGAACGCCGCGCGATGCAAACTCCTTGAGCCCGGTTCCGAGCGCGGCCCGTCCCGCACGCACGGCCCTGCGTATGCTGTTCTCTTTCACGGTGTCACCTCCAGCCCCGAGCTCCGTCGCGCCTTGTGCCGTGTAGGGGCAAACGCACTCGTTCCGAGCCATCGCCACAGGCTTTTCGCGTCGCGCTCGCTGCCCTCCACGCGAAGCTCGCGCGAGCGCAGGGCTTCGTGTGGCGTGCGGTCTCCCGCCCACACCTCCGTCAAGGCGCGAACGGTGGTATCCACGACCAGCGTCAGGTCCCGCCCGGGGTCATCGCGACACAGGTCAGCCACGCCATCCTCCACCACCAGCCACCATGCTCCTTCACCGCGCCGGGCGTCGCGAAACTTGAAGTGGATCACGACGGGCGTCGGCGGAAATTCCTCGATGCGCGCGAACCGGCGTATGTCCCACATCAGCAGTCCCGCATCAAGCTCATTTTCACGCAGGGCACTTCCGATCCAGCTCGCCCCCCAATGACCGAGCGCCATGATGATAGGGCGCAATTCCTCGCCGGCCTTCGTCAAGCTGTATTCGGACATCTTTCCGACAGCGGTGCGCCGCACGACGCCGATATCCTCAAGATACCGCAGGCGCTGCACCAGCAAGCTGGTCGACATGCGCGGCACGCCGCGGTGCAAGTCATTGAAGCGCTTGCTGCCGACCAACAACTCGCGAATGACCAGTGGAGTCCAGCGCTCGCACAACGCCTGGGTAGCGCGGGCGACCGTGCAGAATTGCCCATATCCGGCTTCCATAGGTTTCCCTTTCAGCCAAGACGCTTCAGATTCTGGACTAGTCTACCGGCTTTGTCTCTGGCACGCTGACCATGTCGAACAGGTGTTGTACCGGCGCGACCGGGTTAACGGAACGCTATCCTAGAGGAGGAGCAGATGGGAAACTCACGGGTCCTTGCGACATCAGCCGCATTCGTGCTCGCGTTACTGATTACGCTTCCCGCGTCGAGCGCCGAGCACGTCATGACTGGCCACGTCTCGATTCTGCCATCCGAGCTCAAATGGTCCGATGCGCCGTCTGTAGCGCCTGGCGCCCAGATCGTGGTTATCGAAGGCGACCTGAAGACCGCAGCCCCTTTTACGTTTCGGCTCAAGCTTCCCGCCAACTCGAGTATAGGCGTCCATACTCACCCGGTGGTCGAACGCGTTACCGTGATGTCCGGCACATTTTATCTGGGAATCGGAGACAAGATCGATCCCGCCAAGGCCAGGAGCTACACGCCGGGCGGCATCACGATCATGCCGGTGGGAATGCCGATGTTCGTATTCACCAAGGAAGAAACCATCGTGCAGATCCACGGGACCGGGCCGTGGGGCATCAATTTTCTCAAGCCCGCGGACTGAGGCAGTCTGCCCATGAAGGTCGAGCTCACAGGAATGGATGGCGGAATGGTGGACATTTCGCCGGAGGTCTTTCAGTCGCTCAAAACGGTGTTCAGGGGCCCTGTGCTCACCCCAGATGACGCGCCATACGAGGAGTTGCGAAAAGTCTGGAACGCGATGATCGATCGCCGGCCGGGGCTCATCGTTCGCTGCACAGGGACGGCCGACGTCGTGCAGGCGGTGCGTTTTGCGCGCGAGCACCGCGTTCTCGTGTCGGTCCGCAGTGGCGGCCACAACATCGCGGGGCTTGCCGTATGCGAAGGTGGCCTGATGATCGACATGTCACTGTTGCGAGGCGTCTGGGTGGATCCGGTGCAGCGCGTGGCGCGCGCGCAGGCCGGCTGCACGCTGGGCGATGTCGACCGCGAAACCCAGTTGCACGGGCTCGCGGCGGTGCTCGGCTTCGTGTCGGCTACCGGCATCGCCGGCCTCACCGTCGGCGGCGGCTTCGGCTATCTCACTCGCCGCCACGGCTGGACCTGCGATACCGTGCTCGCGATGGAGGTGGTGACCAGCGATGGCAAGGTCTTGCGCGCCTCTGCCGGGGAGAACTCCGATCTCTACTGGGCGCTGCGCGGTGGCGGCGGCAACTTCGGAATCGTCACGTCCTTCGAGTATCGGCTCTTTCCCGTCGGTCCCGAGATACTGGGCGGCGCGATCGCTTGGCGCGGGGAGGATGCGAAGCAAGTCTTCGACGCCTACCGGGAACTCACCGACGGGGCGCCGCGCGAGCTGACCAGCGTCGCGGTGCTTCGGATCGCGCCGCCAGCGCCCTGGCTGCCGAAGGAGGTGCATGGCAAACCGATCGCCGCGATCTTTGTCTGTCACTCCGGCGACACCGAGGAAGGCGAAGTACTGCTGAGCCGGCTGCGCAAGGTTGGCCAGCCTGTTGCCGATATCGTTACGCGCCGGCCGTACACGCAGATGCAAAGCCTGCTCGACGCGACGCAACCCAAGGGACGCCGCTACTACTGGAAGTCGCACTACCTCGCAGGCGTCAGTCCCGAGGCCATCGAAATCGCAATCGCGCACGCGGGCCGTATCCGGTCGCCCCATTCGGCGATTATCTTTTTCCAGATCCAGGGCGCGTTGAACGAGCTCCCCGCCGATCATTCGCCTGCCGGCAATCGCGACGCGGCCTACGTGATCAACATCACAGCCTCGTGGGAGAAGCCCGACGATGACGACATCAACGTCAGATGGGCGCAAGACTGCTTCGAAGCGACCCGCTCCTATTCGACGGGCGGCACGTACATCAACTTCCTTACCGAAGAAGAGGGCGCAGACCGGATCGAGGCCGCCTACGGCCGATCCATCCTGCAAAGGCTGGCGGCGCTCAAGCGCAAATACGACCCCGACGACTTCTTCCGCCACACCAAGCGGGTCTCAGTCACCCTACCGGCAACTCCCGCCCCGTGTCCGACGACTGCCTGATGGTATCGAGGAAGCGATGCAGGTCGACTGCGGTGTCGAACGTCGGCAGCCGCTGCGGTTTCTGCCCGGTGCGGATCGCCTCGGCGAACAGGCCATACATCTGCCCGACGTTGAAGGGATCGCCGCGGGGGAAGTCTGGCGGTACCCACGCGAAGCGCTCGGGGATCGGCATGTCTTTCAGCTCGTGGCTGCGCTTTGCCCCCTGCACCCGCAGCATCTCGCCGCGCTGGGACGAGACGTTGCCGGTTGCAAGGAGCGTCCCTTCCCGCCCGTAGATCACCATCCGGAAGCCCCCGCCGGCCCAGGGGACGGCCGCGACATGCACCGAAGCCACCGCGCCGCTCGCGAGCTTGCCGCTGACCATGATGTTGTCCGGCGAAGTCACGTCCACCATCTTCCTGGTGTCGGTCTCGTACCATTGTTTGGCCTGGGTCGTGACCATGCAGGACACACGCGCGAAGTTGCCCACGACGAAGCGCAGGGCGTCGATGACGTGCCCGTTGGCGATGGTGAGGGGGTTCGCGCCGAGGGTCACGTCCCGCTGCCAGGCGCGGCTGGAAGGGCGCTCCAGCGCGCCATCGCGCATGCAGTCGGCATGACAGGACAGCACCTCGCCCACGAAGCCCGCTTCGACCTGCTCCTTCATGTAGAGGAGCGCGGGGCTCACCCGCGATTGCAGGCCGCACGCGGTCTGCACGTCCTTGGCGCGGGCCAGCGCCGCCAGCTCTTCCGCTTCGGCGGTGGTGCGGCCGAGCGGCCACTCGGTGTAGACGTGCTTGCCGGCTTCGATGGCGGCCTTGGTTGGCTCGTAGTGCGACGGCACCCGCACCACCACGGCCACCGCGTCGATCTCCTTCGATGCCGCCATCTGTCGAAAATCGGTGAACGCGAGCTTCGCGCCGAAGGCCTTGCGCGCCGCTTCCGCGGTCTCAGGCCGGGTGGTGCAGACCGCGGTCATCTCGACATCCGGGCTCGCCAGCAGCGCCGGAAAGTGCGACTGGGAGGCCCACTGCGAACGGACGTTGGCCCCAACGAATCCCAAGCGAATCTTGTTTGCCATGAAGCGTGCTCCTCAAAGGAGAGGGGTTGTACCAGCCAAGAACGGCTTTAACGCGGCCCAAATGAAATCGTTCGCCGGCGTAGGTATGGCGTGTTTCTTTCCAAGCTCCCTGACTCGCCCACCCAGCCACGGCAGCTCCAGACGCTTGCCCGCCATCAGATCGACAGCCATCGAGGGCATCACCATCGGTGGCGATGTTCGCGCGCGCGCGAGCCGCGCCTCAGCCTTCTGCGCGGGTATCGAAATGCCCGCCGCGCGCCCAACCGCAACGGCCTCGTTGAATACGGCGGTGTAGAGCGCCCAGCAGTCATCGTCCTTTTGCACGACGCCCATGGGCGAGCGGAGCAGCGCGCACAATGAGCTGTTCGCAACCAATCCGATGAACTTGTCCCACAGCAGGGCGGGGCCATCGGTAGCGACTTCGACCGAAATACCCGCGGCCCCGAAGATTTCCTTGACCTTGAGCAGTCTGGCGAATTCATGGCCTCGCGCCTCGGCCACGGTGAGCCCGTAATTGGGATTTCTTTGACGGATCACGCCGGGCTCCTCCATGGCGGCGTTCATCGATGCGGATCCATAGACCACGTGGCGCCATCCGAGAGTCCTGGCGAGCATCCCCGGAGCATCGATCCCGTTCTGGACCGGAATGACGGCGGTGTTTTCCCCCAGCAGCGGCTGGAGCGTGGGCGCGAGCGCTTCGACCGCCCACATCTTCGTGGTCACGATAACGACGTCACAGGCTCCAATTGCACGCGGCTCGAGCTCGGCTTGAATTTCAACGCTGACGCGACCGCTCGGGGCAATCAAAGCCAGGCCATTGCGCCTGATCGCCGTCAGGTGTCGT
>JACQGN010000017.1 GCA_016199545.1 Betaproteobacteria bacterium | reverse complement strand
TCGACCGGTGGACTGCGCTCGGTGGGCAGCGGCGCCCACAATCCCAGGTGCTCCAGGATGCGCCGGACGACTGCGGGATCGTCGATCAAAGCGATGACGCGCATCGGCCCCTTGCACTTCGGGCATTCGAGCGGATCGACCTCATAGACCTCGCGAATGAGCCGCGCCCAAGCGGCTTTTGCGCGAGCCGCAAGTTCATTCGCCGGCTCCTCGACCGGCGACGGCAGGGTGCCGCCCGCCGGAAGCGCGGCTTTCTTCGCGCGCTCGCCCCGCGCACGGTTCGAGTACCACCCCACGTAGCGCACCAGGTGTTCGTAGCGGTCGGGAATGTGCTTGCACAGCAACGCCAGCCACTCGCGGCGCCTCGCAGCGGCGCACCGCTGTCTAGCGTGCAAGCTCGTCTTCCTCCTGGTTTGCGCTCCCGTCCCATGCTGGACGAAACGCACGGACCACGACTGCGCAGCACCGCAACGCGGCATGCCCCACTACGATTGGGTCCAGGTCAACGGCGGGCGGCGAAGGGATGTTGAAAGATAGATGATTTGCGGGCGGATGGTGGAAAACGCCAACGCACCCGGCATCAGGAGCTCGCGCTCCTTCTCGGGCGCCTTCGCGATCACCACGAACGCGCGCGCGCGAGCCCTCCGAGCGCGCGTCGAGCAGGGCCGCGAACGAGGGCTGCGCGAGCGAAGACTCCGTCCCCGGGGACACCCCGGGCCCCGAGGGTTCGCTCAGCTCCGCCGCGCTTGGCAAGAGGTCCGAATACGCCAGCCAGTCGCCCGCGTCCGCCTCGTGCGCGAGCGCGGCGCCGAAGACCTCGAGCGCGAGGCTGAAGTTCCACGACTCCTCGAGCCACACCTGCTCGGCCCACGCGCCGGCAGGGCCGGCGACGTGCGCGGAGGCGACGAAGGGAGTCGCGGAGCTCACGTCATCCCCCCACGATCACGGTGAAGTCGCCCATGGCGATCGCGTTCGGCCCCGCGCCCATGCCCTTCTTGCCCGAGCGGCTGCCGAGATCGAGGTCGAGGCTGAGCCCGTTGAGGAAGCTCACCGGCTTGCGCTCCGGCTGCACGTCGGGCGGCGGCGGGTTCTTCGGGTCGCCCGCCTGCTCCTCGATCATGAACGCGTCGTCGTTGAACGCCTTCTCGACGTAGTTGTCCTCCTTCTTGACGCCGTAGATCGACACCGGCGCGTGCGACCCGCCGCCAGGCGGCGTCGTGCCGGCGCCGCACGCGACCAGATCGCCGATGCGCGCGCACGCCTGGTCGTTGATGAACACGGTCATCGACGCCTTGACGATCTTGCCGGGCGGCGGCGTGCAGCACACCGGGCAGGGCGTGACCAGATCGTCGAGGCGCGCGGCGAGCAGGCCGCCGATGATCGTGTCCGGCGAGCCCGAGATGATCGGGATCGCCGCGTGGAGGGTCGGGTCGGTCAGGCGTGCTGCGGGTTGGGCCATGGCTCAGGGTCCCTTGGCGGTGGATCCGAGGGAGTGTGGTACGCCGCGCAGATCGAAGATTTCGCGGGCTTCCTGCATGGCTTCCGCCTCGCTCTTGATCCTTCTGCCGTCCTTTTGGACCCAGCCGATGTCACTGTCGGGCAGCCACGTGCCGTCGGCCTGGAGGATCCCCATCTCGACCCAGTCATCGCTCACGCGCACGACCCAGGCGTTCTCCACCACGTAGTAGAGCCAGCGCATCGCTCAGGGCCCTCCGGCGTGCGGTGCTGCGCCGTTCAAGAACAGCAGATCCGTTGCTGCAGCGTAGCCCTCCTTGTCCGCTTGCGTGAGACCGAATTTGTCGCCTTCGCGCGTCACCTTGTAGATCATTTCGGCCTGCTCCTTGACGTTTTGCTAGCGATAAGAAAATCAATCCGGCCGCGATCTCGCCGCACCGACCCCGTGGATCGGGAGCCAGTACGAAAGCGCGCCTCCAGTGCGTATAATCGGCCTGATGTTCATGCTGGCTTCCTCCCCCATCGAGAAAACCGCGATCCAAGCTGACAGCAGCGGTTAACCTCCTCGGCGAACGGAGCCGCGGGCACGCAAATGGTCTGCATCATGCGCATGCCGCTCCACAGCGGGTTGTTCGCCAGATCGGTAGTGCCGGTGAAATTGCCGCCGATGCGTCCGGGCGGCATGGCTCAGCCCTTTTTCTGCGGCAACTCGATCCCCGGAAAAATCTTGACTACCGCCGAATCGTCCTCGCCGCCGTGCCCTGCGGCTGCGGCCAGCATGAACATCTGGTGGGCCGTGGCCGTGAGTGGCAGCGGAAACACCGACTTCTTCGCCGTGTCGAGCACGATGCCCAGGTCCTTGACGAAAATGTTGACCGCGGAAAGCGGCGTATAGTCGCCGGCAAGTATGTGCGGCACGCGATTCCGGAACATCCACGACGAGCCGGCGCTGTTCGATATGACTTCGTACAGCACTTCCAGATCGGCGCCGGCGCGTATGCCCATGGCCATCGCTTCCGCCGCCGCGGCGATGTGCACGCCGGCGAGAAGTTGGTTGATCATTTTGACCTTGGAGCCCGCGCCAGGCGCTCCGCCCACGCGATAGACCTTCTGCGCGATGGCGTTGAACACGCCCTCAACCTTCGCAAAATTCTCCGGGGCGCCCGAGGCCATGACGGTAAGCTGCCCGCTGGCGGCCTTCGCCGCGCCGCCCGAAACGGGCGCGTCGATCATGCGAATGCCTTTCGCCTCGAGCCGAGCTGCCAGCGATTCGGCGAACTCGGGAGCGATGGTGGCGCTCGCGATCACCACTGATCCGGGGCGCATCGCGCCGGCCGCCCCGCTCTCGCCCAGCAGCACCGTCTCGGTCTGCTGCGCATTCACCACCAGGGTCAGCACGACCTCACAGGCAGCGCCCAGTTCCGCCGGCGTGGCACAGGCGGTGCCGCCTTCCGCAGCAAAGGCATCAAGCACTTCGCGCCGCACATCGCAGGCGTGGGTGCGGAAACCGGCACGCAGCAGCGATCTGGCCACGCCCAAGCCCATCGCGCCCAGGCCAATGACTCCAACGTTCTCCGACATGCGCGACATTTCCTTGTTGACCACTTCGTCCGGTCCTCCCGGATGAAACGCGCGAGTCCCCGGCCGTATCGCCGACCGAATCGCAGCGTGCACCGGGTTCAATCCAGGCGCGTGCCGGAAGCCTCGATTATCCTGCGGTACTTGAGGGTTTCCAATCTGACAAAGCGCGTCAGCGCCTCGGGTGAGGACAACGTAATCTCGAGCCCCAGCCCCGTCAAGCGCTCGGTCACATCGGGCAGTTTCAGGATGCGCGTGATCTCGGCATGCAACGCGCCGATGACGTGCTGCGGCGTCCCCGCCGGCACGAAAAACGCGAACCAGACGCTGGTGTCGAAGTCCTTCACGCCGGCTTCCTGCAGCGTAGGCACGTCGGGCGCCGCCCGCGAGCGCTTTGCGGTCGAGACCGCCAGCGCCCGCAGTTTCCCGGCCCTCACGTGCGGCATCACCGGTGCCGTGGCGACAAAACCAAACTTCACTTCGTGCCCGCCAAGCAACGCGGTGGTCGCGGGTCCGCCCCCTCTGTACGGCACGTGCACGATCTCGATTCCGCTGAGCCTCTTTAACATCTCCCCGGACAGATGCTGCGGCGAACCGTTGCTGACCGAGGCATACGACAGCGTCCCCGGTCTGGCTCGCGCGAGATCGATCAGCTCCCTGACCGATCTTGCGGGTAGCGAGGGATGCGCGACCAGCACCAACGGCGCCGTGGCCGCCAGCGCGACCGGCGCGAAATCCTTCTCGACACTGTAGGGCAGCTTCCGGAACAGACTCGGGTTGGTCGCCATTTCGCTGGTGGTGCCGGCAAACACGGTATGTCCGTCAGGCGTGGCCTTGGCCACGATTTCAGCGGCAATCACGCCGCTGCCGCCCGAGCGGTTGTCCACCACCACCGTTTTCCCCCAGTTATCGGCCATCTTCTGGCCCAGCACGCGCGCCAGGATGTCGGTGGTGCCGCCCGGCGGGAACGGCACCACCATGCGGATAGGCTTCACGGGAAATGGCGCAACCTGACCGGCGGCGAGCGTGGTGCAACTCATTGCCAATGCCAATGCCGCGATTCTCCGAATAGTAAACATGGTCCCTCCTCGTTCAAACTGCCCGCGTGATCCCCGCACCGCATCCCTCACTTCCGCTTGACGTAGCCCGCGGCGCTCGTGCCGGCAAGCTTGCCGAACACCGCACCGGACGTGAGACCCGTGCCGCCCGGGTAGTTGTGACAGAAGATCCCGCCCACCATCTCGCCCGCGGCGAAAAGTCCCGGAATCGGTTTGCCGCCGGTGTCCTCGACTTCCGCGTTGTTGCCGACCTTCACGCCGCCGAAGCTGAAGGTGACGCCGCAGGTTACGGCATACGCTTCAAACGGGGGCGTGTCAATCGTGTTCGCCCAGTTCGACTTGTTGACCTTGAGCCCCACCGTGCAGCGCCCGTCCTTTATTGCCATGTTGAACGGGATGTCGGTGCGCACCGCCTTGTTGTACTCCTTGATTTCCCGGAGGCACGCCTCGGCGTTCACCCCTTCGAGTTTCTTGACCAGATCCTCCAGCGTGTCCGCCCGGGCCTTGGTCACGCGCTTGATGCGGTACTCGTCGCGGAGCACAGGAATGATCTTGGCGTCGAAGATCTGCCACGCGAACATGCCCGGCTGTTCCAAGCGATAAAGCGATAAGAAAATCAATCCGCCCGCGATTTCGCCGGGCTGAGTCCGGGCGCCGGGAGCCAGTGCGAAAGTGCTCGCCGGATGCGCATGATCGGCCTTATGCTCATGCTGGCTTCCTCCCCCATCGAGAAAACCGCGATCCAAGCTGACAGCAGCGGTTTATTGCTGGGC